>CAYMKW010000038.1:13640-22855 GCA_964391365.1 uncultured Microthrixaceae bacterium | reverse complement strand
AGCGCCAGGTTCCGGACCACCTCGGCCACCTGGTAGACGTCGCCCGACTTCAGCTTCTCCTGGTGGTTCTTGAACCGACGGCTCCAGTTGGCGGGCTCGCGGATGTCCTTCTTGGCGAGCAGCTCGAAGAGGTCGTCGACCTCGTCCTGGCCGATCGGCGGCCGCATGCCGACGTCGTCGGCCCGGTCGACCGGCACGGCCAGGGTGAGCTCACCGTGGGCCATCTCCAACACGAGGTACTCGGTGGTCGACCCGTTGATCTTGCGCTTCTCGCGCTTGGTGATCACCGCAGCACCGTGGTGCGGGTAGACGACTCGGTCACCGACATCGAACGTCACGGACATCCTCGCAGACTGCTCAGGGGAACGTCAGATGCTACCAGAGGCGTCCGGGGACGCTCAGATCGTGTACGGGAACGCCCCCACGATGCGCTCCCCCAGCTCCGTGTCACCACCGAGGGTGATGGTCCCGGCGGCGAGGAGCGCGGCCGGGTCGACGCGGCCGGCGACACAACGGACCAGGTCGGTGCTGCCCAGCGTGACGGTGACGGTCGGATCACCGGCCGGTTCATCGTCCACGACCCTCGCCCGTCCCTCGACCACGATGTCGTAGCGAGCCGGCTCGGGTCCCGGGAGGTCGATGCGCACCCAGCTCCCGTCGGGCGCTCCTGCCCGCTTGCCGACCACGAACCCGATTCCGTTGCCGACCTCGGCGAGCGTCCGCTGGACCGCCGGGCCCGTCTCGTGACCGACCCGTCCGACGGCGTCGCGGATGTCGAGCTCGTGGATCCAGGTGTCGAACACGCGGATCTGCAGGAATCGGCCGAGCGTCGCCATGCCTGCCGGGGTCCAGCTCTCGGCGTCGACGTCCTGCTGGGTCAGCCCCTCCAGCTCGTCGGTCCGACGGGCCACCACCTCACGGAACTCGGACCGGAGGTCGTCGGGCGTCCGGTCCCTGCGGGCCAGGATCCAGGCCTCGTTCGCCCGGGCGATGTCGTTGCGGAGGTGCGGCAGGTCCGGCACGTCGACCGCAGGAGGCGCCTCGCCCGCCATCATCAGCTCCGTCCCGATCACGTGGGCCAGCACGGCGGCCACATCCCAGCCGGGACATGCCGTGGGGGCCGAGAAGTCCTCGTCGTCGAGCGACCCGATGAGGTCGTCGATCGAGACCCACACGTCGCGCAGGTCGCCGAGGAGGGCCTCCGGCGTCGTCGGCCGGCCAGGGGTTCGGGGTTGGTCCGCGGTCACGGGGCGATCGTAGAGCCGTTCCGACGACCCGCCGGCCCCTGTCGGGCCAGGAAGCGGAGCCGGGCGGCCCGGGCGTCCCAGTCGTAGACGACCGCCGTCCCACCGGCCGCATCGTGCATGGCGCGGCGCTCCCGGCCGAAGAGGATCGGGAGGAAACCGATGCCGAAGGTCAGGAACGTGAGCGGCAGCACGAGCGTCCGCACGACTCCGTTCCGGGGCGTCGTGGGAGAACCGTCGCGCTGGACGACCCGGATCCCCAGGAGGGCCATGCCCAGTGTCTTGCCACTGACCGACCACGGGTAGGCGTAGTAGATGAACAACCAGACGACGAAGACGCCCGCCGCAACACCGACGTGCGGGTCGATCGTCACCTCGGGACTGACCACCATGTCGACGAGCCAGGCGACGAGGGCCGTGGCGAGCGCGTAGATGATGGTGGCGACGGTCTGGTCGACACCGAACGCGACCGCACGGGTCACCGCCCCGGCGTAGTGGCCCTGCAGCGAGACGTCGGCCGCAAGGTCCCCGCTGGACGTGAGGCTCACGCCGGGTCCGCCGGCGGGAGCGCCCGGGGCTGGTCCACCAGCAGCGGCGGACCGGCGGGCAGTTCGGCGGGGTCCCGCCGGGCCAGTCGATTCGCCCACCGGGCGATGAACCCGTCCAGACCGACACCCTGGCTGCGCACGGAGTCCAGTGCCTGGGAGGCGACGCCACTGGTCGACTGGGCGATGATCGATCCCAGTTCCGTCTCGGTCATGAGCGAGTCGATGTCGACCCGTTGGACGATCGCGTTCACGTCCACCCGCGACACGATCCGGTCGACGTCGACCCGGTCGACGATCCGCCCCACGTCGACGCGATCGACGATCCGCTCCACGTCGACGCGATCGACGACCCGCTCCACGTCGACGCGTTCGATGATCCGCTCCACGTCGATCTGCTCGAGGATGCCGTTGATCCCGATGGCGTCGACCACCGCCGGAGCGAGGTCCCGGACCGCTTCGCCCAACCCCGGTGCACCGTCCCGCGCGGCGCCCTCACGGATCTGCCGTCCCTCCTCGGTCAGCGGCCTGGCGACGGTCCGGGCGAGGTCGTTCGCGACCCGGGCGGGAGGCGATGCCAGCGCCGCACGGGTCACCCCTCCGGCGAGCCGGAGGAACGAGGCCGTGGCACCGAGCGCGGCGTCCACCACCCACGGAGCGGCCCCGCCCTCGGGGCCCGGCGGCGAACCGGGACCGGAGTCGTCGGACCTGGCCGGGCGGTCGTCGTCGTTCGCATCCACGGACGCATTGTGTCCCAGCGGCCCCCTGATTGGCGCAACCGAGCTCCGGAGGTGAGACCTCCGACACACGATTATCGAAGACCTGAGGCTGTCTTGAGCCGGGCTTGAGGCCAGCACGGCATCGTGGTGCCCAGGCCTCCAAGGGGCCACGTTCGACCGGAGAGCGGGTCCGGTCGACAGGCTGAGCGTCCCTTCCCGAACATTGCGGAGTGGATCGGGAAGGGACGCCGGCCAACCTCCGCAGGGACGTCCCAGCGGCCCCACTCCCCCACCCGGACGGTTCCGGTCCCACGGGTACGTTGTGTCCATGGACGACCCCTCGGCGCAGGTGCTGCGCGTCTCGACCAACGACGGATACCGGGAGCTGACCTTCGATCGCCCCGGTGCGCTCAACGCCTTCAACCAGGACCTCTGGTACGCGGCCGCCCAGGCGCTCGACGACGCCGCCGAGGACGACGAGGTGCGGTGCGTGCTGCTCACCGGATCCGGCCGGGCGTTCTCAGCGGGTCAGGACCTGGGCGAGATGTCGAACCCGGCGGCGTTCGCCGATCGCCCGCCGGGCTACCAACGATTCATGCCGAGCCTCGAGACGTTCCCCAAGCCGATCGTGGCCGCCGTCAACGGCGTGGCCGTCGGCATCGGGACCACGATGCTGCTCCACTGCGACCTGGTCTACATGGCCCGGAGCGCACGCCTGAAGGTGCCGTTCATCAGCCTGGGGGTCACCACCGAGGCCTCGGCGAGCCTGTTGCTGCCCGAGCGCGTCGGCTGGCAGCGCGCGGCCGAGATCCTGTTCACCGAGCCGTGGATCACCGCCGACGAGGCGGTCACCGACGGTCTCGCCCGCGCCGTCGTCGACGACGACGACCTGCTCGCAGTGGCCCGTTCAGCCGCAGCAGGCATCGGTGCCCTGCCACTCGGTCCGGTCGTCGCCACCAAGCGGCTCCTGCTGGCCGGCCGCGCCGAGGCCGTCGCCGCAGCGAGGCTCCGGGAGCTCGCCGAGTTCGAGACGCTCGTCGGCGGGATGCTCGCCGAGGACTGAGGCCCCTCAGTCGGATCGCGGCAGCAGCACGGCGTTCCCACCGAATGCGTCGGCCACCCGGTGCGTCGGGTGCAACGGCGACCCTGGCACCAGCGTCTCGGCGACCTCCGCCGCCGTCGGCGTCGGCGTCGGCCAGGCCTCCACGACCCCGACGATCGTCGTCAGCGCCGCCCAGCCGTCGCGGACCGCACCGGAGTCGGTGTCGGACGGGATCTCCTCGTCGACCGCGGACACCCGCATCTGCAGGGACCCGTCGGTCACCTCGGCCGCCGCGGCACGCACCTCGCCGAAGCTGGCGAGACGACACCAGCGGATGCCACGCACCTCGGAGCGGTCGAGACCGGGCACGTTCAGGTTGAGCGCCGTGCGTTCCGGCGACCGCTCCAGGGTCGGGAGCACCTCGACCGCCAGCGAGGCGGCCGTGTCGAACCGCCACGGCTCGACCGCCTGCAGACTGACGGCCAACGACCGGATGCCCAGGTTCTGAGCACTGAGGCAGGCACCGACCGTCCCCGAGTACAGGACGACCCGTCCGGTGTTCATGCCCGGGTTGATTCCCGAGACGACCAGATCGGGGCGGGCGCCGAACCCACCGAGCGCTGCGGCGAGCACGCACAGGGCCGGTGGGCCGTCGACCGCGTAGGCCGGGACCGCCGCCAGCTCGGAGCCGGGGAGCTCGACCGTCGAGCACGGGATGTGATGGTCGGGCCGGAGGCTCCCCAGGCTGGCTCCCGATCCGCTGGCGTCGTAGGACGGGGCGGCGACGACGACGTCGTGGCCCTCGGCCAGGAGTGCCGCCGCCAGGTGGTGCAGCCCCTCGGCGTCGACGCCGTCATCGTTGGTCACCAGCACCCGAGCCATGGTCGAACGCTACCGGCCGGTGCGACACCCACGCGCCGCCCGAGAACTACCGTTCCCGCCGTGGGATTCCGCATCCACTCCGACGACGTGGAGCCGGTGGTGGCCGGGCTCGTCGGCGCCGTCGACGTGGACGGCGGCCCACAGGCCGAGCAGCTGGCGGTGCTGCGGTCCGTCACCCACCACCTGCTCGGGCGCCCCGACCTTGACCCCGAGCGGATCACGCCACTGGCCCCTGGCGAGCTGACCCGTCGGCTCGGGAACCCCGACAGCGCCCGCCGGTTCCACGAACTGCTCGTGACGCTCGAGATGTGCCGGCATCCGATCAGCGCCGCCCAGGTCGACGCAGCCGAGCGCTACGGCGACGCACTGGGCGTCAGCGGTGCGGAGCGGGAGATGCTGCGTGACCTGGTCGACGCGGGCACGAACCGGGCCGCCGCCGACTTCCGGCGCTTCCTCGACGAGACCCTCGGCGAACGGGTCGAGCCGGAGCTCCGGGACCTGCCCGTGGTCGACGCCCCCGAGCCCGAACTCGCCGAGCGACTGCTGGGCCTCGGCGATCTGCCCGAGGGCACCCTCGGCCGGGCGTTCATCGACTTCCACATCCGCAACGGCATCCCCGTTCCCGGGGTGCAGGGCTCGAGGTTGAACCACTTCTTCGTCGGCCACGACATGACCCACACGATCGCCGGGATCGAGCCGACCGGACCGGGCGAGGTCGCCCTGAGCGCGTTCCAGCTCGCCGCCGACGACACCCCGCTCAACCGGGCCGCGCTGCTGTCGTCGCTGGTGGTCCACGAGGCCGGTTTCGAGCGCTCGCCGTCGGTCGCCGCCGAGGCCGGGATCCTGACGACCCCCGGCGCCGCCGAACTGCTGGGCCGGGAGCTCGCACGCGGAGCCGCCTGCTCGGCCGATTTCTCGTTGGTCGACCACCTGGCCCTGGCCCACTTCCCGCTGGACGAGGTGCGGGACCGGTTCGGCGTCCGGCCGCCCGACACGCCCGACGACGGGCACCACCACTGGTGACCCCGGAACGACGGGCCCAGTGGGTGGCGGTCACGGCCGCCGTCGTGGCCGTCGCCTGCCTGGGCGCGGTCCTGCTGCTCGGCGGCGACCCCGAGGACACGACCGTCGAGGCGGTCCAGCTGACCATTCCGCCCGAGTCCACCACCACCGTTGCACCGGCACCGACCGCACCCGAGGGCCCACCGGCCGTCGAGCGGCGCCTGTCGAAACTGCGCACCATCCGCGGCGACATCACGCCGAAGTCGATCGTGACCTCGGGAACGGGTGTCGCGACGGCCCAGAACATGATGTACACCCACACCGTCACGGCCTACGACGCCGATGGCGAGCTCGTGGCGACGATCCCGGACCGGGTTCGTCTCAGCGACTTCGGGATCGACCGCGAGGGCGAGTTCCAGGGAGCACCGGTCGAGGCGGCGTTCCTGCACGACGGCTCGGCGGTGTACGTGTCGAACTACTCCATGTACGGGCCCGGGTTCCGGGAGGGCAGCGACGAGTGCTCCCCCGCCGACGGCGTGCCGCCGAGCTTCCTCTACCGGATCGGGACCGATGACTGGGAGATCGACCAGGTCGTGCCCGTGGGGGCGGTCCCGAAGTACGTGGCGGTCACCCCCGACGACGAGCGCGTGCTGACGACCAACTGGTGCACCTGGGACCTGACCGTGTCGAGCACCACCGACGGCAGGGAGCTCGCGTCCATCGACCTGGGCCGCTACCCCCGGGGGATCGCCGTGTCGCCCGATGGCCGCACCGCGTACGTGGCGATCATGGGCGACACGAAGGTCGCCGTCGTGTCGCTCGACGACTACTCGGTGACCTGGCTGGAGGGGGTCGGTCTGGGACCGCGTCACGTCGTGCTCAGCCCCGACGGCCGGTGGCTCTACTCGACGAACAACAAGGGTGGGACGGTGTCCAAGGTCGACACCACGACGGGCGAGGTCGTCGCCGACGTCTCGACCGGTTCGCAACCACGCTCCATGGACATCTCGACGGACGGAACGGCGCTGTACGTCGTCAACTACGGGTCGGACTCCATGACGAAGCTCGCGACCGACGACATGCGGGCCCTGGACGAGGTTCCCACCGGCGCGAACCCGATCGGCATCAGCTACGACGACTCCACCGGACGGGTGTGGGTGGCGAGCTACGCCGGGACCATCGACGTCTACGACGAGGTGGCCTGAGCGTCCCCGGTGGACGCCGACGTCAGCTGTCGAATGACATCCGAGTTTCAGTCCGAGTGACATCGACTTTCAGCTGCGGCAAACTCGGGGAACTGCCTCCGGGTGCGGTACACCACGGTCGGTGGCGTACCGGCTCCGAACGGCATCTACAACGACAACTCCGAATACTGCAAGAAGTAGGACCTGCGCTCATGTCGCGATCACGTTCCATCCTGCTGCTGGTCTTCATGGGCGCTCCGGCGCTGTTGGCAGGCTGGTGGCTCGACAGCCAGGGCGACCCGCTGACGTGGTGGGTCTGGTCCCTGCTGCTGGTCCTCTACTTCGCGGTGGTGCTGGCGCTGTGGTGGTGGATCACCCGGCCGAGGTCCGACTCCCACGACGGTGTGGCGCCATGAGCATGGCGTGCACCTCCGAGCGGATCGAGCAGATCACCAGCGAGGCGGTCTTCGCCACACGGCTGGAGGTCGGCGTGAACTCCGCGGCGTTCACCGGCGTCCTTGACATCAGCTGCAACCGCTCGTGGCGCCGCACTCCTGGCAGGTGAAACACGATCCCGCCCGGAGCATCGCGACCCCGCAGGAGGAGCACAGCGGAGCGTCGCTCGTGCCTCGGGCCGGAACGGAGCCGGGGAACTCGCCGACGGCGGGCGGTGCGGCCTCGTCGACGCCGGGCAGCGTCGGCTGGGTCCGCTCGGAGGTGGCGAGGATCCCGAGTTCGAGGCGCTCCTCGTAGGGCAGGTACTCGAGCGCGAGCCGCCGGAAGAGGTAGTCGATCAGGCTGTTGGCGAGCCGGATCTCGGCATCGTCGGTGATCCCCGCCGGCTCGAAGCGCATGCCGACGAGGGCATCGACGAAGGCCCGGAGCGGCACCCCGTACTGCAGGCCGTGACTGACCGAGATGGCCAGTGCGTCCATGATCCCGGCGAGGGTCGAACCCTGCTTGGAGACGCGGATGAAGAGCTCACCGGGCCGGCCGTCGTCGTACTCCCCGACCGTCGCGAACCCCTTGCAGTCGGCGACGCGGAACTCGAAGGTGCGCGACCGACGACTGCGGGGCAGCCGCTCGCGTTCGGGCCGCCGATCGTGCGAGACGACGACCGGCGTGACGACCTGCCCGACCGTCGACGACGGAGCGGCCGACGCACCGGTGCCGACGCTGAGCGGTTGGGTCACCTTGCAGTTGTCCCGGTAGAGCGCCACGCACTTGATGCCGGAGCGCCAGGCCTCGACGAGCAGCTGCTCGATCTCATCGACCGAGGTCGACTCGGGCAGGTTGACCGTCTTGGACATGGCGCCGGAGAAGAACGGCTGGATGGCCGCCATCATCCGGAGGTGTCCGCCGTAGGAGATGGTCACGTCACCCATGGCACAGGCGAAGACGGCCACGTGGTCAGGGTCCAGGTGTGGTGCGCCGAGCACCGAGTGGTGCTCGGCGATCAGGCCACGATCTCGGCGACCTGCTCCTCCGGGTAGCCGAGTCGCGCCAATGCCCGGGGGACGGTCTGGTTGACGATCTGGATGGTGCCGCCGCCGACCAGCTTCTTGAACTTCACCAGACCCAGATCCGGTTCGATGCCGGTCGTGTCGGCATCCATCATGAAGCTGATGGTCCCGGTCGGCGCAGCGACGCTCAGTTCGGCGTTGCGCGCACCGTGGGCCCCGAGCCGCTCGGCCGCCTCGGCCCAGAGGTCGACGAGTCGCCGGTTCAGTTCCGGCTGAGCGTCCACGGACGGGACGGCACGGGCCGCACCGAGGTGGAGCCCGTAGACCGCGGACCAGGCCTCGGCATCGTCGGCGAACAGCGGAGCGGGGCCGAGGCGTTCGGCGAGCTCGGTCGAGCGGACCGCAGCGGTGCCGGTGAGGATGCCGGTCACCGCCGCTGCCCACGACCGTCCCGCCTCCGAGTCGTAGGGCAGACCGAGCGCCATCAACGACGCCCCCAGGTTCGTGTAGCCGACGCCGATGTCCCGCGCCGAGCGCGCCTGCGCCGCGATCGCCTCGGTCGGGTAGTCGGACGCTCCGACCAGGATGTCCTGGGCGGTCACGAGCACGCGAACGGTGTGCTCGAACGAGGCCTCGTCGAAGGTGCCGTCCTCGTCGAGGTAGGCGAGCAGGTTCACCGACGCCAGGTTGCAGGCACTGTTCGCCAGCCGCAGGTGTTCCGAGCACGGGTTGCTGGCGACGATCTCACCGGCGTTCGGCGTCGTGTTCCAGCGGTTGATGGTGGTGCCGAACTGCACTCCCGGATCGGCGCACTCCCAGGCGGCCGCCGCGATGTCGTGGAGGAGCTCACGGGCCGGCACCCGCTCCACGACCTGGCCGGTCGTCCGGGCGAGGAGCTCCCAGTCGCGGCCGTCCACGGCGGCCTCCATGAACTCGTCGCTGACCCGGACCGAGTTGTTGGCGTTCTGGTACTGGACGGAGAACGAGTCGGCGCCGTCGAGGTCCATGTCGAACCCGGCGTCGCGCAGCACACGGGCCTTGCGCTCCTCGCGGGCCTTGCACCAGATGAACTCGGAGATGTCGGGGTGGTCGGCGTCGAGGATGACCATCTTGGCCGCACGGCGGGTGGTGCCG
>CAYMKW010000038.1:0-13630 GCA_964391365.1 uncultured Microthrixaceae bacterium | reverse complement strand
ACGCGGTGGATCGGCGAGAGGTGGATGCCCGGTCCGGCGGAGGCGTCGGCACCGCGCATGAAGCTGACCGGGCCCGAGGGCACCCCGCCACCGCTCAACCGTTCCTTGGACGAGCGGAGTCGTGAGAGGTTGACCCCGGCCCCCGAACCGCCCTGGAAGATGAGGCCCTCCTCCCGGTACCAGTTGAGGATCGAGCCGAGGTCGTCGTCGACGTCCAGGATGAAGCAGGCGGCGGCCTGCTGGGTCGCACCGTCGACGCCGATGTTGAACCAGACCGGTGAGTTGAACGAGACGCGCTGGTGGACGAGCAACCAGCGCAGCTCGTCGGCGAAGGCATCGGCCTCGTCGGGATCGGCGAAGTAGCCGTCGCGCCGGCCCCAGTCGGTGATGGTGCCCACGACGCGGTCCACCACCTGGCGGAGGGACCGTTCGCGCCCCGGCGAGCCGAGGGGGCCGCGGAAGTACTTCTGGGCGACGATGTTGGAGGCCGTGAGCGACCAGCGTTCGGGGAACTCGACGCCGACCTGCTCGAAGGCGACCGACCCGTCACGGTGGTCGACCAGCCGGGCGTCACGCCGCTCCCAGACCAGGTCGTCGTAGGCCGAGCGGCCCGCAATGGTGTGTCGCCGCTGGATGCGGCCGTGGTGGGTCTCAGCGCCGAGCGTCACGAGCCATGGCCTCCGGGAAGGGGTTCGCCCGATCAACGCTACCGGCGGGCGGGAAACGGATGAACGGAGCGGGCACGAACAGCCGGGGAGAGGCCTGCCGGAACGATCCTGCCGTCCGAGGACGGCGGGGGTTCCGACCCCCAGGAGACATCCCTCGTGGGGCGACGAGGGACACCAGCCACCATTCCGGCTGTCCGTGCCACATCTCCGGGCGGCAACCTAAGGGACCCGTCCTGTGGGCAGGAAGAGGGACAAGGTGTGGATTTCCCCGCCAGTTCCCCACAGGTTCAGCTCGTGGACACCGGCCGTCGCCGACCGGAACCGGGATGCACCGCCGCCGAGGGGGAACGACCCCCGGAACGAAGCGGATCGGGGCGCTCCCCGGCGGGAACCGCTTCCACAGGCCGTGGCCAACCTGTGGAGAACGCGATCTCGGGACAGGGCTACATTCCCGCGATGGAGCAGTTGCTGCCGACGAGCGGGCCGATCGGGTCGGTCCTCGACCTGCTGGCCGACGATCCTCGACCGACGCCGGCCGGACGCCCGTGGGTGGCCGCCAACATGGTCGCCTCGGTCGACGGTGCCTACGGACGGGACGGCCGGTCCGCCGGCCTGTCGGGTGAGGCCGACCGGACGGTGTTCCGGGCACTCCGAGCCTGCGCCGACGTGATCCTGGTGGCTGCGGGTACCGCTCGGACCGAGCGGTACCGACGACCGGTGGACGCCGGAACGACGAGCGCGCGGCTGGCCATGGTGAGCCGCAGCCTGGACCTCCCCGCCGACCAGCCCTGCCTGAGCGGCAGTGGACCGGAACCGATCGTGTACCACCCGAGCACGGCCGACGCGGGACGGCTCCCACCCGGCGTCGAGCCCCGTGCCGTCGGCGGGACCACCGTCGACATCCCGGCGATGCTGGCCGACCTGTACGCCGACGGGGCCCGGATGGTGCTGTGCGAGGGCGGCCCGAACCTGCTGGGGCAGCTCGCCGACCTCGACGTGATCGACGAGCTGTTCGTGACCTTGTCGCCGCTGCTGGTCGGGGGCGAGCAGGTGGGGCTCCTGGGCGGTCACGGGCCGATGCACCGCGGCCTGTCCCTGCACCGGGTCCTGCGCGACGAGGGCTCGCTGTTCCTGACCTACCGCTCCGGTTCCTGACCGCCGGAGACGACGCCGGGATCACTGCCGGAACCGTTTCCGGCGGGTGCCGGTGCGTCGACCTGCTCGGGTTCGTCGGACATGAGCTGCACCTCGCGCTCGAAGTCCTGGGGGTCGCTGAAGGCCTTGTACACGCTCGCGAAGCGGACGGCGGCGACACGATCGATCCGACGCAGCTCCTCCAGGACGAGCGCGCCGATCTGAGCGCTCTCCACCGGCGACGAGAAGGACGACAGGCGATCGACGACCCGGGCCACGATCGCATCGACGGTGACCTCGTCGACCGGACTCCCCTTGCAGGCGGCGGAGACACCGTTGCGGATCCGTTCCCGGTCGAAGGGGGCCGTCCTGCCGTCGCGCTTGACGACGAGCGTGCTGACCTCATCGAGGCGTTCGAACGTGGTGAACCTGGCGTTGCAGCGTTCGCACTGACGACGCCGCCTGATCGAGGAGCCGTCCTCTGCGGCCCGGGAGTCGACGACCCGATCCTCGAGGTTGCCGCAGGCCGGACACCGCATGCACCCGACGCTACTCGCAGGACTCAGAACCACGAGGCGGGCAGGAGGACCTCCTGACCCACCTGGAGGGCGGCTCCGCCGTTGATCGCCAGGAGATCGTCCATGGCGATGCGCCGATCGACCCCCGGGGCGTACCGCCCGGCGATCTCCCAGAGGGTGTCACCCGCAGAGGCCCGGTGCGTCGTGGTCGCCACCGGGGTGGACCCCGGTCCGGCCGTACCGGCCGCGAGCCCGCTCACCACCACGGCCGCGCCACGGATGCCCAGCAGGCCGACGACCAGCGCCACGACGACCGCCACGGCCCGGCGACGCTGGTACCGCTGCTGCTGGGCGAGTACCTGCGGGCTGCGACCACCCTCGATGAGCCGGAGGGACGGACGGGCCACTCCGCCGGGGTGCGACTGCCGGACGGGCCGGTGTGCCGGCACCGGGCGGGCACCTCGCGGGAGCGGAGCGCTCGGGAACGCCGCCTGGGCTCGGATGGACTGGGGTCGGATCGCTGCTGCCATGGTTGTGATGCTTCCTGATGGGTGTGACAGGGACTCCGGCCCGGATCTGCGGGCCCCAGCGCTCCGCAGATCCGGGTCGAACGGGTGTTCGTCATCCAGTGTTCCCCGAACAGCCGTTCGATGTCAAGGATCGAATCGAACGAGTGTTCCACCACCGGGTCCGACCGGCGTGCTACCTTCCGGAACACCTGTTCGGGAGCCACCTGGCTCCACCGGACGGGCCGGACAGCAACCAGAACCACACCGGCGGGCATTCGGGCCCGCTCCAGCGAACCGGAGACCGACGTGACCGCCAGCAACGAACAACTCACCAAGCGGCAGACCGAGATCCTGGCCTTCATCGAACGGACGGTCGACGACCGGGGCTACCCGCCGTCGGTCCGCGAGATCGGTGCCGCCGTCGGGCTGGCCTCGCCGTCGACGGTCCACAGCCACCTCCACACCCTCCAGCGGCTCGGCTACCTGCGTCGCCACGCGAACGAGCCTCGGGCGATCGAGGTCACCGGCGACACGGCCAGCGGGACGACCGCCGAGCGCCGCCCGACCCGTCACGTCCCCCTCGTCGGTGACGTCGCAGCGGGCACCGGGGTGCTGGCCCAGGAGCAGGTCGAGGAGCTCGTCCCCCTGCCCGCCGACTTCACCGGCGACGGGGAGCTCTTCATGCTGCGGGTCCGCGGCGACTCCATGATCGACGTCGGGATCCTGGAGGGTGACTTCGTCGTGGCCAGGGTTCAGTCCGAGGCCCGAAACGGCGACGTGGTCGTCGCCGGGATCCCGGGAGACGAGGCCACCATCAAGACGTTCCGCCGTTCGGGCGGCCGGGTGACGTTGCTCCCCGCCAACGAACGGCTCGAGCCGATGGAGTTCGCCGGCGACGAGGTCACCGTCTACGGCAAGGTGGTGACGGTGCTCCGCAAGCTCTGAGCCGCGTCGCCCGGCTCAGTTGGCGTGCAGCGCCTGGTTGAGGCCCTCCGACCAGGCGCCCTCCCGAGGGAGGGCCTCCACGGCACCCGTCGTGGAGTTGCGGCGGAACAGGATGTCCGGGGCCCCGCTCAGCTCGGCGGCCTTGACCGTCGTGCCGTCCGGCAGGCGGACCACGGTCCCGGCCGTGACGTAGAGGCCGGCCTCGACCACACACCGGTCACCGAGGGAGATGCCGATCCCAGCGTTGGCTCCGAGCAGGCAGCCCTCCCCCACCGAGATGACCTCCTTGCCGCCACCCGACAGCGTCCCCATGATCGAGGCGCTGCCTCCCAGATCCGAGTCGGCACCGACCACAACGCCGGCGCTGATGCGCCCCTCCACCATGGCCGGGCCCAGCGTCCCGGCGTTGAAGTTCACGAACCCCTCGTGCATCACGGTCGTGCCCTCGGCGAGGTGGGCCCCGAGCCGCACCCGGTCCGCATCGGCGATCCGAACACCCGGGGGCACGACGAAGTCGACCATCCGGGGGAACTTGTCGACCCCGAGCACCTGCAGCGGGACACGGCCGCGGCGACAGGCGACGCGGACCGCGCCGAGGGCGTCGACGGGACACGGGCCCAGGTTCGTCCAGGCCACGTTGGCGAGGAGACCGAACACGCCGTCGAGCGACAGCCCGTGCGGTCGGACCAGCCGGTGCGAGAGCAGCTGCAGCCGGAGGTAGGCGTCAGCCGCGTCAACTGGGGCGTGGTCGAGCGCTGCGATCGTGGTGAACACGACCTGCTGGCGGGTCGGCAGCAGGTCGTGCTCGCCGGTCACCCCGCGGAGGGCGTCGAGTGCGGCCAGGTTGGGATGGTCGGCCAGGTCGCCGTCCACGGCGACGGCCCGGGCCAGGGCTTCGTCGAGTGCGGCGTCGTCGAGCACCGTGGTCGCACCCGGCCCCGCCGCACCGACGACGTCGGCGACCAGGGCCGCGGCCCCCAGGTTCTCACCCAGACTGATCGCTGCGAACCACACCGAGAGCACGGTGCCGTCCGCGGCCACGTCGGCGACGCCGATCCCGAACGCAGCCGGGTCCCGGTACCCCGGACGGTCGCGGAGCTGCGCGAGGTGGGCGGCGAACTCCTCGGGTGTGGTGGGCCGGGGGCCGGCGCTGGTCGTCATCGGGAATCCTCCGGTCCGTTGCGCAACAGGTCGTCGAGCGCAGCGTAGGTGCGCTCGAGGGAGCGACGATCCACGTGCTCGTCGCGGGTGTGGGCCAGCGTGGAGTCACCCGGACCCAGGTTGACCGCCGGGACGCCGAGCTCGGTGAAGCGGGCCACGTCCGTCCAGCCCAGCTTGGAGCGGACCTCCAGGCCGTTGCGACCGACGAGCGTACGCACCACCGGGTGCCCGAGCGCCGGCCACGCCGCCGGGGACCGGTCGTCGACGACCAGTTCGTCACCGGGTTCCATGAACGGGGCCAGGAACCCGCGCAACCAGTCCTCGGCCTGTTCGACGGTCCGATCGGGGGCGAACCGGTGGGCGATCCGCACCACCGCCCGGTCCGGGACGACGTTGCCGGCGACCCCGGCCTCGACGTGCGTCGCCTGCAGCGCCTCATGGAAGCGGAGCCCCTCGATCTCCGGCCGGCGCGGCTCGAAGTCGTCCAACGCCACGAGGAGCGCCCCCAACCGGTGGACGGCGTTGCGGCCCATCCAGGCCCGCGCCGTGTGCGCCCGCGCCCCCGTCAGGGTCAGCGACACCCGCAACACCCCCTGGCACCCGGCCTCGACGTCGCCGGTGGTGGGTTCGCCCAGGATCGCCACATCGCCCGCGAGCAGATCCGGCCGGACCTCGATGAGCTCGGCCAGTCCGGAGTGGTCGGCGGCGACCTCCTCCCGGGCGTAGAAGATCCAGGTCACGTCCACCGCCGGCTCGCGGTGCGAGCGGGCGAGCTCGAGCATCACGGCGAGCCCGCCCTTCATGTCGGCGGATCCGCACCCCCACAGGACGTCGCCATCGAGTCGGGCCGGCAGGTTGCCGTTCACGGGCACCGTGTCGGTGTGTCCACCCAGGACGAGACGCAGGTCCCGGTCGAGGTGGGTCCGGGCAACCAGGTTGTCGCCGACCCGGTCCACCGTGAGGTGCCCGAGCGAGCGGAGCTCGGTCTCCAGCAGTTCGACGAGGGGGCCCTCGGCGAAGCTGACCGACTCGACGTCGACCAGCTCGGCGGTCAGCCCGAGCAGGTCACCGGTGCTGAGTTCCGATGCAGCGCTCACGGACGGGTTCTACCCGCACGGGCACCGCCGGGCACAGTCCGTTCGCCGGTCAGCCTGCGGGGGGCGGGGGCGGCGGTGCGCCCGGCGCCGGCGGAGCAGGCGGTGGCGGTGCTGCGGGGGGCGCTGCGGGCGGCGGTGGCGGTGCAGCGGGCGGCGCAGCGGGCGGCGCCACCGGCGGGGCGGCCGGAGCGGGCGGCACGGCACCCGGTGCGGGCGGGTAGCCATCGCTCGGCGGCGGGGCGAACCCTCCAGGTGGCGGCGGGGCGAACCCTCCGGCGGCCGGAGCGGCGTAGCTGGTGGCCGGGACGGCACCACCGCCGTTGCGCTTCTTCCAACCCGAACGGCGGACGAGGCCGACGATCAGGCAGATGACGCCGAGGAGGGCCAGAAAGGCACCGGAGAAGAAGCCGCCGACGCCCAGGCCGATCGAGCCGAGCGACGGCACGGTGATGACGAGGTACCGCCCGGAGGCGCCAGCGGAGCCACCTCCCTCGCAGACGATCGTGTACGACTCGCCCTCGACCGTGTCGAACGAATAAGCGAGGTCGTAGCTGTTCTCACCGGAGCTCACGGTGCCCGAGGTCCCGGTACCGGGCGAGTTGAACTGGATCGAACGACCCTGCGAGTCCTCACCGACACAATCGGGGTTGGCGGAGGTGGCGAGCACCAGGCCGCCCACGTCCGAGGACGCCGAGAAGGTGGTCTCCTCGCCGAACGCCGAGGACCCTGATTCGCTGGCCGCGTTGCCGAGATCGCTGACGAACCGGGAGCACGCGAACCCCCCGGCCCCACAGGACGCCAGAGCGAGCGCCAGGAGCACGAATCCTGCGATCAGCCAGCCCTTCGGCGGCGAGGTGCCATCTGCCACGGGGACCTCCTCGGGTCGTTCGTGCACACAGTATGTCCGCCCCGGGCCGGTGAGCGGCGGAATCAGGTGAGCGACACCCCGTCGGCGCGGCGCTCGAGGAGCTCCAGCGCCTCGTCGGGTTGCACGACGGCGAGGCGGACGTGGTCGGCGCCGGCGTCGCCGTAGAACTCGCCGGGGCTGGCGACGACGCCGAGCCGAGCGGCGAGCTGCTCCACGAGCGCCCACGCATCGCCCTGTGGGGCGGGCACCCAGAGGTAGAACCCGCCCCGGGGCATCGGCGCCCGGAGACCGCAACCCTCGAGCACCGAGGACAGCCGTTCCAATCGGGCCAGGTAGCGCGCTCGCTGGACCTCGACGTGGCGCTGGTCGCCGAGGGCGGCGACCCCGGCCGCCTGGGCGGGCCCCGGAACCATGAGGCCGGCGTGCTTGCGCACCTCGGACAGGAACCCGACGAGGTCGGCGTCGCCGGCGTAGAAGCCGATCCGCACCCCGGCCAGATTGGACCGCTTCGACAGGGAGTGCAGCGCCAGGACGCCCTCCGGGCCCGCCTCGAGGATCGTCCGACCGGGTGCCGGTCCGCCGGCGGCAGGTTCCCCGTCCCAGGTGAACTCGACGTAGCACTCGTCCGAGATCACCGGGATGCCCCGCTCCCGACCCCACTCGGCGGCGCCGACGAGGTCGTCGAGCCCGCCGGCGGGATTGCCCGGCGTGTTGACCCACAGACACAGCGCCCGGCCGGCGTCGTCCGGGTCGATCGACGCCAGGTCGATCCGCCAGTCCTCGTCGACGGCCACCGGCACCGCCCGGCAGCCCGCCAGGACGGCGCCCATCGAGTACGACGGGTAGCTGACGGCCGGGTAGAGGACGGTGTCCCGGTCCGGGCGGAGGAGCCGCAACCAGTGCGGGAGACCGGCGACGAACTCCTTGGTGCCGACGCAGGCGGCCACGGTCGCCGGATCGACGTCGACGCCGAGCCGCCGGGCCATCCACTCGCTCGCCGCCGTGCGGAGCGCCGCCGTCCCGACCGAGGGCGGGTAGGGGCCGGCGGCGTCCCGGAGTGCGTCGAGCACGAGCGGGGACGGATCGTCGCAGGGCGTGCCGACCGACAGGTCGACCGCTCCCCCGGGGAGCGCGTCGGCCAGGCCACGCACCCGGTCCAGACGGTCGTAGGGGTACGGCGGCAGCACGAACCCGCCGCTCACCCGACGACCTCACCGACGTCGCCCCAGCCGACCGGGGGTGCCTCCGGGTCCAGCTCGAAGTCCCGGAACCGACCGGCGACCCGCGGGTCGATCCGGGCCGAGACGACCAGGCCCCCGGCGAGGGGCCGCTCGCTGAGGACCTCGCCGCTGCGGTGGACGGCCGCGACGATGTCGCCCCGGTCGTAGGGAACGAGCAGCTCGACGGGCTCGGTCAACGAGCGGAGTCGGTCACCGACGCGCAGGAGCAGCTCGTCGATCCCGGCGCCCGTTGCGGCCGAGATCGCCACCGACCCCGGGTGACGGGCCGCCTCCTCGACGGCACCCGACGAGAGGTCGGACTTGTTGAAGACGAGCAGCTCCTCGCTCAGGTCGGCGCCGATGGCGTTCAGGACGGTCCGCACGGCATCGATGCAACCATCCGGGTCCGCGGCCGATCCGTCCACGACGTGGAGGATCAGGTCCGCCTCGTGGACCACCTCGAGGGTCCCCTGGAACGCCTCGACGAGCTGGTGCGGGAGCTTGCGGACGAAGCCGACGGTGTCGGTGCACAGCACCGCCTCGCCGCCGGGGAGCTCGAGCCGTCGGGTCGTCGCGTCGAGCGTGGCGAACAACCGGTCCTCGACGAGCACGCCGGCATCGGTGAGCTGGTTGAGCAGGGTCGACTTGCCGGCGTTGGTGTAGCCGACGACCACGACGTGTCGGAGCGCGGAGCGCTCGCGGGACTTCCGCTGGGTCGCCCGCGTCCGGGCGATCGTCCGCAGGTCGGCGGTCAGCTTGTGGATCTGCCGGGTGATGCGTCGACGGTCGATCTCGAGCTGCGTCTCACCCGGGCCGCGCCGGGCGCCGATCCCGCCCGCCTGCTGGGAGAGGCTGCGGCCCTTGCCGCGCAGTCGGGGCAGGCGGTAACGGAACATGGCGAGCTGGACCTGGGCGACGCCCTCCTGGCTGTGGGCGTTCTGGGCGAAGATGTCGAGGATGACCGCCGTGCGGTCGATGGCCGAGCGACCGAGGAGTCGCTCCAGGTTCGCCTGCTGGGCCGGCGCCAGTTCGTCGTCGAACACGACGGTGTCGCAGTCGAGCGACTCGGCGAGCTCGGCCAGTTCGTCGACCTTGCCCCGACCCACGTAGGTGGCCGGGTCGGGGGCCTGGCGGCGTTGGACCGATCGGCCGACGACGTCGGCCCCGGCCGTGTCGACGAGTAGCTCGAGCTCGTCGAGCGAGGCCTGGGTCGCCTCGTCGTCGTGGGGCGGGAAGCTGACACCGACGACGAGGATGCGCTCACGGAAGGTCCGCTCGATCAGGCCGGCGCTCTCGCCGCCGAAGTCCCCGAACCCACCGCGGTGCGTGGGCTCGCTCACGGGACGACGACCTCGGCGACGAACTCCGAGGGGCCGACGAGGACCAGGTCGCCGTCGTCCTCGACGACGACCTCGGCCGAACCGCCGGGCATGTCGATGCGGACATGGGACCCGACGAGCCCCAGGCCCCGAAGGGCGCTCGCCGTGGCCACCGCACCGGACCCGCACGCGTTGGTGACCCCGACGCCCCGCTCCCAGATGGCGATGGAGGCCGCACCCCCGTCGAGCACGGTCGCCAGGTGGACGTTGATCCCGCCCGCGTAGGCCGCCTCGAGCTGGGGGCCGATCTCGGCGATGTCGAGTTCGCTGTCCCCGTCGACGACGAGCACGACGTGCGGGTTGCCCACGTCGACCGTCGCCCGGTGACGGGCGGGCACCGCCTCGGCCGCCCGGATGACCCCGGGGCCGGGACCGGCCCGTCCGAAGTCGACCGCCGTGACCAGTTCGCCCCGGGGATCACCACGGACCGTCCGGACCTCACGCACGCCGGCGGCGGTCTGGACCCGGACCACCCCCTCGGCCCGGCCGCCGTCCCGCAGCCACTCCTGGGCCAGGCAACGGATCCCGTTGCCCGAGATCTCGGCCTCGGAGCCGTCGGCGTTGATGAGCACCATGCGGACGTCGACGTCCTCGACCGTCGGCCGCAGCCCGAGGACGAGCCCGTCGGCGCCGACTCCGGTGTGGCGCTCGCACAGCCGCCGCACGGCGGGGCCGTCGACCGGGTGCGATCCCTCGGGATCGAGCAGGACGAGGAAGTCGTTGCCGAGGCCGTGGAGCTTGGCGAGACGCATCATGGTGGGATCAGACCTCGGGGTCGGCGTCGGCGGCGCTGGGCGCCGGCTCGAAGGTACCCCGATCAGGCGGGTGGGACGCCGCAGACCAGTGGGCGTCGATCCGAGCGGCGAGCGCCGCCGGATCCACCTCTGCGGCGTCGAACCAGGTGATCCGGGGGTCACGACGGAACCACCGTTCCTGGCGGACCGCGAAGCGCCGGGTCCGCACGACGGCCGTCGCCACCGCCTCGTCCAGGGTCACCTCGCCGCGGAGGTGCGCCAGGAGCTCCCGGTAGCCGAGCGCCTCCCTGGCCGTGCGCGACGGGCCGCCGGGGAGTGCGGCGAGCGAACGGACCTCATCGAGGAACCCCTGGTCGAACTGGGCCCCGTACCGGGCGCGGATCCGGGTCGCGAGCACCGCTCTCGGGACCGTGAGGCCCACCTGCACGAACGGCGTCGGCGGGTAGACGTCCAGGCCCGGGCCCGAAGCCGAGAACGGCCGCCCCGAACCGATCGTCACCTCGAGGGCTCGGACGATCCGGCGGCGGTTGCCGGCAGGGATCCGGGACGCAGCGAGCGGATCGAGTCGTTCCAGACGAGCGAGCAGGACCGCCGTGTCGGGCTCGGCCTCGAGTTGCTCGGCCACCTCCGGGTAGCGGGGCGGCGGGACGAGCCCGTCGGTGACCGCCCGGACGTAGAGGCCGGTCCCACCGACGAGCACGGCGTCGACGCCACGTTCCCGGAGGTCGTCGAGGACCGACCGGACCTGTTCGGTGAAGGCGCTGACCGAGTACTCCTCGTCGGGGTCGACGACGTCGAGGAGATGGTGGGGCACCTCGGCCCGGACAGAGGCGGTGGGCGTCGCGGTGCCGACGTCCATGCCGCGGTACACCGCCATGGAGTCGCAGCTCACGATCTCGGTCGGGCGGCCGGCGGCACGACGACGGCGGGCAACCTCGAGTGCCACCGACGACTTGCCCGAGGCCGTCGGCCCGACCACGACGAGCGGGCTCACCCGGCCGGTTCCGAGCCGTTCGTCGCCTCCGTCAGGACGTCAGCGAGCACGTACCAGTCGAGCACCATCGGGGGCGGCATCGTCCCGGGGTACGCAGCGGCGAAGGCCGGCACGACACCGGGGCCGTAGGCCGCGACGAGCGACCGCAGCGCGGCGGCGAGGTCACGGGCGGGGTCGGCCGGTCGCGCCGATTCCCAACCATCGAACCCGACGGCGTCGCCGTCGACGACCCGGAGCCGCGACAGTCGGGGACGACCGTGGGTGAGCACGCACGGGCGGCCGTCGGGCGCAGCTGCCGCAGCACCGTCGGACAGGATCTCGAGGAGTCGCTCGAAGGGCAGGTGACGGTAGGCCGGATCCCGCACCTCGGCCGGAACGGGCGACACCGAGCCGACGGCGGTGATCGACTCGACGATGTCCGTCGGTCCCAGCACTGACGGGACGAGGGCGGACTCGGCCGGGTCGAGAACGATCGCATGGAGCCGTCCGAGCATCTCGGCGAGGAGACCGACGGTCCGTCCCGGCTCGGCGAGGTACTCCTCGCCGTCGGCCGGGACACCGATCCCGGTGGCGTCGAGGCTGCCGAGGAGTTCCGACCACGGCGAACCGGCGCCGCCCGCAGTGGTGACGCGCTCGACCACCTCAGCCCGCGACGACCGGGATGCGCGTCCGGTGACGAGGCGCGTCCAGGATCTCGACGAGCTCACCGAGGACGTGGGTCGTGCTGGCGTCGACGATGGTCACACTGGCGTACGAACCCGGCCGGAGGGTCCGGTCCGAATCGAAGTGGACGAGACGGTGCTGGCGGGTCCGAGCGCTCGTCCGCGACGGGTCGCGCCTCGACGGGCCCTCGACGAGGACCTCTTCGGTCCGGCCGATACGCGCCCGGTTGGCGAGCAGGGAGGAACGCTCCACCACCTGGCGGAGCGCGGCCATGCGCTGGACCGCCACGTCGTGGGGCACCGCCGGGGCGTCGGTCGTCGCCGCCTCGGTCCCCGGTCTCGGGGAGAAGACGAAGGTGAAGGCTCCGTCGAAGCGGGCCTCGGCGGCCAGCTCGAGGGTGCGGTCGAAGTCGGCATCGGACTCCCCGGGGAACCCGACGATCACGTCGGTGGTGACGGCCAGGTCGGGAATCGCCCTGCGGGCGGTGTCCAGCCGTTCGAGGTAGCGCTCGGCGGTGTAGCCGCGGTGCATGGCCGCGAGCACGGCATCGCTGCCCGACTGCAGCGGCAGGTGCAGGTGTTCGCAGACCGCGGCGGTCTGGGCCATGGCCGCCACCGTGTCCTCTCGGAGGTCATTGGGATGGTGACTGGTGAACCTGACCCGCCGCATCCCGGGCAGCTCGCCCACAGCCCGGAGCAGGTCGGCGAAGAGCGGGCGGGCCCGGCGGTCGGCGACCCACGCATCGCCGGCGAGGTGTCGTTCGTCGAGCGGCGCGGTGGCGGGTGCGGCCGAGCGGATCCGCAGGGCGAGGTCCCGACCGTAGGAGTTCACGTTCTGGCCCAGGAGCGTCACCTCGGTCACGCCCTCGGCGGCCGCGCGCCGGACCTCATCGAGGACGTCCCCGAAGGGACGACTCGCCTCGGGGCCGCGGACCGCCGGCACGATGCAGAACGCGCAGGCGTTGTCGCACCCGACCTGAATGGTGATCCAGGCCGAGTGGCCCCGCTCCCGGACGACCGGGAGGGCCGACGGGAACAACTCATGATCGTCGGCGGTCGCAGCCTCGAGGATCTCCACGACCGGCTGGCCGGTGGCACGACGGGACTCGAGCAGTTCGACCGTCCGGTGGACGTTGTGTGTTCCGAGGACGACGTCGACGTGCGGCGCCCGCTCGGCGATGACCTCGCGGTCCTTCTGCGCCAGACACCCGGCGACGACGATCTCCAACTCGGGCCGGTCGGCCTTGAGCGAGTGCAGGTGGCCGAGCGTCCCGTAGAGCTTGTTGTCGGCGTTCTCACGGATGCAGCAGGTGTTGAGCACGATCACATCGGCCACGGACGGATCGCTGGTCTTCTCGAGCCCATCGGCTTCGAGGAGACCAGCAATCCGTTCCGAGTCGTGCTCGTTCATCTGGCATCCGAAGGTGCGGAGCAGGTACCGCTTGGTCACGCCGCCAGCGTACGGCCCGGATCGGGTGCAGGTCAGACCCGGTTCGGGCCCGGATGGGACCCGGGAGGTCAGTCGAGCGTGATGGGCAGATCGTCCGGGTCGAGATCCTGTGCATCGCCGGCAGGAGCCTCGGCGTCCTGGTGGATCCCGACCTCACGCAACACCCGGTCCTGGACCTCGACCATGACCTCGGGGTTCTCGCCCAGGAAGGTCTTGGCGTTCTCCCGACCCTGACCCAGTTGCTCGCCCTCGTAGGTGTACCAGGCGCCC
>CAYMKW010000037.1:0-25154 GCA_964391365.1 uncultured Microthrixaceae bacterium | reverse complement strand
CCTGACCGAGACGCTCGAGGCCGTGGAGTTGGCGCGCTCCAACCGGTACACGGCGGTCATGTCGCACCGGTCGGGCGAGACCGAGGACACGACGATCGCGGACCTGGCCGTCGCCACGAACTGCGGGCAGATCAAGACCGGTGCGCCCGCCCGATCCGACCGGGTCGCCAAGTACAACCAGCTGCTCCGGATCGAGGAGCAGCTCGGCGAGTCGGCGGTCTACCGGGGCGCTGCGGCGCTGGCCCCCCTCGGGGGCGGCCGGTGACACCCGCCCGGGCCCGCGCCGTGCGCTGGTCCGTGGCCGCAGCCGTCGTGGCGGTCGTCGCCGGGCTCCTCCTGGCCGGCCCCGTGCTCGGCTACCTCGGCGAGCGCCGGGCCGTCGACGCGCAGGCCGATGAGCTCGCCCGCCTGCAGGAGGACAACGCCGAGCTGGAACGGCGACTCGACCGCTACCGGGACCCCTCGCAGATCGAGCGGGTCGCCCGCGACGAGTTCGGGCTGGTCGAGCCCGGCGAGGAGTCCTACGCCGTCCTGCCGCCCGCCACGGCCGGCGTGGTGCTCCCGCAGGCCTGGCCGTTCGACCGGCTGGCGGGCCCGGTCGCCCGGGCGGCCGCCGCTCCCTGAGGCGGGCATCCAACCGCTTCCATCCGCACCTACAGCATCGAGCCGACCACCATGACGAACTCCAACCCGCCCATCACCGCACACCAGCTCGTCCGGGCCTTCGGTGACGTCCGAGCCGTCGACGGTGTCGACCTGGAGGTCGCCGAAGGTGAGATCTTCGGCTTCCTGGGCCCGAACGGGGCGGGCAAGTCCACGACCGTCCGCATGCTGACCACCCTGCTGCGTCCGACCGACGGCACGGCGACGGTGGCCGGGTTCGACGTGGTCCGCCAGTCGGCCCGGGTGCGGGCCGCCATCGGCGTGGCGCTGCAGGACGCAGCGATCGATCCCCTCATGACCGGCCGGGAACTGTTGCACCTGCAGGCCACCCTCTACGGGATCAGCCGGAGCGCCGGCCGCGATCGGTCCGAGGAACTGCTCGATCGGGTCGGTCTGACCGAGGCGGCCGACCGACTGGTGGGTGGCTACTCCGGTGGCATGCGTCGTCGTCTGGACCTGGCCCTGGCCCTCATGCACGAACCGGCCGTGCTGTTCCTGGACGAGCCGACGACCGGACTGGACCCGATGAGCCGCGTGAACCTGTGGGACGAGGTCCGTCGGCTCAACACCGAGCAGGGCACGACGGTCTTCCTGACGACCCAGTACCTGGAGGAGGCCGACGAGCTGGCGCACCGCGTGGCGATCATCGACGGCGGCCGCATCGTCCGCGAGGGTGCGCCGTCGACGCTCAAGTCACAGGTCGGCCTGCCCACCCTCATGGTGGACGTCCAGATCGGCCGGGAGGACGCCGCCCGCGAGGCGCTCGCCGGCGTGGGCGAGTACCGGCCGGCGCGGGCCGGTCGGGTGGCCATCGGACTCTTCGAGGGTGCCGCCGGAGCCGCAGAGGCGGTCCGGGTGCTCGACACCGCCGGGATCGCCATCGAGCACATGGAACTGCACACGCCCACGCTCGACGACGTCTTCGCCGAGGCCACCGGCCGTCGTCTCGAGGGGGCCGAGGAGGTGGCTCCGTGACCGCGGCGGTCGTGGACGAAGTGCGCCTGCACACCGGCAGGCAGGCGGCGGCGCTCGGTCGGCGGGCCGTCGTCCGCTTCGCCCGCCAACCCAGTTCCTGGGTGCCGGCGACGGTGTTCCCGCTGTTGCTGGTCGCCGTCAACTCCTCGGCGATGGGCGGCGTGGCCGACATCCCCGGTGTGGTGCCTCCGGGGACCACGTTCCTCATGTTCCTGCTGCCCGCGGCGATCGTGCAGGGGGTCATGTTCGGCGGGATCAACGGTGGTTCGGAACTCGCGACGGACATCCAGGGCGGGTTCTTCGACCGCCTCGTCGCCTCGCCGGTGAGCCGGCCGGCGATCCTGGTGGGCCGCCTCGCCGGGGCGGTCGCCTTCGGCGTGGTGCAGGCCGTGTTCTTCCAGATCATCCTGTGGCCGTTCGGTGCCGACGTGGTCGGCGGCCTGCCGGGGCGGATCGTCCTGGTCGTCGTCGCCGGTCTGCTGTCGCTCGGTCTGGGGTCGATCGCCGCCGGTCTGGCCGCACGGACCGGTCAGCCCGAGGCCGTGCAGGGGTTCTTCCCGCTGGTGTTCATCCTCCTGTTCCTCTCGAGCGCGTTCTTCCCGGTGCAGCTGATGTCGGGCTGGTACCAGCGGGTCGCCGAGTTGAATCCGCTCACCTGGATGGTGGACGGCATGCGGGTGCAGGTGCTCGAGGGGTTCTCCCCGGTCGATGCCGCCGTCAGCATCGGGGTCTGCCTCGGGATCTGCGCACTCGGCATGCTCTTCGCCACCCGTCAGCTCCAGCGACGACTGGCGGTGGCGTCGTGACCGTCGCAGCCCGGCCCGACGTCGAGGCCACGGTCGTTCCGCCGTGGCCGCTCGTCCGCCAGGTGCTCCACCGGAGCGCCACCTCGTTGCGGCGCATCCCGGCGGCGATCATCCCGGTGATCGTGATGCCGGTGTTCTTCACGGTGGCGTTCTCCGGGACCTTCCGCGGCCTCACCGAACTGCCGGGCTATCCCACGGACAACATCTACAACTGGATGGTCCCCTACGCGTGTCTGCAGACGGCGAGCTTCGCGGCCCTGGCCTCGGCGTTCGGCCTGGGCCGGGACCTGGAGAGCGGGTTCTACGACCGGTTGCTGCTCGCGCCGGCGCCTCGCTGGACGGTCCCGATGGCGAGCGTGGTGTGGGCGATGATCCGGGCACTGCTGCCGTTGGTGATCACCCTGAGCCTGGGTGTCCTCGGGGGCATGACGTTCCCGGGCGGGGTCGTGCCCGCCGTCTGGTGGCTGGCCGTCGGAGCGTTCGCGGTGGCGGCGCTCGGTTCGCTGTGGGGTCTGGGCGTGATGTACCGGCTCAAGCGGCAGTCGGCCGGCGGGTTGGTCCAGATCGGCCTGTTCGTCGTCATGTTCCTCTCGGTGGGCACCGTGCCCCTGGAACTGCAGGAGGGCTGGTTGCCCTACGTCGCCCGCTGGAACCCGCTCACCTACATCCTCGACATGGCCCGGTGCGGTTTCGTGGGGACGTGCTCCTGGTCCGACATCTGGCCGGGTCTCGTGGCCATCGCCCTCTCGGCGGTGCTGCTCGGCTGGTGGGCCGAGCGGGGCTGGCGGAGGCTCGTCCCGTGAACGGTGCCCTGGCCGACACCGCCGACGTCGAGGCGGTCCGACGGCTCCTGGGCCGTGAGCCGCAGGCCGGGTTCCGGGTGGTCGTCCGCGACCGGCAGGGCGCTCCGGTGGTGATCCGCAACGCTCCGCTCCTCGACGACGGGACGCCCATGCCCACCCGCTACTGGCTGGTCGACCCGACCCTGCTCCGCTCGGTGGGCACCCTCGAGGCCGACGGTGGCGTGGATCGCGCCGAGGCCGAGGTGGACCCTGACGATCTGGAGGCCGTCCACGCCCGGGCGGCCGCCGAGCGCGACGCCGCCCTGCCCCGTGGCCACACCGGGCCGGCGCCGAGCGGGGGTGTGGGAGGGACGCGGACCGGGGTCAAGTGCCTGCACGCCCACTTGGCGAACCTGCTCGCCGGCGCCGACGACCCCGTCGGCGCCTGGACGGTCGAGCACCTGGGCCTCGACACCTCGTCGTACCGCCGGGAGCCGGGGTGAGCTCCACGGCGACGGCCGTCGCCGCCATCGACTGCGGAACCAACTCCGTCCGTCTGCTCGTCGCCGACGCCGACGGTCGTCCGCTCGAGCGGCTCATGCGGGTCACCCGGCTGGGACAGGGCGTCGACCGGACCGGTCGGCTCGACCCCGAGGCCATCGAACGGACCCTGGCGGTCCTGCGGGAGTACCGGGAGGTGGCCGATCGCCACGGGGTCGGTCGGCTGCGCATGGCCGCCACGTCGGCATCCCGGGACGCCGCCAACCGCGACGAGTTCCTCGACGCCGCCGAAGCGGTGCTCGGGGTCCGCCCCGAGCTGCTCACGGGGACCGAGGAGGCCGCGGCGTCGTTCCGCGGTGCGACCGCCGATCTGGACCGTTCGCTGGGGCCGTTCCTGGTGGTCGACATCGGCGGTGGCTCGACGGAGTTCGCCCTCGGGACCGATCGCCTCGAGGGTGCCGTGTCGATCGACGTCGGCTGCGTCCGCATGACCGAGAAGCACCTCGCCCACGACCCGCCACTGCCCGAGGAGCTGTCCAACTGCCTGGCCGAGGTGGCCCTGCACCTCGACGACGTCGCTCGGGCCCTACCGGGTCTGGCGGCGGCGTCGACGTTCGTCGGTCTGGCCGGGACGATCACGAACGTGGCGGCGGTCGAACAGGGGCTGGCCACCTACGACCCCGAACGGATCCACCACTTCCTGCTGGAGCGTGAGGCGGCCGAGGACGTGTTCCGCACGCTCGCCACCGAGCCGCTCGCCGACCGCATCCACAACCCGGGCCTGGAGCAGGCCCGGGCGGACGTGATCGTCGGCGGCCTCTGCGTGCTGGTCGGGATCTTCCGGGCCTTCGACCTGCGGGAGTGCCTCGTCTCCGAGTCGGACATCCTCGACGGGTTGGTCGCCGGGCTGCTCGACGACCCGGCCGGTCCGGACCCGGCGGACTGAGGCCGCCCCCGGTCCCGTCGGTAGGCTCCCGGCATGCTGCGGCGCCGAACGGCACCCGATCCGAGCGCTCCGATCATCCTCCACGGTCGGCGGGTGCTGCTGCGGCCCCTGGCATCCCACGACTTCGACCAGTGGCGTGAGGTACGTCGCCGGTGCAACGACTGGCTCGTCCGGTGGGAGCCGCGTCGGGACCCGAGCCAGCCGGACACGGTGGAGAGCCGCCAGGCCTTCGGCGCCCGGTGCTCGGTGCGGACCCGGGAGATCCAACTGGGGACGGGCTACGGGTTCGGGATCTTCGTGGACGGCTCGTTCGCCGGCGAGGTGAACGTCAACTCGATCCACCGGGGCGCCCACCAGAGCGCCTACATCGGCTACTGGGTCGACGAACGGCTCGCCGGGCAGGGCTACATGCCCGAGTCGGTGGTCGTGGTGCTGCGGTTCTGCTTCGAGGTGCTCGACCTCCACCGGGTCCAGATCTCGATCATCCCCCGCAACACGGCCTCACGTCGCGTCGCCGAGAAGCTCGGTCTGCGGGACGAGGGGGTGGCCGTCCGGTACCTCGAGATCAACGGTGTGTGGGAGGACCACGTCCGCTACGCCATCACCGCCGAGGAGTGGGCGGAGCGTCGGGACGAACTGGTCACGGCCTGGACGTTGTGATCCGGGCCCGGAGCGCGGCCAGCCGTTCGGCGAAGGCCGGCTGGTCCATGGACCAGAGCTGATCGACCAGCTCCCGCTCGACGGCCGTGCCGTGGTCATCGATCGCGGCCACGGCGGCGATCGTCGCCTTCGTCCGGCGGACCAGCTCTGCGGGTGCCGCCGCCGCCCGGGCGGCCAGTCCGACGGCGGTGTCGAGCAGGGCCTCGTCGTCGACGCAACGCCAGACCAGGCCGACCCGTTCGGCCTCCGGCCCGTCGAGCACCTCACCGAAGAGCACCGCCGCCGACGTGGTCTGCGGGCCGACGGCCCGCCGCATCATCCACGTGTGTCCGCCACCCGGATGGATGCCGAGGTCGAGGAATCGATCCTCGAACCGGGCCGACGTGCCGGCGAGGCGGAGGTCGCAGGCGAGCGCCAGGTTCATCCCTGCGCCCACGGCGGCGCCGTTCACGGCGGCGATCGTCGGGAGCGGTGATCGGGCCACGGCCAGGAACCCCTCGTAGATCCGCAGCAGACCGTCCCGGCGGGAGTCGCCCAACTGGGTGAGGTCGGCTCCGGCGCAGAACGCCGGCGGGTTCCCGGTGACGACGAGTGCGCCGACCGTGGCGTCGGACTCGGCGGCGGTCACGGCCGAGGACAGCTGCTCGCAGAGCTCGAGCGACAGGGCGTTGCGTCGGGCCGGGTCGTCGAGCGTGAGGACGGCCACGCCGTCACGGTGCTCCACGTGAACCTGTGGCATGCCTGTCCTCCCACTACGGTGCAGCGCCGTGGCGGAGCGGCACCTACGGACCCTGGTGGTGGCCGAAGCGTACCCGTGGCCCGCCGTCGATGGTTACAAGCAGCGGCTGTCGCAGATCATCGGCGGCCTCGCCCTGGCCGGACCCGTCGACCTGGTGGCGCTCCACCGCCCGGGCGCCGCTGCGCCGGCCGAGGCACCCTGGCCCGGTGTCGAACGCTCGCTCGCCCCGGCGACCGGTGCCGAGCTCGGTGTGCGGGCGTGGTTGGGGGCCTGGGTCCGGGGCCCGGAGCCGCGGCGGGTGCTCGGCACCGACTGGTCGGAGCTGATCGCTGCGCTTCCGGGCTGGGCGGGCGAGTACGACCTGGTCTGGTACTCCCACGTCCACACCTGGTGGCCCGTGCACACCTCGCTCCCGGCCGGTCCGGCGATCGTGGACTTCGACAACCTGGAGCACCTGGCGCTCCGGCTGCGACGCAACACGCCCCCGGAGTTCGCTCCCGGCTCATCGATGGGTGGACGGGCGGCGGTCCTCGGGCGCTGGGCGGTGTCGCGTGGGTTCGACCTGGTCGACGAGCGACGGTGGGACGCCCTGCAACGCCGCTGCGCCGGTTCGGTCGACCGGGTCGTCGTCTGCAGTGACCTGGACGCACGTCGCTCCGGTGTGTCGAACGTGTCCGTCGTGCCGAACGGGGCCGAGCCCGTTCCGGACGCCCGGACCGACCGCCGGACCTGGATCGGTGACGCGCCGACCCTGACGTTCGTGGGGGCGCTCGACTACGGGCCGAACACCGATGCCGTGGGCTGGTTCGTCCGTGAGGTCCTGCCGATCGTCCGCGCACACCGGCCCGGTGTCCGTCTCCGGGTGGTCGGTCGTGGTGCGGCCCGGGTGGACTGGGTGCGCGACGAGCCGGGGGTCGAGCTGGTCGGTGAGGTCGACGACGTCCGGTCCGAGCTCGACCGGACCGACGTCTCGGTCGTCCCCATCCGCGTCGGCGCCGGGACCCGCCTCAAGGTGCTCGAGGCGCTCGCTCACCACCTCCCGCTGGTGACCACGACGGTCGGATGCGAGGGGGTCGACGTCGAGGACGGACGAACGGCGTTGATCGCCGACGACCCCAGGACCTTCGCGGACGCCTGCCTGCGGATGCTCGACGACGACGACCTGCGGCAGCGTCTGGCCGACGCCGGCGCTGAGCTGTTCGCCGACCGCTACTCCTGGCCCGACATCCGGGAACGTGTGGCCGGCCTGGCCGACGAGGTGGCGTCCGGTCGGTCCGCCGGCACCGGGCCGAGTTGACGGTCGGCCGGGCGGTCAGTCGCGGATGACGGCGGGGGAGTGCCGGAAGAACTGCTCCACGTCCCGCTCGTAGCGGTAGCTCGGCTGGCCCGTCCCGATGGTCCGTCGGAGTCGCACCGACTCGATGAATGCGGAGACGGCGCGGACCGAGTCGTACTCGTAGCGGAACCCCGTGTCCTTCAGGCGGGTGTTGTCGACCCCGCGTCCGAAGCGGAGCAACTGCAGGTACTCCTCGGGCAGGTCGACCACACCGAGGCGGGCGAGCGGCTCGGTGATGAACCCGGTCCCCACGGGCGGGAGCGGCGCGGTCCGCTTGCCGCAGATCCGGGCGACCTCGGACCAGGGCAGCAGGCCGTCCCCGGCGACGTTGTAGACGCCGGCCAGGTTGGCCCGGAGCACGAACATGATCGCCCGGATCACGTCGTCCTCGTGCACGAACTGGAACCGGGGGTCGAACCCGGCGAGCGACGGGACCACGGGGAGCTGCAGCGCCTTGGTGAGCGGCGTCTCGATCTCGGCGCCGACGACGTTCGCGAAGCGGAGCATGGAGACGTTCACGTGCGGGTTGTCCTGGGCGAAGTCGCGGACGTAGCCCTCGACGGCCTCGAGGTTGCGCTCGACGCCGCGCCGCGCCGGCCGTGAGGGAGGCGTGTCCTCCCGGAACCAGACCGGGTCCTGTGCCGAACAGCCGTAGACGATCGTGGACGACTTCACCACGACGTTGCGCACCGTCGACGCCGGTGCGGAGGCCGCGGCGAACAGGTTCATGGTGCCGATCACGTTGATCTCGTGCATGGCCCGCGCCGACATGACGGTCGGGTCGACGATGAGGAAGGTGTGGATGATCGTGTCGATCTGGGCGGCCCGGACGATCCGGGCGAGGATCGAGTAGTTCGCGTCGACCCGCACGTACTCGGTCCGCTCCAGTTCGACGGTGGGCTCGGTGGTGTCCAGTCCGACGATGACGTCGACCTCGGGCTGCGCCTCGAGTGCCTGGGCCACCCGGCCGCCCCAGAACGAGCCGAGGCCGGTCACGAGCACCCGTCGGGCGCGACCGGTGGCCTGGTCGTTCATCGTCCGCGTCCGTGCGCAAGAGCCGTCGTAGGCGCCATCGGCTCAGCCGAACCAGACCGACTCGCGCGAGCGGAGCATGTCGTAGAGCGCGTTCTGGATCCGGTCGCGGATCGCCTCGGACCAGTCCATGACCCGCGACCTCGAGTAGCGCTCCTGGTCCGGCGGGACGTTGAAGGTGACCGGCTCGAGCACCCGGAGCTTGAACTTGGCGGGGAAGTAGGTGACCGCCCCGAGCGGCCCCAGGGCCAGCATGTTCGCGGTGACCGGCACGTACGGTGCCCCGATCAGCGAGGCGAGGCTCGGCAGTCGGAACAGCGTCGGCATGGACTCCTCGGCGCCGACGACGGCGATCGGCACCACGGGCACCCCGGCCTGCATGGCGATCTCCACGAATCCGCCCCGGCCGAAGCGGCGCAACTGGTACCGCTCGTTGTAGGTCTTGGCCGGCCCCTTGGACCCCTCGGGGAACACCAGGACGAGCTGGCCCTGCTCGGCGAGTAGACGGTAGGCGTTGTCGGGGTGCGCCGGGAGTCCTCCGAGCCGAGACCAGAGCGTGCCCACCACCGGCACCCGCTTGAAGAAGTTGTCGGCGAGTCCGTAGACGGGTCGCCCCAGTTCCTTCTCGATGCCGTGCATGATCACCGGGGCGTCGGAGGGGATGGCGGCGGCGTGGTTGGCGACGAGCAGCGCGCCGCCCTCGGTCGGGATGTTCTCCAGTCCCTCCCACTCGGCCCGGAACCAACGCGAGTACACCGGGTCGTAGATCCGTCGGGCGATGGAGCGCATGTGTTCGCTGCGACCCCACTCGTCGACGTCGGAGGCCCGCCCGGTGAGGTGCTCCCCGCCCTCCTCGGACTCACCGGGGTGGGGATCGGCGGCCGGGACCGGCACGAGCGCCCGGCTCGGCGCCGTCGGAGGGGCGCCCGTCAGCCCGGAGGGTGCGTCGGGGTCGAGGCGATCGTCGCCGCGCTCGCCGGTCGCAACGGACGGCCGGATCGGTGGCGCCGACGGGGTCGACGGATCCTGGTCCACGGGCGGAGTCTAGGTCCGGGCCTCGCTGCGGTACCCGGTCGAGCGGGCGGTACCCTCCGACGGTGTCCACCCCAGAAGCGGGCGCGGTCCGCCCCCGCCCGCTCGACCCGCTGCGCGAGCGGCAGTACCGGCGGTTCTGGATCGCGGCGTTCGTGTCCAACACGGGCGGCTGGATGCAGAACGCCACGATCCCCTACGTGGTGTTCCTCATCACCGGCGCCGCCGCCGACGTCGGCATCACCGGGTTCTTCCAGTACCTGCCCTTCATGCTGGTCGGTCTGGTCGGCGGTTCGCTCGCCGACCGCTTCCCCCGTCGGCAGCTGCTCGTCGTCGCCCAGATCCTCCAGGCGCTCGTCGCCGTCGGACTGTGGGCCGTCGTGGCCTCGGGCTCGGCGACGACGACCAACCTGTCGGCCCTGGCCTTCCTCTCGGGGCTGCTCGGTGGGCTGAACACGCCCGTCTGGCAGTCGTTCGTGGCCGAGCTGGTGCCCCGCGAGCTGCTGCTGGGCGCCGTGACGCTGAACAGCACCCAGTTCAACGCCAGCCGGGCGCTCGGTCCCTTCCTGGCGGGCGTGGTCATCGCGGTCTGGGGGCCGGCGGCGTCGTTCCTCCTCAACGCCGTGAGCTTCGTGGCCGTCGTCGGCGTGCTGCTCGTGCTCCGCGTCCGGAGCGACGACCGTGTCCGGGGTGAGCGGGCCGTTGCCGGTGGGATCCGCCGGGCGGTCCGCCACGTGCTCACCACGCCGGCGATCCTGACCTGTTGCGGGGCGATCGTGGTGGTCGCCGCGCTCGGCTCCTCGCTGTTCAGCTACCTGCCGGTCTACGGCGAGGCCGAGTTCCGGGTGACCGGTGCCGCGCTCGGCCTGCTGCTCGGCGCGAGCGGGGTGGGTGCGGTGCTGGTGGCGCCGCTGCTGATGAACGTCCAGCACCGGGTCGAGGGTGCCGTCCTGCTCGGTGGGGCCATGGCGGCCTACGGCCTGAGCGTGGTCGCCGTCGGCCTGTCGCCGGGGTACGGGGCGGCGGTCGCGGCCCTGCTCGTGTTCGGTGCCGCCTACCTGACGATCGCGGCGACCATCAACACGACGATCCAGCTCGTCGTGGCGGACGACCTGAGGGGAACGGTGATCGCCCTCTACCTGATGTGCCTGACCGGTGCGCTCCCCGTGGGGCTGCTGGTGTGGGGGGTGGCCGCCGATGCCGTCGGACTCCGGACGACGACGGTGGTGGCGGGTGGCCTGCTCGTCGTGGCGACCGGCGTGTTCGCGTTGACGGGTCGGTTCCGGGTGATGGCGGTCGACGCCCGTTCGTCCGGTTCGCCGGGAGTGGGGGAGCCGTCGGCAGGGCGGGCCGCTCAGCCCGGAGCGACCCCGGAGCGGTAGAACCGGCCGATCCACTCCACGATGCGGTCGTGGTCGAGTGGTCCCGACAGCGACGCCAGCGCCGCATCGACCGTCTCGTCGCCGATGCGGTCGCGCCGTCGCTCGGCCAGGGTGGCCGACAGCGCCGGCACGAACTCAGGGTGACCCTGGACGCAGAAGACGTGGTCGGCCACCCGGTAGGCGCCGACCGGGCAGTAGTCGGCGGCGGCCAGCAGCTCGGCGTCCGGCGGGAGCGCGACCACCTGGTCCTGGTGGCTCATCAGGATGTCGAAGCCGGTGGCGTCGGTGTCGATCCACGGGGCGTGCGCCACCAGGTCGAAGTGCCGGACGCCGACGCCCCAACCGGCATCCGCCCGTTGCACGCTGCCGCCGAGGGCCAGCGCCGTGAGCTGGTGGCCGAAGCAGATGCCGACGTGTGGGCGACGCTCGTCTGCGAGACGGGCGATGAACGCGCGTGTGCGGTGGATCCAGTCGACGTCGTCGTACGCCGACCAACGCGACCCCGAGGTCATCCAGGCGTCGCACTCGTCGGCCTCGTCCGGGAACTCGCCGGCGGTCACGTCGTAGATCCGGAAGCTGATCCCCGCGGGGGCGTAGGCCGTGCCGTAGAGGTGCGTGTAGTCGCCGGCGACCGCGGCGACGTCCGGGTCGAGCTGGTCGCAGAGCAGCAGGCCGACCTCGAGCTCCGGCCGGCCACCGGCCCCGTCGCTCACCGGAACGTGGACGCGGCCCCGGTGGGGGACGTCGTGGGTCGGGCCCCGACCAGACCGCGGGACCGCAGCTCGCCGAGCAGACCCTCGCCGGTGGCCCAGGCCTCCTCGAGGTGCGGGTAACCCGACAGGATGAACTCCTCGAAGCCGAGCGACGCGTACTCCTCGATCCGGTCGGCGACCTGCTGGTGGCTCCCGACGAGCGCGGTGCCGGCGCCCCCGCGGACCAGCCCGACACCGGCCCAGACGTTCTCGTGGACGAGCAGGTCCCTGGGGTCGTCGGGTACCCCGCCGCCCGCCGCACCGGACAGCTCCGCCATGCGGGCCTGGCCGACGGACCGGGTGCGTTCGAAGTCGGCACGGGCGGCGGCCACGGCCTCGGGGTCCATCCCGGCGAGCAGGCGGCCCGCCTCGGCCCAGGCCTCCTCCTCGGTGTCCCGGGTGATGACGTGGAAGCGGATGCCGAAGCGCATGGGCCGCTCGGCGTCACGTCCGGCGTCACGGGCCAGCGCCCGCATCCGCTCCACACGCTCGGCGACCATGGCGGGCGGCTCTCCCCAGGCCAGGTACACGTCGGCGTGGTCGGCGGCGATCCGTTCGGCCGCAGGCGATGCACCCCCGAAGTAGATCTCGGGCCGGGGGATCGGCCGGGCGCGCGTCGTGGCGTCGACGACACGGAAGTGGTCGCCCTCGAAGTCGGCGCCGGGGGTGCCGGGCCCGTCGGTGTCCCAGGCGGCCCGCATGATGGCCAGGAACTCCCCGGCCCGCTCGTACCGGGTGTCCTTGTCGGCGAAGTCGCCGAACCGGGCCACCTCGTGGTCCTCGGCGCCGATCACGATGTTCACGAGCAGTCGTCCGCCCGACATCCGCTGGTAGGTCGAGGCCATCTGGGCCGCGAGCGTCGGCGACAACAGGCCCGGTCGGAAGGCGACCAGGAACCGCAGGCGGCGGGTCAGCGGGATCAGGGGGGCGGTCGCCAGCCAGGCGTCCTCGCAGGCGGTACCGCACGGTGTGAGCACGGCGTCGAAGCCCAGTTGGTCGCAGGCTCCGGCCACCTGCGCCAGGTACTCGTGCGTCGGTGGCCGCAGGCCGTCGGCGCCCGGCGCCACGTCCCTGCCATCGCCGCCCGTCGGCAGGAACCAGTGGATCTTCAACACGGCGGGGAGCGTAGTGTCGGGCCTCGTGGGAGTCGCCATCCACGTCGCCGACGATGCCGTCACCGTCGAACTCGACGGACTCGAGCGCGTCCTGTCGCTCGCCGGGAGGCTGGAGATCCCGATGGACCACGTGGTCGGGGCCAGGGTCGCCCCGCTCGACACCGTCCGCGACGGCATGGGCTGGCGGGTGCTCGGCGCCTACCTGCCGGGCTACGTGGCCGCCGGGTGGTTCCTGGTCCCGGACCGGCCGGGCGCCCGGCAGTTCTGCTGCGTCCAGCGGGACCGCGACGTCCTCGTCGTCGACACCGACCTCGAGCGGCCCACCCGGCTGGTGCTCCAGCACCCGGACCGGGCCCGTCTGGCCTGGTGGATCGCCGAGCGGGTCGGTGGCCGTCCCTGAGCGCAGCCACCTGCACCCAACGGTGCCGCCGGTGTCGGTAGCGTGCGGTCCATGATCGACTCCACCGCAGGTGCCCGCCGTCGCCCGTCCTCCCTCGTCGCCGCGCTCGTCGCGGTCCTCGCCCTGGCCGGACTCGTCACCTCGTGCGGGGGCGACGAGTCGGGTGACGCGACGACGTCGACGAACCTGAACGCCGAGGGCGTTCCGGAGCCGCAACCGGACGACACGGTCGGTTCGACCACCCCGGCCGCCGAGGGTTCCGGAACCGAGGTTGCGACCGGCGAGTCCGGCGAGGGAGAGATCCTCTTCGACGACGAGGGCCAGGCGCTCTACCTGTACACCCCGGACGGCGAGCGGCCCGAGGGGACCCCACCGACCTGCGTGGACGACTGCGCGACGGCCTGGCCTCCGCTGCTCACCGACGGCGACCCCGTGGCCGGATCGGGTGTGGACGCGTCACTGCTCGGCACCGTGGACCGGGCCGACGGCACCGTCCAGGTGACCTACGACGGCCAGCCCCTCTACCTGTTCGCCAGCGACCAGCCGGGCACGACCAGCGGCCAGGGGGTCGGTGGTGTGTGGTTCCTGGTGTCGCCCTCGGGTCAGGCCGTGCCGCCGGGTTCCTGACCTCGCTCGGACCAGGTCGCGGCTGTCACAGGCCCGGCGCACAATGCGTCCGATGCCAATCAACTCCGCCCCGCAGTCCGGCCCACCCCGGCGGGCCGCTTCCGACGGCGTCCGGCCGACGCTCCGCTCGGTCCCGGCCGAACCGCCGTCGGTGACCTTCGCCCACGCCGTCCGGGCCGTGGGTCAGGTGGCCCGTCGCCGTGACCTGCAGGTCCCGGTGTTCCGTTCGCCGCCCACGCTGCCGGACGTGGACCGCACCCTGCGTCGGACCGCCGCGGGTGGTGCGGTCGTGGCCGTCCGGCTCGTCGGCCGCCCGGCCGCATCCATCCAGGCCGACGTGGTGGACGGGGTGATCGCCACCAACTCGCTCACCGGGCTCGCCGCCGATCGGTTCCGTCGCGCCGCCTGGTCGGCGCTCGAGGGGCACGTCGGCCCGCCCGTGCAGGTACGGTCCCACGGGGGAGTGGCACCGGTGTCCGACCCCAATGCCCGGGTGGCGTAACTGGCAGGCGCAGAGGGCTTAAACCCCTCGGGAGCTCACGCTCCGTGAGAGTTCGAATCTCTCCCCGGGCACGATGAGCGGTCACGACGTCGTTCGGTTCGCGACCCGTTGGGCCACGGCGACGCAGCGCTGGGCGCGTTCGACGGCCTTCGCTGCGGTTGATCCTGCGATGTCGTCGGGCTCGTACTCGGCCCTGGTCTTGAGCGGGAGCAGCCGACGCAGGTCGCGGGCAACCTCGGCTCCGTCAGGGCCCGCCTGGCCGAGGAGGGCGAGCACCTGGTCGTGGTCCTCGCCCGCAGCACGCACGCCGAGCCGGGCGCCGCAGATCGCGTCGGCTGCACTGATGCCGGCGTGGATGGCGAGGCTCGTGGCCGCGATGTTGCGGCCCGCTCCGAGATCGCTCGCAGCGGCCTCGGCGAACTCCCGGGCCTTCGCCGTGTAGGCGCGGACCTGTGCGATCGTGACCGGCCTGGTCCGCAGCGGCCTAGCCAACGCGAGGTGCACGGAGTTCGTCGAGGCCGAGGCCGTAGACGACGATTCCGTCCCGGCGGATGTCGCTCCATGCCTGACTGCGACTCTCGAGCTTGCTGGCTGCGTCGTCGACGCTGATCTCGAGGACCTCGACGGGGTTGCCGCTGGCTCGGCGCACGGCGTGTCGCCATTCGTCGAGCGAGTCGACCCAGGTGTCGTCGTCCTCATCGACCGAGGACGGTCGGACGATGACGACGTCGATGTCACTGGCTGCGTCGGCGTCCCCTCGGGCGAACGAGCCGAACACGATCACGCTGACAGGTGCTCGAGGGAGTGACGCAGCCAGTCGAGCCATCTCCGTACGAACGGCGTCGGAGGCACGGGCGAGGGTGAGCAGCGACCGTGAGGCGACGTGGTCCGGGACGAGTCGGAACAGCGAGGACGGAGGTACCTCTCGCCGCTCGACCACGCCGAGTTCGACCAGTTCGGGAAGCACCCGGGAGGTCTGGGCCTGGCTGACACCGGCGAGCCTGGCGATGGTCCGCAGGTTCAACTCCGCCGTGGTCTCGACGAGCACGGCGAGCACCCGGCCCTGCGCCCCGGGCACGATGGCCTCGATCGGTCGGATGAAGTCCACGTCTCCACGCTACCGTATTGAGATCAAATATGGAACAATTGATCGATCCATGATGGATGAACGCAGCTGGTGGCCATCGTCGGGGCGCCCTGCCCGCCGGGCATCTCGCGCCGATCAGAGTGTCGGACAGCCAGGCCGTCACCGCCGGCCGGTGGCGTGAACCCCTCGGGAGCTCACGCTCCGTGAGAGTTCGAATCTCTCCCCGGGCACGATCGGCGCGGCTCACCGCTGGATGACGACCATCCGCTCCTCGGTCATCTCCCGGACCGCCCAGGCGGGCCCCTCCTTGGTGTTGCCCGAGTCCTTGATGCCGCCGTACGGCATCTGGTCCGCCCGGAAGGTCGGCACCTCGTTGACGCACACCCCGCCGTAGTCGAGTTCGTGGGCGGCCTCGAGCCCGAGCGACAGGTCGGCGGTGAAGATCCCGGCCTGCAGTCCGTAGCGGGAGTCGTTGGCCGAAGCGAACGCCGCCCGCACGTCGGTGTACCGCTGCACACCGACGACCGGGCCGAACACCTCGGTGCGACACACCGTCATGTCGTCGGTGACCCCGTCCAGGACGGTCGGTCGCAGCACCCCGTGTTCGGCCCGGTCGCCGCCGACCACCGCCGACGCCCCGGCGGCCGTCGCCGCGTCGACGCACTCGGCCACCCGGTCCGTCTCGGACGTCGAGATGAGCGCGCTCACGTTGGTGGCCGGGTCGGCCGGGTCGCCGGTCACGAGCGCTCCCACGGCTGCCGCGAACCGGTCCAGGAACTCGTCGGCCACGTCGTCGTGGACGTAGACGCGCTGCACGGCGATGCAGGTCTGGCCCGAGTACGAGTAGCCGCCGACGGTGATCTTGGCCACGGCCCGGTCCAGGTCGGCGTCGTGGTGGACGATCACCGGCGCGTTGTTGCCGAGTTCCAGGCCCACCCGGATGCGTGGCGCCTTGGCCCGGATGCTCCAGCCCACCTCGGGTGATCCGGTGAAGCTGATCGCCCCGACATCGGGGTGGGTGACCAGGTGGTCGGCCACCCGACCCGGCACCGTGACCACGTTGAGCCAACCCGGCGGCAGTCCGGCCTCGTCCTCCAGCAGCCGGGCCAGCAGGAGCGCCGTGAGGGGCGTCGTCGATGCGGGCTTGAGCACGGTCGGACACCCCGCGGCGATCGCCGGGGCCACCTTGTGGGCCACCAGGTTGAGCGGGAAGTTGAACGGGCTGATCGCCGCCAGCACGCCGACCGGCAACCGGAGGGTGAAGCCGAGTTTGCCGGTTCCCGGGCCCGACGCCTCCATGGGGATCATCTCGCCGGTGAGCGTCCGGGCCGCCACCGCCGCGAAGCGGAACGTGTCGAGCGACCGGGCCGCCTCGATCCGGGCCGTGGAGATCGGCTTGGCGGCCTCGGCGCTGATCGACTGGGCCAGTTCCTCCTGGTGGTCGGCCAGGGCGACGACGGCCCGATCCAGGATCTCGGCCCGCTCGTGGGCGGGGAGCGCCCCGCTGCGGTGCCGCTCCAGCGCAACGGCCACCGCCCGGTCGATGTCGGCGGCGGTGCCGGTCGGCACCCGGCCCACCTCACGGCCGTCGTAGGGGGAGCGGACGACCGTCTCCTCGGCGGCGGTCACCGCCTGGCCGTCGATGCGCATGGGAGTCAGTTCGGTGCTCACGGGTGCTCCAGTCGTGGGTTCTGCTCCGGGCCGGCTCGGCCGGGTCCGGTCGTTCAGGTGTGGGTGGGGAAGCCCAGGTCGGGGCCACGGGTGGACGGGTCGGCCCACCGCTCGGTCACGACCTTGCCCCGGGTGTAGAAGTGCACACCCTCGGGGCCGTGGACGTGGGTGTCGCCGAACAGCGAGTCCCCCCAGCCGCCGAAGGAGTAGTAGGCCATGGGCACGGGGATCGGGACGTTGATGCCGACCATGCCGGCCTCCACCTCGAAGGTGAACCGTCGGGCGGCGCCGCCGTCACGGGTGAAGATCGCCACGCCGTTGCCGAACGCGTTGTCCCGCACCAGGGCGACGGCCTCCTCGTAGGACGGCACCCGCACCACGCTGAGCACCGGACCGAAGATCTCGTCGGTGTAGACGGACTGGTCGACCTGCACGCCGTCGAGCAGCGTCGGTCCGATCCAGAACCCGTCGGGGTGGCCGTCCACCTGCACGTCCCGGCCGTCGACCACGACGCGGACGCCGTCGGCCTCTCCCGCGTCGATGTAGCTGCGCACCCGGTCCCGGTGGACACCGGTGACCACCGGTCCCATCTCGGAGGCCGGGTCGTCGCCGGGGCCGACGCGCACGGCGCGGGTGCGCTCGGCGATCGCCTCGACCAGTTCGTCGCCGATCGGGTCCACGGCGACCACCACCGAGATCGCCATGCAGCGTTCACCGGCCGATCCGTAGCCGGCGCTGACCGCAGCGTCGGCGGCTGCGTCCAGGTCGGCGTCTGGCAGGACGATCATGTGGTTCTTGGCCCCGCCGAGCGCCTGCACCCGCTTGCCGCCGGCGGTGGCGGTCTCGTAGACGTGCCGGGCGATGGGCGTCGAACCCACGAAGCTGACGGCGTCCACCCCCGGGTGGGTGAGCAGCCCGTTGACGGCCTCGGCGTCGCCGTGGAGCACGTTGAACACGCCGTCCGGCAGGCCGGCATCGGCCCAGGCCTGCGCCAGCAGGAGCGCCGCCCCCGGATCGCGCTCGGACGGCTTCAGGATGAAGGTGTTGCCGCAGGCAATGGCGACGGGGCACATCCACAGCGGCACCATGGCCGGGAAGTTGAACGGGGTGATGCCGACCGCCACGCCGACGGGCTGACGGATCGAGTACACGTCGACCTCGGTCGAGGCCTGCTCGGTGTAGCCACCCTTGAGCAGCTGCGGGATGCCGCAGGCGAACTCGACGACCTCCAGGCCGCGCTGCACCTCACCGGCCGCGTCGGAGCGCACCTTGCCGTGCTGGGACGAGATCACCCGGGCGAACTCGTCCCGGCGATCCGACAGGATCCGCCGCAGTTCGAACAGCACCGAGGTGCGCCTCGACAGGGACGAGGCACGCCACTCGCCGAACGCGGCGCGCGACGAGGCCACGGCGGCGTCGACGTCGGCGGCGTCGGCCAGGCGGACCTCGGCGGTCACCGCGCCGCTCGACGGGTCGAAGACCGGGCTGCGGCGCTCGCCGGTGCCGGTCCAGGGCGTTCCGTCCAGCCAGTGGTCGATGGTGTCGCTCATGGTGTCCTGTTCCTGTCCGTGGGCCGACGGCCCGTTCGTGGTCGATCGGTCGAGGCGTCGCCGGAGGTCGAGTCTCGCACGGGGGCCCGCCCCGTCGAGCTTCCGGTAGCGTCACGGAGGTGCCCGCCGTGCTGAGCCCCGACTACGAGGAGCGGTGCCTGTGGCAGGCCCAGGTCGCCCCGCCGGCGGCGACCGCCGGTCCGTTGCCCGCCGAGGTCGACGTCGTCGTGGTGGGTGGCGGACTGTGCGGGCTGTCGGCCGCCGACACCCTGGCCCGCGCCGGTCGGTCGGTCCTGGTGCTGGAGCGCGAGCCGCTCGGCTGGGGCGCGTCCAGCCGCAACGGCGGCATGGTCATCCCCGAACTGAAGGCAGGCCCCGGCACGCTCGAACGGCGGTACGGCCCCGTCGGGCGCCGCATGTACGACGAGGTGGTGGAGGCCTTCGAACTGGTCGCATCCATCGCCGACGGCTCCGACGGCCGGGGCGGCATCGAGTGCTCCTGGTCGGTCCCCGGCATGCTCTACGTGGCCCACTCCCCGCAGCGGGTGCCGCAGGTGCGTGCGCTGGTGGACGAGCTCACGGCGGTCGGCGAACCGGCCCGGTACGTCGACCGCAACGAACTCCACACGGAGATCGGCAGCGACGCCTTCGCCGGTGGCGCGGTCGTGGAGCGCACGGGTGCGGTCCAGCCCGCAGCGCTGCACGCCGGTGTGGCCGAGCGGGCGCTCGCATCGGGTGCGCTCGTCCACGACCGCACCGCCCTGTGCTCGCTCCGCAGGACGGGCGGCACGGGTCACGCGGTCCACGAGGTGGTCACGACACGCGGATCCGTCCGCGCCGGTCAGGTCCTGCTGGCCACCAACGCGACCGCCGACGCCGCAGTGCCCGACCTGGAGCGCCGGGTCCTGCCGGTCGGTTCCTACGTGATCGCCACCGACGTCCTGGACCCCGCGCTGGCGGCATCCGTGCTGCCGACCGGGCGCATGGTGTTCGACACCCGCAACTTCCTGGCGTACTGGCGACTCAGCCCCGACGGCCGACTGGTCTTCGGCGGTCGGCGCAACATGGACCCGTCCGAGGTCGCCGACGCCCGGGACTTCCTCTACGACTCGATGGTGGCGTTCCACCCCCAGCTCGCCGGCGTGGGGGTCCGGTACGCCTGGGGCGGCAACGTGGCGATGACGTTCGACCGGCTGCCACACGTCGGTCAGCTCGACGGCGTCTGGTACGCGACCGGGTGCAACGGCAGCGGCGTGGCGCTCAACACGTGGCTGGGCCACCGGACGGCGCTCGCCATGTCCGGCCGGGCCGCCGTTCCGGCGTGTGCCGAGCTCAGGCACCGGCCGATCCCCCTGCGAGCGGCCCGTTCGACCTACCTGCCGTGGGTCGGCCGCTACCTGTCGGCCCGGGACGCCCGCTGATCCCGGGGTCGTCCGGCTCGACGAGCGGCCCGTAGGTCTCGGGCCGGCGGGTCGAGAGGAACGGGAACAGCTCGAGCCAGTCCCGCCGGGCGTCCAGGTCGACGTCGGCGACCAGCACACAGTCGGTGTCCCGCGGTGCGGCCACCAGGACCCGTCCGTAGCAGTCGCTGATGAACGACGACCCGTAGAACGTCACCGTCACCCCGCCCAGCGTCTCGGTGCCGGTCCGGTTCACCGCCACCATCGTCAGGCCGTTGGAGATCCCGTTGCCGACGATGACCTGCCGCCACAGCGGTGCGCTGTCGAGGTCCGGGTGGTCGGGCTCGGAGCCGATGGCGGTGGGGTAGACGAGCAGGTCGGCGCCGGCGAGCGAGTAGATGCGCGCCGGCTCGGCGAACCACTGGTCCCAGCAGGTGGGGAACCCCACGCGTGCGGAACCGACGTCGACGACCGGGTATCCGGTGTCGCCGGGAGCGAAGTAGCGGTCCTCGTGGTACCCCGCGGTGACGGGGATGTGGACCTTGCGCGTGCGGGCGAGCAGCGTTCCATCGGGGTCGACGGCGATGGCGGTGTTGAACCCGGGCGCCTCCCAGAGCGAGGCGTGGACGACCACGCCGTGGCGGGCCGCCAGCTCCGTGGCGAAGCGCACCGTCGGGCCGTCCTCGAGCGGCTCGGGGTGCAGGCCGATGGCGTCCGGTCCGTCCGGGACCAGGGCCACGTAGGGCGAGAGCGTCAACTCCATCAGGCACACCAGGTCGGCGCCCTCGCCGGCGGCGGTGGCGACGCCGTGGGCCAGGACCGTGCGGTGTTCATCCGGATCCGGATGCCAGCGGGTCTGGACCGCCCCCACGCGGATCGTGCCGCGCTCGCTCGGGCGGGTCCGGGCGGGCGAGTCGAGCGGTCCGCGCCGGGTGATGACCTCGAACCCGCTCACGCGGCCGGCACCTGCTGGGTCGCGCAGTGCGGTCCGCCACCACCGAACGCGAACGTGGCCCCGTCGATGGGGACGACGCTGCGACCCGGGTAGCACCCGGCGATGGCGTCCAGGGCGTCGGCGTCGGCGGCATGGCCGGTGACCGGCACCACCACGACCCCGTTCGCCGCGTACAGGTTCGCGTAGGGCACCTCGACGACCCGACCGAACCGCTCGGTGCGAGGGAGCACGGGGAGTTCGACCACCTCCAGGCCCGCGTCGGCGAGTCGTGTCCGGTTGTCACCGGCGGTCGCGGCATCGGGGTCGTCGGGGTCCTCGCAGCCCTGGAGCAGCGCCACTCCCGGTCGGGGGAGGGCGACCACGTTGTCGACGTGCCCATCGGTGTCGGTGTCGTCCGCCAGGCCGTCGCGCAGCCACAGGACCCGCTCGGCGCCGAGCCACTCGGCGAGGAGCGCCTCCAGCGCTCCGGCCGTGCGGGGGGAGCCGTCGGGCAGTGGCCCCCGGTTGGGGTGCAGCAGGCAGCGCTCGGTCGTCACGACCAGTCCGTCCCCGTCGACGGCGACGGCGCCGCCCTCCAGGACGAACGGCGCAGGGCGAACCGGCAGCCCCAGGTGTCCGGCCAGCCGGGTGGCGATGGTGGCGTCGTGGTCCCAGGGCTCCACCAGTCCGCCCCAGGCGTTGAAGCCGAACTGCACGGCGCCGCGGATCCCGTCGGGGCCCCGCACCACGACGGGCCCGCTGTCACGGATCCAGCAGTCGTCGATCGGCTCCTCCACCAGGTCGACGTTCGGCTCAGCGCCGAGCCTGGCCGTGGCGCCGGCCAGTTCGCCGACGTCCACCACGACCGTGACGGGCTCGTGGGGTGCGATCGCCCGGACGAGCTCCGCCCAGGCGTCGCGGGCCGCGTCGACGTGTCCCTCCCAGAACGCCCGGCGGCGCTCGGTCGGCCAGGCGACGAGCGTCCGTTCGTGGGGGTCCGTCTCGGCCGGCATCCGGGTGCCGGACACGGTCAGTCCTGGGCCAGCGCGTGGCAGAAGTCGGTGAACACCTCGACGTAGCGGTCGACGTCGGCCTCGGTGTGCTGCACCGAGAGCGTCCACTGCTCCTCGTCGCCGGGGGTCATGAACAGGCCCCGGTTGAGCGCCCACGGGTAGGCGGCACCGAACAGCTGCGGCTTGGTGTCGAGGAAGTCGCGGTAGTTGCGCGACCGTTCGGGTCGGAACGACACGCAGCCCTTGGCCGCCAGGCTGACGGTGTGCGCGGGGATCCCGGTGGCGTCGATCGCCGCCTGGCAGCCGTTGGCCAGTCGGTCGCCGAGGACGGCGAGGTGGTCGTAGGCCTCGGGCACCAGGACCTCGGTCAGGCAGGCCAGGCCGGCGGCGGCGACCAGCGGGTTGCCGTTGAACGTTCCCATCTGGGCCGCCCCGTTGGCGATGATGTCCATGACCGCGGACTCGCCACCGAAGGCCGCCCCCGGGGTGCCGCCGAACAGCGCCTTGGCGTAGCAGGCCAGGTGCGGCCGCACCCCGTAGCGCTCCTGGGCGCCGCCCGGGGCCACCGTGGCGCCGGCCTTCACCTCGTCGAAGATGAGGACCGAACCGTTGGCGTCGCAGATGTCGCGCAGCGCCTGCAGGTAGCCGGGGTCGGGCTCGATGATCCCGACGTTCATCATCACCGGCTCCAGGATGAGGCATGCGATCTCGTCGCCGCGGGCGGCGACCAGGTCGGCGAAGGCCTGGGCGTCGTTGAAGGGCACGACCGCCGTGTGTTCGGCGACGCTCGCCGGGATGCCGAGCGACATGGGTGTCGTCGGCGGGAGCTCCCGGCCGCCCACCGCGTCGGAGTTCGGCAGCACCGAGAACATCACCGTGTCGTGGTGGCCGTGGTACGACCCCTCGATCTTCACGACGAGCTCCCGGCCCGTGGCGGCGCGGGCCACCCGGATGGCGTCCATGGTCGCCTCGGTCCCCGAGTTGGCGAACCGGACCTGGTCCAGGTTGAACCGCCGGCAGAGCTCCTCGGCCAGTTCGACGGTGACGGGGGTGGGGGCGGCGAAGTGCGTACCCGAGCGGACCGCGCGGTTCACCGCCTCCACGATGGCGGGGTGGGCGTGGCCGCAGATGCCGACGCCGAAGCCGCCGTGGAAGTCCAGGTACTCGTTGCCGTCGACGTCGGTCACGACGACCCGCTCACCCCGCTCGATGTAGATGGGGTACGGGTCGCCCGCCTGGAAGCTGGACGGGACGCCCAGTGGGAGCGAGTGCAGGGCGCGCTCGTACCAGTCCTTGGAGCGCTGGGTCCGGGCGACCAGCTGGGCCGTCTCGGTGTCGGCCAGCTCCGCGGCGCGGGCCGAGAGCCGGAGGTCGTTGCTGTTGTCGGTCGTGTTGCTCATCAGATCTTCACCATCACGTGCTTCAGCTCGGTGTAGTGCTCGAGCGCGTACAGGGACATGTCCTTGCCGTAGCCGGACTGCTTGAAGCCGCCGTGCGGGAACTCGGAGACGATCGGGATGTGGTCGTTGACCCACACCGTGCCGAACATGAGCCGGCTCGACATCCGCATGGCGCGGCCGACGTCGTTCGTCCACACCGACGCGGCCAGGCCGTAGTCGACGCCGTTCGCCCAGGCGAGCGCCTGGTCCTCGTCGGCGAACCGCTGGACGGTGACGACCGGGCCGAACACCTCGCGCTGGACGATCTCGGCGTCCTGGCCGGGGTTGGCGACGACGGTCGGCTGGTAGAAGAAGCCGGGTCGGTCCAGCGTGCTGCCGCCGATCACGGCCTCGGCACCGGCCTCGACGGCCCGCGACACCATGTCGGCCACACGGGCCTGCTGGTCGGCCGAGATCACTGGTCCGACGGCCGTGTTCTCGTCGTTCGGGTCGCCGGTGACGAGCTCGCCGACGGCGCTGGCCAGGTTGGCGACGACGTCGTCGTACACGCCGGGGCCGGCGATGACGCGACACGGAGCGGTGCAGTCCTGGCCGGAGTTGTAGTAGCTGGCCTCGGCGAGCGTGGCGACGAGCGTCTCGATGTCGGCATCGTCGAACACCACCACCGGCGCCTTGCCGCCGAGTTCGAGGTGCACCCGCTTCAGCGACTCGGCCGCGTTCCGGGCGATGAGCTTGCCGGTGTTCACATCGCCGGTGATCGACACCATGGCGACCTTCGGGTTCCGCACCAGCGCGTCACCGGCGGTCTCGCCCTGGCCGGTGACCACGTTGAACACGCCCGCCGGGTAGATGTCGGCGGCGATCTCGGCGAGCATCAGCGCCGTGAGCGGCGTGAGCTCGCTCGGCTTCAGGATGAACGTGTTGCCGGTGGCGAGCGCCGGCCCGAGCTTCCAGATGGCCATGTTGAGCGGGTAGTTCCACGGTGCGATCCCGACGCACACGCCGAGCGGGTCGCGTCGCAGCATCGAGGTGTGGTCCTCCAGGTACTCGCCGGCGGCCTGGGCCTGCATGGTGCGGGCTGCACCGGCGAAGAACCGCAGGTTGTCGACGGTCAGGTCGAACTCGAAGTCGATGATGGAGACCGGCTTGCCGACGTTCTCCATCTCGAGGCGCTTCAACTCGTCGAGGTTCGCCTCGACGGCATCCGCAAGGGCGAGCAGCTTCTCGGATCGCTCCCGCGGGGTGGTGCGACTCCAGCTCTCGAAGGCCTCGGCGGCGGCGTCGACGGCGGCGTCGGCGTCGGTCGCATCGCTCGAGGCCACCACGTCGAGCACCTCGCCGGTGGCGGGGTTGAGGACCTCGTCGGTCGCTCCGCTTCGGGCGGCGGCCCACTGTCCGCCGATGAAGTTCTCTCTGGCCACGGTTCCTCCGGTTACTCGATGGTCGTCGACCGGGGGATTGTGGCACGGATTCCATCGTCGGTGCTCTGGATCACGTGGGATTTCGTTTCGTGAGTGTGAACTCACGACCGAAACGCTTGCAGCTCGCAGTGACAGGTGGCAGGGTGTCGGCACTGCTAGAAGTGTCAGGTGTCACGACCGCCCCGTCAGGGAGAGCGCCCGTGACATCTGAGTGGACGGACGGGTACGTCGGCGCCGGCCGTCGACGTCGAGAAGGGGTGCGGAACACCAGCGTGGAGTCGACGCCGACCATCGAGATCGACCGGGTCACCAAGCGCTTCGGCGACTACGTGGCGGTTGAGGACGCCCACTTCTCCATCGGCGAGGGTGAGTTCTTCTCGATGCTCGGACCGTCGGGCTGTGGCAAGACGACGACGCTCCGCCTGATC
>CAYMKW010000036.1:0-25166 GCA_964391365.1 uncultured Microthrixaceae bacterium | reverse complement strand
GCCGTCGTCTGGTCGCCCGACAACCGCACCTGCGGCCTGCGCCTCGTGGGCCACGGCGCCGGCATGCGCGTCGAGTCCCGCATCCCGGGCGCCGACTGCAACCCGTACATCGCCTTCGCCGCCATCATCGCGGCGGGACTCGACGGAATCGATCGCGGCCTGGACTGCGGCGACGCCTACCTGGGCAACGGCTACACCGCCGACGACGTCGAGCGGATCCCCTGGAACATCGTCGAGGCGTTCGAGACGTTCCGTGACTCCGAGTTCGCCCGGGAGGCGTTCGGCGAGACGGTCCACTACCACCTGCTCCACCAGGTCCGGGACGAGTGGAGGTCGTTCAACAACACCGTCACGGAGTGGGAACTCCGGCGGAACTTCGAACGGATCTGAGGACGGGAGCATCCCAGTGGGGAGCAGCGAGTTCCGGACGACCCTGACCTGGGTCGGCAACGACGGCAGCGGGACCTCGACCCGCTCCTACGCCAAGGACGGCGAGCTCGCCGCGGACGGCCGACCGACCATTCCGACGATCCCGCCGGATGGCACGGGTGGTTGGAGCCCGGAACACCTGCTCCTCGGCTCCGTCTCGCAGTGCCACATGCTCTGGTACCTCCACCTGTGTGCCCGCAACGGTGTGGTGGTGGAGTCCTACGAGGACTCGGCCAGCTGCCGGCTCGTGGTCGAGGGGAGCGAGGGGTCGGTCCGGGACGTCACGCTGCACGCCAGGGTGGGGATCTCCTCGGGTGACCCGGCCACGGCGCGGGAGCTCTTCGATCTGGCCGGTGAGAAGTGCTACGTCGCCCGCTCGCTCGCCGAACCGGTGGCGCACTCCGTCGAGGTCCGGACCGTCACCGGACCGTGATCCCTCAGCCGTCGGCGGGTACCCGGTTCACGGCTCGACCCCGGTGACCGGTCCCCCACCGACGTGAGGACGTGTGGCGTGCCCCTCGAGCGCCTCGTCGAGGGCGGCGGCGAACACCTCCACGTCGCCGCCGCAGGCGTCGAGCGCGGCGGAGTCGAGGAGTTCGACCAGCGTGCCGTCGTCGAGGCGCCCGATGACGGTCGGGGTCCGCCCCGAGGTGAACTCCGCCACGTCCGGGGACTGCTCGTTGCGGTGCCACACCTGCACCGGGACGTCGAGGGAACAGACCAGATCGTCGAAGCTGCGCCTGCGGCGCAGCCGGCCGTGGGTGACGTCGCACAGACCGCAGTGCCGACCGGCGAGGACGCCGAGGACGTAGCGGAGCTCGCCGACGAGTCCCCCGTCGGCGTCGTAGACCATGTCGATCTCCACCACCGCCATCGTCTGCCTCCTGTGTGGCCGGGGACGATCCGCATCCGGCCCCAACGGCGACCGGGACACCGGCGGCGGGTAGCGTAGGTCGCTGCGGTGCGGCACGGGCTGCAGCCGCGGAAGCGACCGAGGGGGAACGGGTGCCGGAACTGATCGAGTCGCTCGTCGGGATCGTCGGGGCCGCAGCCGTCGACGGCGGCGAGGACGTCCACGAGGACGACACGCACGACGAGTGCCTCACCGTCCCACCCGTGCGGCCGCTGGCGGTCGTCCGACCCACCGAGACCGCCCAGGTCGCGCGGATCCTGGAACTGGCCCAGGAGCGGAACGTCCCCGTCACGGCCCGGGGGAGCGGGACCGGGCTGTCCGGCGCGGCCACGCCCGTCGCCGGCGGGATCGTCGTGTGCTTCGACCGGATGGACCGGATCCTCGAGATCGACACCGAGAACCACCTCGCCGTCGTCCAGCCCGGCGTCCGGCTCGTCGACCTCGACGAGGCGCTGCGTCCCCTCGGCCTCGTCTACCCCGTCTACCCCGGCGAGTACTCGGCCAGCATCGGCGGGAACGTGGCGACGAACGCCGGCGGGATGCGGGCGGTCAAGTACGGCGTGACCCGCCACCAGGTGCTCGGACTCGAGGTGGTACTCCCCGGCGGTGAGACGCTGCGCACGGGCGGTCGCTACGTGAAGTCCACCACCGGCTACGACCTGACCCAGCTGATCATCGGCAGCGAGGGCACCCTCGCGCTCGTCACCGAGGTCATCATCAAGCTCTACCCGCGTCCGGAGCACCAGGCCACCGTCCTGGCACCCTTCTCCACACTGGACGAGGTCACCGCCGCCGTCCCTCGGATCGTCGACTCGGGCATCGGTCCGTTGGTGCTCGAGTACATCGACCTCCTCACGATGTCCGCGACCGCGAGCTACAGCGGCCTGGAGCTCGGGATCCCCCAGGAGATCAAGGACTCCGCCCTCGCCTACCTGGTGGTCGTGCTCGAGAACGCCCACGAGGACCGACTCGAGGAGGACCTGGGTGCGCTCGCCGGCCAGCTCGCCGAGTTGGGTGCGCTGGACGTCTTCGTGCTGCCGCCCGCTGCCGCCGGCGACCTCATCGCCGCCCGCGAGCAGGCGTTCTGGATGGCCAAGGCCAACGGGGCCGACGACATCGTGGACGTGGTGGTCCCGCGGGCGCAGATCCCGGTGTTCATGAACCGGGTGTCGGAGCTCGCCGCCGAGTACGACGCCTGGATCGCCGGGTGCGGACATGCCGGCGACGGCAACGTCCACCTCGGTGTGTTCTGCGCAGACGACGAGCGTCGCGGTCGACTGCTCCACGAGCTCTTCGCCTCCGGCATGCAGCTCGGCGGCGCGATCTCCGCCGAGCACGGCATCGGCGGCGCCAAGAAGGAGCACTTCCTCGAGCTCGAGGACCCTGCGAAGATCGCCCTGATGCGCCGCCTCAAGTCGGCCTTCGACCCGGCCGGGATCCTGAACCCCGGCACGATCTTCGACTGACCATCCACCCATCCGCACCGGAGGACCCCACGTGAACGGCGCCCAGGCCCTGATCCGAACGCTCGTCGACTCGAGCGTCGACGTCTGCTTCATGAACCCCGGCACCTCGGAGATGCACTTCGTGCACGCGCTCGACGAGGTCCCCGAGATGCGCTCGGTCCTCGCCCTGTTCGAGGGGGTGGCCACCGGAGCCGCCGACGGGTACGCCCGGATGGCGGACCGCCCCGCCGCCGTGCTGCTGCACCTGGGCCCGGGCCTCGGGAACGGTCTGGCCAACCTGCACAACGCCCGACGGGCCAGGACCCCCGTGGTGAACATCGTCGGTGACCACGCGACGTACCACGCCAAGTACGACGCACCACTCCAGTCGGACATCGCCTCGATCGCCCGGGGGGTCTCCGGGTGGATCCGGACCGCCGAGTCGCCCGACACCGTCGCCCGGGACGGGGCCGATGCCGTGGCCGCCGCCTTCGGCCCGCCCGGCCAGGTCGCCACGCTGATCCTGCCCGCAGACGTCTGCTGGCTCGACGCTCCGGGACCGGTCGCCGCCTCACCGCGGTCCGCTCCGGCCACCGTTGACGCCGACCGGATCGTCGAGGTGGCTGCGGCACTGCGCTCCGATGCCACGACGGCGATCCTCCTGGGCGGGACGACGCTGCGCGCCGAGAGCCTCCGCGTCGCCGCCGGGATCGCCGAGGCCACCGGTGCCCGACTGCTGGCCGAGACGTTTCCGACGCGGCTCGAGCGGGGCGCCGGGATCCCCCCGGTCGAGCGACTGGCCTACCTCGCCGAGTTCGCTCAGATGCAGCTCGACGGCATCGAACACCTCGTCGTCGTGGATGCGGCGTCGCCGGTGTCCTTCTTCGCCTACCCGGACAAGGCCTCGGACCTGCTGCCCGAGGGCTGCACCCTCCACGTGCTCGCCGCACCGGACGAGGACGCGGTCGGGGCGATCGCCGCGCTCGCGGACGAACTCGGGGCGGCACCGTCGCAGGCGGCCGCGCCGCTCAACCGACCCGACCGTCCATCGGGCGCACTCACTGCCGAGACCATGGCCCTGGCGCTCGGCGCCTGCCTCCCCGAGGGCGCCGTCGTCGTCGACGAGGGCAACACGGCCGGACTGTTCGCCTCGGGCCTGACGAGCGGGGCCCCGGCCCACGACTGGCTCTGCCTGACCGGCGGCTCCATCGGCTACGGGTTGCCGGCGGCCACCGGTGCCGCGGTGGCGGTCCCGGACCGCAAGGTCGTGTGCCTCGAGGCCGACGGGAGCGCCATGTACACCTCCCAGGCCCTGTGGACCCAGGCCCGTGAGGGACTCGACGTCACCACCGTGATCCTCAACAACGGCTCGTACGCAGTCCTCAACATGGAGCTCGACCGGGTGGGCGCCGGTGCCGCCGGCCCGCGGGCCAAGGAGATGCTCGACATCCCCGGGCTGGACTTCGTGTCCCTCGCACGGGGAATGGGCGTGGATGCGACCCGTGCGACCACCGCCGAGGAGTTCACCGAGCAGCTCGAGCGGGCCATCGCGACCGACGGTCCGAGCCTGGTCGAGGCCGTCCTGCCGGCGACCCTCTGACGACGTCGCCGCCGAGCGTGAGGGATCCGGACCCGCTCCGTCTGCTCGACGACGTCGTCCGGGCCATCCCCGACGGCGAGGACCGCCCCCAGCAGCGCGAGATGGTGGAGGCGGTCGACGCCGCGTTCCGGGACGGCCGCCACCTCGCCGTCCAGGGCCCGACCGGGGTCGGCAAGTCCGTGGCCTACCTGCTGCCGGCGATCGCTGCGGCCCTCGACGGCCGCCGCACCGTCGTGGTCACCTCGTCCAAGGCGCTCCAGGACCAGCTCGCCCGGACCGACCTGCCGTTCCTCGAGGACGCCCTCGACGTCGAGTTCAGCACGGCGGTCCTGAAGGGTCGATCGAACTACGTCTGCCAGGCGGCCGTCGACGAGACGCTCGTCCGACTCGGTGGAGCTTCCGAGCAGCAGCGACTCGACCTTCCCGGTGATCCACCCGGCGACCCCGGGGACGGAACGGCCCCGACACCGGGCGAGCTGGACGGCCCCCTCCGGGTCGAGGTCGAGCGTCTGGTCGAGTGGGCCGCCACGACCACGTCGGGCGAGTTCGGCGAGCTCGACCCACCGCCCGACGAACGCGCGTGGTCAGCGGTGTCGGTCGGCCCCGGGGAGTGCGTGGGTGCGGCGAAGTGCGCCCGGGCCGATGACTGCTTCTCCGAGCAGGCCCGCGCCGCGGCGGCGGAGGCCGACATCGTGGTGGTCAACGCCCACCTGTACGCCGCCCACCTGCAGTCCGGACGACAGCTCCTGGCCGAGCACGACCTGCTCGTGATCGACGAGGCTCACGAGTTCGAGGACGCACTCGTGGACGCCCTCGGTGTGCGCCTCACCGGCTGGAGACTCCGTAACCTCGCCCGGGTCCACGACGGAGTGGTCGCCGGGGCCCCCGAGGTGGCCGCAGCCCTGGGCGGGGCCGCCGACGAACTCGACGAGGCGCTCGAGGCCGCCCATGGCGAGGCGGTGGCCGACCACCGGTCGGGCCGGCTCCGCGGACCGCTCGGCCCGGAGCTGGCCGCTGCGCTGAGCGACGCCGGACTGGCCGTGGACCGGGCGCTCACGTCGGTTCGCGCCGCGGCGAAGGCGGCCGGCGACGGCCGTTCGTTGGCGGCCCGGCACCGCTCCGAACGGGCCGTGCGCACGGTGGAGGGTGTGGCCGATGCGGTCGAGGTGCTCGGTCGTGCGGTCGAACCCGGTCAGGTCCGCTGGATCTCCGGCACCCCCGGTGGACGGTTCTCGCTGCAGCTCACCCGGATCGACGTCGCCGACACCCTGCGGGAACTGGCCTGGGAGGACGGGCCCACGGTCGTGATGTGCTCCGCCACGCTCGACCCGGGGACGGCCGGGCGGCTCGGGCTCGACGCATCGTTCCTGGCCGTCGACTCCCCGTTCGACTTCCGGACCAACGGCCTGCTCTACGTTCCACGGCTCCCCCGACCTGCGTCCGATGCCTGGCCCGATGCCGTGGCCGAGCAGATCGCCCACATCGTGGAGTCCTGCGGGGGCCGCACGCTGGCGCTCTTCACGTCCCACCGGATGCTCCGCCGCGCGACCGATGCGGTCCGGGAACTCCTCCCCCACAGCACGATCCTGTCCCAGGGTGATGCACCGAACCCGGTGCTCCAGCGACGGTTCCTGGACGAGGAGCACACGTCGCTCTTCGCGACGGCGAGCTTCTGGACCGGCATCTCGTCGCCCGGATCGACGTGTTCCGCCGTGGTCGTCGACAAGATCCCGTTCCCGGTGCCCACCGATCCGATCGTCGAGGCACGCTGCGATCTGGTCGGCGACGCCCGGGCCTTCGAGGAGGTGTCCGTTCCCACTGCCGGCATGCAGTTGGCCCAGGGGGTCGGTCGTCTCATCCGGACGGCCACGGACCGTGGCGTGGTCGCCGTGCTGGACCCCCGTCTGGCCGAGGCCCGCTACCGACGGAGGATCCTCGACCTGCTCCCCCGGATGCGGCGCACCCGCGACCGGTCCGACCTGGATGCCTTCATCGCGTCGTTGGAGCTGCCGCCACCGGCCTGACGGCGGTCCGACCGACGGGCCTGCGCTCAACCGGCGATGAGCTCCCAGTCCTCGAGGTCCGGGTGGGCGAGGAGGCGCCGGTAGGCGGTCGTCCGGTCCGTCCAGTTGTTCGTGATCCGGCCGTCCTCGGTCTTGTACCAGCTGTTGCAGCCCTCGGCCCAGACGGTCGACCCGGCGGCGGCCTGCACCGCCCGGTCGAACCGCTCGGCTGCCGGATCGCGGACGTCCGCCGCCCGGGCGCCCCGGACGACCTCCTCCTCGAGGAGCTGCACCAGGTAGCCGACCTGTTGTTCGATCATGAACAGGATCAAGTTGTGACCCAGGTTCGTGTTCGGCCCGTAGAGCATGAAGAAGTTGGGGAAGCCGGGCACCGACAGGCCCAGGAAGGCCCGGGCTCCCTCCGACCAGACCTCGTCGAGGGTGCGGCCGTCCCGTCCCGTGACCTGCAGGGGGGCCAGGAACTCCGTAGTCCGGAAGCCCGTTCCGAAGATGATGGTGTCGAGGGGGGTCTCCACCCCGTCGGCGGTCACCACTCCGGTTGGAGTCACCGCCTCCACGTCCGCGGTCACGACCGAGACGTGCGGTCGCAGCAGCGTCGGGTACCAGTCGTCGGCGATGAGGATCCGCTTGCAGCCCGGCGGGTAGTCCGGGATGAGGGCCTCCCGCGGCAACCGATCGGACACCAGCGCGCCGAGTCGGTCGGCGAACTGGCCGGCGAGCCATCGACCGAGCCGACTGTCCCGTCGCATCACCGAGAACCGGGCCTCCAGACGCAGGTAGATCGACGTGCGGTAGGCACGCTGCAGTACCGGGAACCGCTGGAACGCCCAGCGCTGCCAGCCCGGGTACGGGCGGTCGTTGCGTGGCGCCACGTAGTTCGCGCTGCGCTGGAACAGCACCACGGACCGGGCGACCTCGGCAACCCGGGGCACGAACTGGATGGCCGACGCGCCGATCCCGATCACGCCGACGCGTTCGCCCCGCAGGTCGTGGTCGTGATCCCATCGGGCCGAGTGGAACACCGTGCCGCCGAACGAGTCGAGACCGGGGAGGTCCGGGACGTAGGGGCGGTTGAGCTGGCCCAGACCCGAGACGACGACATCGGCCTCGACCTCCTCCCGACCGCCGTCGGCGTCCAGCAGGCCGAGCCGCCACACGAGCGCATCGTCGTCCCACGTGGCGTCGACGACCTCCACCCCGGTCCGGATCCTCGGACCCAGCCCGTACTCGTCGACCAACGATTCGAAGTAGGACAGGATCTCGGGTTGCCCGGCGAACTTCCTCGACCAGTCCGACTTGGATGCGAACGAGAAGCTGTACAGGTGCGACGGCACGTCACAGGCCGCCCCCGGGTAGGTGTTGTCCCTCCAGGTGCCACCAACTCCGTCGGACTTCTCGTAGATCGTGAAGTCGTCCAACCCAGCGAGCTGGAGCTGGATGGCCGCACACAGCCCTCCGGCACCCGCGCCGAGGATCGCCACGCGTGGCCGACGCGCTCCGGCGGCGAGCGCAGCGGTGGCCGCCCGGTTCCGTTCCGGACGGCCCGAGGCGACGGCGCCGGTCAGTCCACCGCTGATCCGACCCGTCTCGCTCGGCCGACGTCGGAACCTCATCTGCGGCATCGCTCCCCCGTTGTCGGCGCCGGCTGGACCCGACGCGGGACGTGGACCGCCACCCTACCGAGTCGACGTGGCTGCCCGCCCGGGCCCGACGCCCGTACCCTGACCGGGTGCGGATCCTGCTCACCGGAGCCACCGGCTACATCGGCGGGCGACTCGCCCCGCTCCTCGTCGACGCCGGCCACGAGGTCCGCTGCCTGACGAGGAGCCCGGAGAAGCTCCGTGACGTCCAGTGGGCGCAGCGGGTGGAGATCGTGCGGGGCGACGCGCTGGTGGCCGAGGACGTCCTCGCAGCCTGTGCGGGGGTGGACCTCGTCTACTACCTCGTCCACTCGATCGGCGGATCCGGCGACTTCGCCGTCGCCGACCGGACGGCGGCCGAGCACCTGGCCAGCGCCGCGTCCGCCGCGGGCGTCGAGCGGATCATCTACCTGGGCGGACTCCGGCCGGGAGCGGACGAGGTGGCCTCGGAGCACCTGGCATCTCGCGCCGAGGTCGGCCAGATCCTGCTCGACGGACCCGTTCCTGCAGTGATCCTCCAGGCCGGCGTCGTGATCGGGAGCGGCAGCGCGAGCTTCGAGATGCTCCGGTACCTCACCGAACGACTCCCCGTCATGGTCACGCCCAGGTGGGTCGGTTCGCGGGTGCAGCCGATCGCCGTCCGCGACGTGCTGAGCTACCTGCTCGGGGCGGCCGGGATGCCCACCGGGACGAACCGACGGTTCGACATCGCGGGGCCGGACGTCCTGACCTACCGGGAGATGATGCAGCGCTACGCCGCCGTGGCCGGACTCCGCCCCCGGGTCATCGTGTCGGTTCCGGTGCTGTCGCCATGGCTGTCCAGCCAGTGGGTCAACGTGGTCACCCCCGTCCCCAAACCGCTCGCCCAGCCGCTGATCGAGTCGCTCCGGAACTCGGTCGTGGCGTCCGAGTCCGACATCCGCGAGCTCGTCCCGATCGAGCCGATCGGCTTCGACGAGGCGGTCCGCCTGGCACTCGCCCGGGTCCGCGACCTGGACGTGGCCACCCGCTGGTCGAGCGCCGACTGGCCGGGGGCACCCAGCGACGCCATGCCGACCGACCCGGAGTGGAGCGGCGGCACCGCCTACCGAGATGAGCGGACTCTGGCGGTGGACGCACCGGTGGAGGCGACCTGGCGGGTCGTCGAGGGGATCGGCGGCGACCACGGCTGGTACTCCTGGCGATCCGCCTGGGCGGCTCGGGGTCTCGCCGACCGGTTCGTCGGCGGGGTCGGGCTGCGGCGGGGTCGCCGCCACCCCGACGAGCTCCGCACCGGCGACGTCGTCGACTTCTGGCGCGTCGAGGCGGTCGACCGGCCGAGCCTGCTGCGGCTCCGGGCCGAGATGCGCCTCCCGGGCGAGGCGTGGCTGGAGTTCCGGGTCCGCCCCGGACCGGACCCCGACTCGTCGGTCCTCGAGCAGCGGGCCCTGTTCCTGCCCCGGGGCCTGGCGGGCCACGCCTACTGGCGTTCCATCAGTCCGTTCCACGGGATCGTGTTCGGCGACATGATCCGCAACGTCGCCGCGGCGGCCGCTGGCACCGACTGACCGGCGAACCGGTTCAGGGCGCCGGATCGCCGGACGGTTCGGCGGTCCCGGCCCGGGCGGCCACACCCTTGCCCTCGACGTCCAGGGACGGCAACCAGTGGAGCCAGCGCGGGAACCACCAGGCCCGCCGACCGAAGATCTCCATGATCGCCGGGACCAGGACCATCCGCACCACCGTCGAGTCCAGGAGCACCGCCACGGCCATGCCGAAGCCGATGAGCTTGACCGTCGGGTTGGGGTTGGCCACGAAGGACAGGAAGACCGCCATCATGATCAGGGCGGCGGTCGTGATGACCCGGGCCGTCCCGGCGACGCCGCGGACCACCGAGCTCGAGGGGTCGTGGGACGCATCCCACTCCTCCTTGATGCGACTCATCAGGAAGACCTCGTAGTCCATCGACAGGCCGAAGAGGATCACGAACATGACGAGGGGCACGAACGAGACGATCGGGATCGTCTCGCTGATGCCGACGAGCCCCTTGGCCCAACCCCACTGGAAGACCGCCACCACCACGCCGTACGCGGCAGCGATCGAGATCAGGTTCATGACCGCCGCCTTGGCCGGCACGAGGATCGACCGGAAGACCAGGACCAGGAGCACGAACGCCCCGAGGACGACCGCACCGATCACGAAGGGGAGGTAGCGGGTCACCAGGTCCGTCAGGTCGATCAGTGTGGCGGTGGCACCCCCGACGTGGGCCACGAGCGGGGTCCCCGCCGTTGCCGTCTCCAGGTCCGACCGGAGCCGCTCGACCAGTTCCGTGGTCCTCGGGTCGTTGGGTCCGCTGGACGGGATCAACTGGTAGACGACCGCACTGGTCGAGGCCGCGTCGTTGGGGATCGGCCCCACGGCGTAGTCGATCCCCTCGACCGTGCCCGGCGGCCGAAGCGCGCCGAGGGCCGTCGACACCCGCTGCACCTGCTGGGCCGCCTCGGCGTAGGGCACTCCGTTGGGGAGTCCGACGGCGACGACGAGCGGACCGTTGGTGCCGGCGCCGAAGCCCCGGTCGATCAGCTCGAAGGCGTTCTTCTGCGAGAGGCCGGCGGGCAACGAGTCGTCACCGGGCATCCCGAACTCGATGCGTGTGAACGGGACGGCCAGGACCACCAGGACGAGTGTCCCCCCGACGAGCGCCACCCAGGGTCGGGCCGACATCGTCGTGGCGAACCTCCCCCAGAACGTCGCCTCCGGCTCGGGCTCGGACTCCCGGTGACGGCGCAGCGAGATCCGGTCGATCCGACCGCCGGCGAACCCGAGGAGGGACACCAGGAGGGTGACGGCGGCGAGCATCATGACCGCCACCCCGATCGCCGCGGCCACACCGAGGGTCCGCACGAGCGGAATCGGGATGATGAGCAGGCCCAACAGTGCGAGGACGACCGTGACCCCTGCGAAGAGGGCGGCCCGGCCCGAGGTCGACACCGCCAGCGCGGCCGCGCGCTGGGGCTCGTGGCCCTGGCCCAGGAGCTCGCGGTAACGGGTCACGATCAGCAGGGAGTAGTCGAGCCCGACCCCGATCGAGATCATGAGGGTGACCGCGGGAGCCGCCGAGCTGACGGTGACCTGTGTGGCGAGCAGGTAGACGAGCCCGGAGGCGGTGACCGCTCCGAACAGCGCGGTCACGATCGGGACGACCATCCCGAAGAACGATCCGAAGGCCACCAGCAGCAGCACGGCCCCGATCGCCAGGCCCACCTCGTCGGCGTGGCTGGACCAGAAGCTCACCGGCTGGTTCCACGTGTCGGCCACCGGGCCGCCGATGTAGGCGGTCACGTTCGCCGGGGTCGCCCGGTCGAGGACCGCCTGCAACTGGGCGTAGGGGTTGTCGTAGGCGATCGCCACCAGGTCGGAACTGGGCGGGTACTGCTCGAGCAGCTCGGGGAGGGTCTGGCGGAACGTCACGGTGGCGACCGCCAGGCGGCCGTCGGGCGACACCGTCGGCGGCAGGCCGGCCGCCAGCTCCTCGGCGAGTGCAGCCTCGGACGGGGGCAGCTTGGCCGCCGCCTGCTCGAGCGCCTCGGATGCGTCCGTGGTGAGCGGGTCGGCAACCGAGGCGACCCCCTCCACCCGCTCGAGCTCCGCGACGAGCGCGGCCACGCCGGCCGCCTCGGAGTTGAGTGTGGCCGGGGCGGTCGCCTCGAGGACGACCTGGGTCGACAGTGCGTTCTGGGAGGTGAACCGCTCCTGGAGCAGGTCGTAGGCGGCCTGGGAGTCCGCACCCGGGACGGAGAAGTCGTTGGAGGTGGCGTCGTGGTCCGTGGTCGCCAGCCAGCCACCACCGATCAGCAGGACTGCCCACAGCAGTGCGACCCAACGGTGGTGTCGGAACACCCACCCGGCGAACCGTCCGAGCCTTCCCAGGTCGGCGACCTCGGATGCGCCTCCTGTGCGCTGCTCAGGCAGAGGTGGTCACCGCCACGTCGATCGGCGCGGCCGGGCCGGCGTCGACGTCGGCCAGCGGCACGGATGCCGATCCGCCGCCGCTCGATGACCTGCGGAGCAGGAGGATGACGACCAGACCGACCACGCCCAGGGCGAGCAGCAACAGCAGCCCCTTGCGCGACCTGCGGGTGACCTCGGCCACCTGTGCGACGGTGTCGCCGGCAGCATCGGCGACGTCCTGGGCCCGATCCGTGGCGGTCGCCATCGTCTGGGCCACCGCAGCGGTCGCTCCAGCGACGGCCGCCACACGGCTGAGGTCACGGGCGATCTTGCGTTCGGTGCGCCGTTCCTTGCGCTTGCTCATGGGGACTCCCCTCGTCGGCGAGAGGATCACCGTAGCGGTTCAGACGGAGATTCGGGCGAAGAGCTCGGTCTTGCGCTCCTCGAACTCCTCGAAGTCGATGCGCTTGGCCTCGAAGTCGGCGTGCAGCTGCTCGACGAGCACGAGGAGCTCCTCGGCGGTCAGCTCCTCCTCGCCATCGGGAAGCTCGAAGACCTCGCCCTCCTCGCCCTCCGGCAGCTCGCCGTCACGATCCAGGCGCCGTTCGCGCTTGGCCTGGGCCTTGGCCTTCTTGGCACGGTCCCGCTGCAGCTTCGCAAAGCTCGTCCGACTCGCTCCCATCTGGCACCTCGCTCGTTCGTCGCTCGTTCGTCGTGGTCCGTTCGCGTCGGGCACCCGTCGGTTCGGTGCACCCGTCGGGAACCCCACCGGACCAGCGATGTTCCCGCACCGCCCCGAGGCCAGCTGCACGCCGTTGCACGGAGCGGCCGTTCGGGTCGGTACGACACAGTAGCGCCGCCGGGACCCCCGACCCCAGCAGGTCGCGCTCCGGTGACGACGGTCACCCCGTGGCGGCGCCCCGGGGTCCGGTGCGGGCGAACTCGAATGCGGCGCCGGTGCTGAACTCGCAGACGGTCACCTCGGGTCGGGTGGGCTGCGGCTCGGCGAGCCGTTCGACCCTCCAGGCCCGACGACGGCCGAACGGCGCCTCCACCGGGACGGCGGTCAGGTGCGGGTCGACGGCGTGGACGATCGCCGCGACCGCATCGTCGCCGCGTCCGTCACCGAGCAGCGCCGGCCAGCCCAGTGAGACGACCTCCTCGGTGCCGGCGCAGTCGCCCAGGACGACCACGGTCTCGCCGTCACCGTCCACCCACACGTCGACGTAGTCGCGCGGCTGGAACGCGGGGTGGAGTTCCAGCAGGTCGGCTGCGAGCTGCGCGGGGTCGTCGGATGCCAGGCCCTCGGCGCGCATCCACCGGACGAGCCGGGCCGCGACCACACCGGCGACCCCGGTGAGCTGGGCGGCGACGGCGTCCGTCACCTCCGACGGTCCGAGTCGATCGTGCAAGGCAGCCGAGTACGCCAGGACGAGCAGATGGGCCTGGAGTGCGAACTCGCGGCACAGCGCCCGCAGGGCGACCGCCGAGAGGTCCTCGAGCCGGAGGTCCGGGTCGAGCGGGCCCCGGTAGTCGGTCCGACCTCCGTCGGGGTCCGACAGCGGGAGGAGCGGGACGACGAGACCGAGGATCCGACACGAGGCCAGGCGTCGGGCCGGTGCGGGCTCCGGCGCCGGGGCGGTGGACGGATCGATCTCGACGAGCCACTCGCAGTGCGGCGACCGGTCGGCCGGCACCCTCGGTGGCCGGTGGACCTGGGTCATCCGGGCCTGCGGGTTCGAGGCGCAGACCGTCGCCTCGAAGGTGGGGTCCTCGATGTCGTGGCACATGGCGTGCACGAAGTCGTCCCCCATCGGTTCCACGTCCACGAGGGCCCCGCAGTGCGCCAGGTGGAAGCCACCGTGGTGCTCGTCGTCCACCCGGTAGCGGAAGTCGAGGAACTCGTGCGGCGCACCGACGTCGAACTGCATCCCCTTGAAGATGGCCGCCACGTCGTGCTCGGAGTCGAAGCCGAGCAGGCGCAGGATCCGCCGGGTGTAGTGCGGGCTCGCGCCGCTCCACTCCTCGATGGCCACCGGGGCCAGCGCCTCGGCACCCAGACGGGCGATGACCTCCGGCATACCGGCCCGGTCCACGAGGTGCCCGGCGAGCAGGTACTCCCGCCCGAGCCCCGCCAACTGCAGCCGGTCGAGCCGGTCCAGACCACGTCCTGTCGCCACGTCACCCCCGAGCCGATCGGCCCGCATCACGGACCCCGGGATCCGCTCGCCGGACCCACGAGGTCAGACTACTGTCTGGACAGATGTCCAGTACCGTCGACCTCCCACGCCGATCACTCCGTGGCAGGCCCGCCGACACCGTCGCCCGGCTCCTCGGGGCGACCGTCGTCGAGCTCCGCAGCCGGCCGGCCAAGGGTCTCACCGTGCGCAGCGTCGCCCGACGCGCCGGCGTCGCCCCGGCAACCGCCTACACCTACTTCTCCTCCCGCGACCACCTCGTGACGGAGGTGTTCTGGCAGCGACTCCAGAGCCTGCCCGACCCCGTCACGACCGGCGGGACGGCGGCCGGCCGAGCCGGGGCGGCCCTCGCCGAGGTCGCCACGCTCGTGGCCGGTGAGCCCGAACTCGCAGCGGCGTGCACCCAGGCGATGCTGGCCGACGACCCCGAGGTCCGCCGACTGCGCGACTCGATCGGTGCGGTGATCATGGCCCGCCTGGCGGGGGCACTCGGCGACGACGCCGACGACGCCCGGCTCCGGGCCCTGGGACTCGCGTTCTCCGGGGCCATGCTGCAGGCCGGGATGGGTCATCTCGACTACGAGGACCTCCCCCGGCAGCTGTCGTCGGCGGCGTCGCTCATCCTCGACGGACACCGGATCGACGGGTCCACCCCACCAGCGAACGAGCACGGAGGCGACGAGTGACCACCGGGACCGGCGCAGCACTGCGCTACAACCCCTACGACTACGAGATCCACGAGGATCCGTACCCGACCTATCGCCGCCTCCGGGCGGAGGCGCCGGTCTACCGCAACGACGAGCTGGGCTTCTGGGCGTTGTCGCGCCACGCCGACGTCACCGCGGCGTTCCGGGACTCGACGAGGTTCTCGAACCGCCACGGCGTCAGCCTCGACCCGGCGGCGTCCGGCCCCCACGCCCACCGGACGATGTCCTTCCTGGCGATGGACCCTCCCCGGCACACGAGGATGCGAGCCCTGGTCTCGCGGGGCTTCACACCTCGCCGGGTGGTCGGGCTCGAGGACCGGATCCGCGAGCTGACGGTCGCCAACCTCGACGCAGCGGTCGAACGCGGCACCTTCGACTTCGTCGGGGACTTCGCCGGACTGCTCCCCATGGACGTCATCTCCGAGCTCATGGGCGTCCCGCCCGAGGACCGGGCCGAGCTGCGCCGACTGGCCGACCTCCTCGTCCATCGGGACGAGGGCGTCCAGGACGTCCCCCGGGCGGGCGTCGAGGCCGCGCTGACCCTCGCCGGCTACTACGCCGACATGATCTCGCAGCGCCGGAACCGACCGACCGACGACCTGACCTCGGCGCTGATCGACGCCGAGGTCGACGGCGACCGCCTGACCGACGACGAGATCACCGCCTTTCTGTTCCTCATGGTCGTGGCCGGCAACGAGACGACCACGAAGCTGCTCGCCAACGCCTGGTACTGGGCGTGGCGCACCCCGGAGGCCCGAGGGCTCCTGTTCGGAGACGGGCCGGACTCCGCCCCGATCGACGGCTGGGTCGAGGAGACGCTCCGCTACGACGCCTCGACCCAGATGCTGACCCGCCTCGTGACCGAACCCGTCGAGTTGCACGGCGTCACGCTCGAGGCCGGGGACACGGCGCTGCTGCTGGTCGGCTCGGCCAACCGCGACGAGGCCGTCTTCGAGGAACCGGACCGCTACGACCTGGCTCGCGACACGTCCTCGCTGGTCAGCTTCGGTGTGGGCCGGCACTTCTGTCTGGGTGCGTCGCTGGCCCGGCTCGAGACACGCGTCTGCCTGGAGGAACTGCTGCGACGGATCGCCGACTTCGAGATCGACCCGGAGGGTGCGGAACGGTTCCACTCCATCAACGTGCGGGGGTTCGCCCACCTGCCGACCACGGTGGTGGCCCGATGAGCGCCGCCGGACGACCGGTCGTGGTCACCGGCGCCTCGTCGGGCATCGGCCGGGCGACCGCCCTGGCCTTCGCCGCCCTGGGCCACCCGATCGTGCTCGGGGCCCGCCGGGTGGAGCGCTGCGAGGAGACCGCCCAGGAGATCCGCCGGGCCGGCGGCACCGCCTCGTCGGTCGCGCTCGACCTGCGCGAGACCGACTCGATCGTCGCCTTCGCCGAGGCCGCCGTGGCGGCCCTCGGGCGGGTCGACGTGCTGGTGTCCTGCGCCGGGGACGTCCTTCCGGAGACGGTCGTCGGAACGCCGCCCGAGGACTTCGCCGCCCAGGTCCAGATCAACCTGCTGGGCGCACAGCACCTGGTGTCGCTGATCGCACCGCAGATGATCGAGCGCCGGGAGGGGGACCTGGTGCTCGTCACCTCGGATGTCGTGCGCTCACCACGGCCCACGATGGCGTCCTACGTCAGTTCCAAGTGGGGCCTCGAGGGACTGGCCCGGGCCCTCCAGATGGAACTCGAGGGGACCGGGGTGCGCGCCTCCATCGTCCGGCCCGGACCGACGCTCACGGGCATGGGGATGGAGTGGCCGGCCGAGGTGCTCGGCCCGGTGCTCGACGAGTGGAAGCGTTGGGGGCTGGTCCGCCACGCCGGCTACCTGAGCGCCGAGGCGGTCGCCCAGGCGGTGGTGACCGTTGCCACCCAGCCGCCGGGCACCCACCTGACGCTGGTGGAGGTCGAGCCCGAGGCTCCCGTCCGTCCACCCCGGGAGCCGTCGTGAGCCGCGGGGTCGACGCCTCGATCCCGGACGTCTCGGGTGCCATCGCCGGCAGCGGGCACCTCGAGGAGCTGCGGAGCGATCCGATCGGACTGCTGCAGCGCATCCGGAACGAGTGCGGCACGGTGGGTTCCTTCGACCTGGCGGGCCGACGCGTCGTGGTGGTCAGCGGAGCGACCGCCAACGAGTGGTACTTCCGGGCCCCGGAGGAGGACCTCGACCAGGCCGAGGCGTACCCGTTCATGACACCGATCTTCGGTGAGGGCGTCGTCTTCGATGCCAGCCCGGAGCGCCGGCGCGAGATGCTCCACAACCAGGCCCTCCGTGACCGCTACATGCGCGGGCACGCCGAGACCATCGCCCGCGAGGTCGACGAGATGGTCGCCGACTGGGACCGGCTCGGCTCCGGGACCGTCGACCTGCTCGACTTCTTCGCCGAGCTCACGATCTACACGTCGAGCTCGTGCCTGATCGGCAGGAAGTTCCGTTCGTCGCTGGACGCCCGCTTCGCCGAGCTCTACCACGACCTCGAGCGCGGCACCGATGCCCTGGCGTTCGTCGACCCCCATGCGGACATCGAGTCGTTCCGCCAGCGGGACCGCTCCCGGGCCGCCCTGGTGGAGCTGGTCGCCGGCATCATGGACGACCGCCTCGCACGGCCTCCGGCCGACGGGGACGACCGGGACCTCCTCGATGTCCTGCTGTCGATCCGGCAGGACGACGGCGAGCTGCAGTTCGACGCCGACATCATCACCGGCATCTTCATCTCGATGATGTTCGCCGGCCACCACACCACATCGACGACCGCGTCCTGGACGCTGTTGGAGCTCCTCCGGAACCCGGACCAGCTGGCGGCGGTCGTCGACGAGCTCGACGACCTGGCGGCCGACAGCGCCAGGGAGGGGCTCGACCTGACGTACCAGGCGCTCCGCGAGATGCCGCTGCTGGAATCAGCGATCAAGGAGGCCCTCCGACTCCACCCGCCGCTGATCCTGCTCCTCCGCGTGGCCCGCCGTGACCTGGAGGTCGAGGGTCGCACGATCCCGGCCGGCGACCTCGTCGGAGCCTCTCCCGCGGTGTCGAACCGGCTCGCCGAGGCCTTCGACGACCCGGACCGCTTCGACCTGACCCGCTACCTGGCGCCCCGGGAGGAGGACCTGGCGAACCCGTGGGACTGGATTCCCTTCGGCGCCGGCCGGCACCGCTGCGTCGGCGCCGCGTTCGCCATGATGCAGCTCAAGGCGATCTTCGCCGTGCTCCTGACGCGCTACCGGTTCGCACTCGCCCAGGATCCCGGGTCCTACCGGACGGACCACTCGAAGATGGTCGTCCAACTCGCCCAACCGTGCGCCGTGCACTGGGAGGCCAGATGAGCTGGCGCATCCAGATCGACGAGGATCTCTGCCAGGGGCACGGCGTGTGCGAGTCCGAGGCGCCCGGGATCTTCCGTGTCTCCAAGGACGGTCGGCTCACCGTGCTGCAGGCCGCTCCCGAGGCCGCCGATCGTCCGGCGGTGGAGCTGGCCGTCCGCTACTGCCCGACCCGAGCCATCCGACTGACCGAGGAGTGATCCGTGCCCCCATTCGACCGTGACGAACTCGACGAGATGGTCCGCCGCTGGCTGCAGGCCAACCGGGACTGCGAGGCCATCGGCGACTGGCGTCCGCTCGCCGAGCTGTACACCGAGGACGCCACCTACGGGTGGAACTTCGGACCGCGCGAGGACTTCATGGCCGTGGGCCGCGACGAGATCCGGGACATCGCACTCGGCCTCGAGATGGGTGGCCTCGACGGCTGGCAGTACCCGTACCAGCACGTGCTGGTCGACGACCGGCTCGGCCAGGTGCTCGGACTCTGGAAGCAGGTCGCCGACGCCCCTCGGCCCGGGGGCGGCACCTACGAGGTCGGCGGGATCGGCGGTTCCTGGTTCGGTTACGGGGGCAACTTCCAGTGGGCGTGGCAGCGTGACTTCTTCGACTTCGGCAACGCCACCGCGCTGTTCCTCGAGATGATGGGCGACGGCACCCTGTCGGCGGGCATGACGGCCCGGATGGAACGGAGCCTGCAGCAGTCGCTCCCCGGCCACTACCCGTTCGGCGGCGCCCCGGCACCGATCTGGCCGGAGGTGGACTGAGGTGGACGACACCGTGGACGACTCCCCCACCTACGGCTTCATCGGCCTCGGCAACATCGGCGGCCCCATGGCCCGACGCCTGACCGACTGGTCGGGTGGACTCGTGGTCCGTGACCTGGACCCCGATCGGGTGGCACCGCTGGTGGCGGACGGCGCCGTCGCCGTCGACTCCGTCGCCGAACTGGGCGAACGCTGCGACGCCGTGTCGGTCATGGTCCTCGACGATGCCCAGGTCCGTGACGTCGTCGATGAGCTGCTCACGACCATGCGGACCGGAGGTGTCGTCGCCGTCCACTCCACGATCGAGGCCGCGACCGCCGTCGAGCTCGCCGACCGGGCGGCCGGGTGCGGGGTGCGACTGCTCGACGCCCCGGTCTCGGGCGGGTTCATCGGCGCCGCTGAGGGACGTCTCGCCGTGCTCGTCGGCGGGGACGAGGCCGCCCTCGACCTGGTGCGGGCCCCATGGGCCCACTTCGCCGATCTGGTCGTCCGGTTCGGGCCGGTCGGCGCGGGGACGCAGGCCAAGCTCGCCAGGAACCTGCTCCACTTCACCGCCTTCACCGCAGCCGCCGAGGCCCAGACGCTCGCCGCTGCGGCGGGGGTCGACCTGACGGCGTTGGCCCGCGTCGTTCGTCACTCCGACGCAGTCACCGGCGGCCCGGGATCGATCATGCTCCGGACGTCGACCGAGCCGCTCCGACCCGGCGACGACTGGTACGACACGATGCGCCACGTGCGCTCGCTGGGCGAGAAGGACCTGGACCTGGCGCTCGGACTGGCCCGCGAGCTGGGAGTGGACCTGCCGCTCGCGTCGCTGGCCCGGGTCCACCTGGCCGAGGGTCTGGGCGTTCCCGAGGGCTGACGGGAACGGCGGTCCGACTCAGACGACCGTGACGTCGAAGCTGGCCGTGTCCGATGGCGGGACGTCGGTCTCCCACGGCCGTCGGTAACCGAAGTCCAGCGTCGCCTCGCCGGCCGCAACGCCCTCGAGCACGATCCGCTGCACCCCACCGGCACCGGGGATCTGCGCCGCAGGCGGCACGTAGGAGTCGGAGACGAGCCTGACCACTGCGGTGTCGGCTTCCGAGATCAGCGCCCAGGAGTAACCGGTGGTCGGGTTCGAGCTGAGCTCGAGGGTCACCTGCCGGCCCACGCCGATCTCGACCGGCTCGGGCGTCAGGTGATCGCGATCCACGCCAGGAAGACCACGACCACCAGCACGGCGATCACGACGATCGGCAACGGGCCGAAGACCTCCCGGCGGCGCTGGCGCAGCTCGTAGGCCTCGTTCTCCTTGGAACCCACCTTCGGGAGGTGGTGCTGGTTCGCCTTGCGCGGCTTGCTCCCGCTGCTGCCCATGGGTGCACCCTACCGCCGGGAACCGCCGGACGCGGCCGGTACAGTCGACCGGACCGCCCGCCCCGCCGTCCCCGGCAGTGGCGACGAGGAACGGACAGGAGTCGGACCGTGAGCAACGCCGTGACCATCCCCCAGGTGCTGCTGGACGCCGTCGCCGCGCACGGCGACCTGGAGGCGCTCGTCGACGGTGACGTGGCGCTGAGCCACGCCCAGCTGCACGCCAGCGTCGAGCGCGCTGCGGCCTCGCTCCTGGCGACCGGGGTCGAGCACGGCGACCGGGTCGCGATCTGGGCGCCGAACTGCTGGGAGTGGGTCGTCGTGGCGCTGGCCACCCACCACATCGGCGGAGTGCTGGTCCCCGTCAACACCCGCTACCGCGGGACCGAGGCGGCCCAGCTCCTGGAGCGGTCGGCCGCCCGGGTGCTCTTCACCGTCACCGACTTCCTGGACACCGACTACGTCGAACTGCTCCTCGATGGACCCGACGGACGACCCGAGCTCCCCGACCTCCGACGGATCGTCTCCCTGCGGGGTCCGGGCTCCGCCGATTCGATCGACCTGGCGGCGTTCCTGGCGTCCGGCGAGTCGACGGACCTCGACGAGGTCCGGTCCCGGGCGGCGGCCGTCGATGCGGACGACCTCTGCCACCTCCTCTTCACCTCCGGCACGACCGGTCGACCGAAGGGGGTCATGCTCACCCACGGGTCGGTGTGCCGGGGGTTCGAAGCGTGGTGCGAGGTCGTCGGGCTGCGGGCGGGCGACCGCTACCTCGTGGTGAACCCGTACTTCCACAGTTTCGGCCTGAACGCCGGGATCCTGGCCTGTCTCCTGCGCGGGGCGGTCAACCTGCCCCACGCCGTGTTCGACGTTCCGGCGATCATGGAACGGGTCGAACGCGACGCCATCACGGTCCTGCCGGGACCGCCCGCGATCTACCAGACCATGCTCCAGCATCCCGATCTGGACCCCTCACGCCTGTCGACGCTGCGGCTGGCGGTGACGGGGGCCGCGGTCATCCCCGTTCAGTTGATCGTCGACATGCGCTCGGTGCTCGGCTTCGACACGGTCGTGACCGGGTACGGCCTCACGGAGTCGTCCGGGATCGCCACGATGTGCCGCCACGACGACGACCCCGAGACCATCGCCACCACCTCGGGCCGGTCGATCCCCGGCGTCGAGGTGCGGATCGACGACGGTTCGGGCGGATCCCTCCCTCCGGGGGAGGACGGCGAGATCCTCGTCCGCGGCTACGTGGTGATGCGGGGCTACGACGACGACCCGGAGGCAACGGCCGAGGCCGTCGACCGGGACGGCTGGCTCCACACCGGCGACATCGGCCGCCTCGACGCCGCCGGCTACCTGCGGATCACCGACCGGCTCAAGGACATGTTCATCGTCGGCGGGTTCAACGCCTACCCCGCCGAGATCGAACAGGCGCTGTCGGCCCACCCGGCCGTCGCCCAGGCGGCCGTGATCGGCATCCCCGACGAGCGACTCGGCGAGGTCGGCGCCGCGTTCGTGGTCGCTGCTCCCGGGTCGACGATCGACCCCGACGAGTTGATCGCCTGGTCCCGTGAACGGATGGCCAACTACAAGGTGCCCCGACGCGTCGAGGTGGTCGATGCGCTCCCGTTGGTCCCGGCCGGCAAGGTGGACAAGGTGGCACTCCGCGCCCGGGCAGCGGGCTGACCGTGCGTCTCGGTGACGTCGCCAACGCCGGGGCCGCCTCCAACGGGAAGCCGCTCGACGGCGTCCGGGTGCTCGCCCTCGAACAGATGCAGGCCCTCCCCTACGCGACGCAGTTGCTGGCGCGGCTCGGGGCCGACGTGGTGAAGATCGAGTCGCCGAACGGCGGTGACCTGGGTCGGTCCTCGTTGCCGGCGGTCGTCGACCCCGAGGGACGCTCCGTGGGCGCCACGTTCCTGCGCAACAACCTGGACAAGCGGAGCATGTGCGTCGACCTGAAGCGTCCGGAGGGCCGGGACCTGGTGCTGCGACTCGCGCCCCGCTTCGACGTGGTGGCCGAGAACTTCAAGCCGGGCGCGATGGACCGGCTGGGCCTGGGCGCCGCCGACCTGGCCGCTGTCGACGAGCGCATCATCTACGTCTCTGTGTCCGGGTTCGGGAACACGGGCGACTCGCCCTACCGGGAGCGGCCGGCGTTCGCGTCCATCACCGAGGCGATGTCCGGCATCTACACGTTCACTGCCGGAGCCGGGAACCAGCCCGTCGCCAACCCGGTGGGCGCGCTCGGCGACATGTCCGCCGCCCTGTTCGCCACCATCGGGATCCTGGCGGCGCTGCGCCACCGCGACGCGACGGGTCGGGGACAGCACGTGGACGTGGCGATGCTCGACTCCGTGGTGGCCATGACCGACATCGTGGCCAACTTCTGGTCCCTCGGCCTGCGCGGAGGCGACATCGGCCCCGTGGTCCTGACGACCTTCCGGGCAGCCGATGGCTGGTTCGTCCTCCAGATCGGCCGGGAACAGCACTTCCGTTCGCTCGCCGACATCGTCGGTCACCCCGAGTGGGTCGACGACCCCCGTTTCGCGGAGCGAGCGGGATGGGTCGAGCACCTCGACTCGACGATCCGACCGGCCATCGAGTCCTGGGCCTCGGAGCGGACGCGTGACGACGCATGTGCGGCCCTGTCGTCGGCCGGCCTGGCCGCCGGACCGTGCGCGACCGACGACGAACTCGTCGTCGATCCGCACGTGGCCGCCCGGAACATGCTGGTCGAGATGGAGCGCCCCGACGGCGTCGAACAGCCCGTCCTGGTTCCCGGCAACCCTGTGAAGCTGTCGGCGGTCGCCGAGGGCCCCGAACACCGACCACCGTGGCTCGGTGAGCACACCGACGACCTGCTGCGTGAGGAGTTGGGACTCGACGACCGGACGATCAGCGGACTGCGCGCCGACGGAGTCGTGAGCTGATGCGCTGGCCCTCGGCCCCGACCTGGACGAGGACCGACTCGCCCATCGGCCCGCTGCTGTTGGTGGCCGGCCCCGACGCCCTCCTGCGCCTCGAGGTCGACGGCGGGCACGGATCGCCGGGACGACGGGACGATCGGGCCCTCGCTGCGCTGCGGCGTGTGGTCGCCGAGTGGTTCGACGGATCCGAGGAGCTCGAGTCGCTCCCCGTCGCCGAGTCCCCACGTGACTTCACCCGGGCGGTCCGCCGGGAGCTCCGACGGGTGCCGCGGGGATCGACCGTCTCGTACGGGGAACTCGCCGCCCGCGTCGGTCGCCCGCGATCGGCCCGGGCGGTCGGTCGGGCCGTCGCGACGAATCCCACGGCGCTGGCGGTACCGTGCCACCGGGTGGTCCGCAACGACGGGAGCCTGGGCGGGTTCGCCTACGGAGCGGACTGCAAGCGACTGCTCCTCGGTCTGGAGGGTGTCTCGTGAGGATCCGGGTTCTGTTCGCCACAGCCGTCGCGGTCGCGCTCGCAGGCGTCGCGCTCCCGGCCTGCGGATCGAAGTCGCCTCCGCCGGTCGCCCAGCCCCCCTGCGCCGGAGCGTCGGGCGTCGGCGGACCGGTGCCCGAGGGCGCATCCCCCGGTGATCTCGTCACCGCCGTCCGGGTCGACGGCGGTGACGGCGACGGCGGAACCAGCGAGGGTTACCCGACCGGAGCCCAGGTCTTCCGGATCCTCTACGTCTCGACCGCCGCCGACGAGAACGACCTCCACCTCGTGTGCGGCACCGTCACGCTGCCCGAGGACGGACCGGCGCTGACCCCGGACGGCAGGACCCGGGTCCTGGCCTGGGCGCACGGAACCCAGGGGCTCGAGCAGCAGTGCCTTCCGTCGAGCGATCCGTCGAAGGGCATCTGGGGAGTGATGCCGGCGGGCATCCAGACCGTCGGCTGGGGCAGCCTCCTCGGCAGGCACCGCGGCGACCCTGCCGACGGCCAGCTCCAGTACGCCGTCGACCAGGGATGGGTCGTGGCCACGGCCGACTACCAGCCAGCCGACACCTACGTGCTGGGACGCGTCGCGGGGGCGAACGTCCTCGATTCCGTCCGGGCCGCCCGACAGCTCGCCGGACAGCAGTTCGACCGCGTCGCCCGAGCGGGAAGCGACGTGGTGGTCGCTGGTCACTCCCAGGGAGGTCACGCCGCCCTCTGGGCCGGCCAGCTCGCCGACCCGTACCTCGCCGCCACCGGCACGGCCAGCACCGAGGTCCGCCTCGTCGGGGTCGAGGCGCTCGCACCCGCAGCGAACTTCGTCGTCCAGCCCGAGCGACAGCCGGGGACGTCGTTCGGTGACGGCCTGGCGGACCGGGAGATGCACCAGAGCATCGGGCTCCTGCCCCTCCCCGTCCCAGCACTCGAGATCCAGGTCGGCCCCGCACTCTTCTCCTACATCTTCGGTTCCTGGAGCCAGTTCTCCGCCGGTCGGGCACCCGCAGCGGGGGCGCTGACTCCGGCCGCACCGTCCACCGGACCGCTCGAGCTCGCACGCGTGGCGACGCCGGAGGGGCAGTCGACCATCGCCCAGGTCCAGCCGCTCTGTCTCGGCGGCAGCGACTCGACGCGGATCCAGCGGCTCGTCTCGCCCTACCGGGACGCCAGCGCCCATCAGATGTTGGTCCCTGCACTGTGGAACCTGCCCGAGGACTACCGGACGGGCGAGTACTTCACCGGCGGGGTGGACCGGACCTGCGCCGAGGCCGACGCCACGCTCGACGGCTGGTGCGAGTGGATCCGGTGGAACATGCCCGGGCCGCTGGGGGAGAACCCGTTCCCCAAGGTCCCGACCAGTGGCGGTCGACCGGTCCCGCTGCTGATCGCCCAGGGGACCGCCGACACGGTGATCCACTGCGTC
>CAYMKW010000035.1:4770-25301 GCA_964391365.1 uncultured Microthrixaceae bacterium | reverse complement strand
GGGGTCAGCAGCGTGCAGGCCAGTAGATCGGTGGTCACGTCGGCGACGGCCCCCACGGCGTGAGCCCGCTGGAAGCCGGATGCGACATCGCGGAGAACTCCGGAGGAACCGGGGTGGGCCAGCAGGACCCCGAACGGGCTGTGCGAGTCGAGGTCCGAACCCGGATCGCCGACGACCACCTTGATGCCCAGCGGCTCGGCCCGGGTCTGGACGACCTCCACGACCTGTGGGTGACAGTCGGCGTCCACGAGGAAGATGTCGTCGGCGGCCTTGGACACTCGCCGCGCCAGCGTCATGGCCTCGGCAGCAGCGGTCGCCTCGTCGAGGAGCGAGGCGTTGGCGATGTCCATGCCGGTGAGGTCCGCCACGACGGTCTGGAAGTTCAGCAGTGCCTCGAGCCTCCCCTGGGAGATCTCGGGCTGGTACGGCGTGTAGGCCGTGTACCAGGCCGGGTTCTCCAGCACGTTCCGCTGGATGACGGGTGGGACGATCGTGCCCGAGTAGCCGCACCCGATCAGCGAGGTGCGGACCCGGTTGGCGTCGGCGAACTGACGCAGCCGCTGCAGCGCCTGACGCTCGTCGGGCGTGGCGGTCAGTCCGAGCGGCTCACGGGTGCGAATCGACTCGGGTACGGCGACGTCGAGCATGGCGTCGAGGCTGGCGAGTCCGAGGGCGTCGAGCATCCGCTGGACATCGCCGGGATCGGGGCCGAGGTGACGCTCTGCGAAGGGGCGGGGATCGGTGTGCTGGGTCACGAGGGCTCCGGGGTCGCGGCGAGTGGGTCGATGCCCCCCGCTGTGGTTGGACCTGAGAGTTTCACCTCGGCCGTGGCCGGGGCTTTCCCCGTCGGTGAGCCCCGCAGGGCTGCTCTCCAGCGTGTCCTGGCCCACCCGGTGCGGGTGCCTGAGAGATTCCGGGGCGGTTGCTCCTTCGGCGGCCAGCGAACTGACGCTCTCCCGGGTGGGTTTCGGCTCGGTTGTGCCCGCAGACTAACGCAGGCCGGCTCGGGCCGCGGCCGCACCGGGGCCGGCCTCAGTCGAGGAGGTCGGGCTCCTCGGCCACGATCCAGTTCCACAGCGGATGGAAGCTGGCGAGGCCACCGACCTCGGAACCGACCTGGCCCCGCGTCGTCAGCGCCTGGTCGTGATCGATCAGGACCGGAGTCCCCGCAGCCTCCGCCAGAAGTTGGGCGTGGCACGAACGGTCCGCAGCGATGAACCACCACGCGGCGGCATCGACCGAGGTGCCGACGCTCAGCAGCCCGTGGTTCCGGAGGACCACCAGCTTGGCGTTGCCGAGTGCATCGGCGATGCGCCGACCCTCGGAGGTCTGGAGCACCACTCCCGTGTAGTCGTCGAAGACGGCGTGGTCCTCGTAGAACGCACACGCGTCCTGGGTGATGGGGTCGAGGTGTCGTCCGAGGCTCGAGAAGGCCTTGCCGTGGACCGAGTGGGCGTGCGCCGCGGCGACCACGTCCGGACGAGCCTGATGGACCTGAGAGTGGATGGCGAACGCCGCCCGGTTCACGGGATGGTCGCCCTCGACGACCTCGCCGGAGTGGTCGACACAGATCAGGTTGGAGACCGACACCTGCCGGAAGTGGACGCCGAAGCCGTTGACCCAGAAGCGGTCGTCGTGCTCGGGGTCCCGTGCCGTGATGTGGCCGGCCACGCCCTCGTCGTAGCCGAGGCGTCCGAAGACCCGACACGCCGCCGCCAGACGCTGCTTCAGGTGCAGTCGCTCGGCCGCCACGTCGCTGAACGAGGGGATCTCGAAGGGGTGCAGATGGGCCATCGCCGGGAGTGTACGACCGGCCGGTCAGTCGCGGAAGCAGTCGACGACCGCTGCGAGGAACCGCTCGCGATGCGCACGCAGCTCCGAGGGGGTCCGACCGAGGCGGACGACGACGAGATCGAGGGCGGGGACGCAGATGGTCGCCTGGCCGTCGTATCCGTTCGCCCAGAACGTGCCGAGCTCGTCACCTCGGACCCACCAGTGCTCGCCGTATCCCCAGCCGAGCTCCGGGTCGACGGAACGTTGTGTCCGGGCGGCGTCCACCCACTCGGGTGTGACGATGACCGAGTCCCGCCAGCGGCCACCACGCAGGTAGCAGAGGCCGAATCGGGCGAAGTCCGTTGCGGTGGCGTAGAGGTACGACGAGCCGACCCAGGTCCCGGCCGCATCGAACCGGGGCGTGGCCGAGCTCATCCCGAGCGGGCCGAACAGGCGGTCGTGGAGGAAGGCCTCGGTCAGGCCGCGGTCACTGCGGCCGGTCCCGCCGCCGATGACGTCACCCACGAGCCGGCAGAGGATGTTCGTCGTGCCGCTGGCGTAGCTGAACGCCGCACCGACAGGGTGCTCGAGCGGCAGGGATGCGGCGTAGGCGGCGACGTCGTCGGCGCCGGATCCCCAGAGCATCTCGAGGCAGTCGGAGCGGCTGTCGTCGACGTAGTCCTCGACGAAGGCGAGACCGGAACGCATCTGCAGCAGGTCGCGCACGGTGATGGCGGCCCGGTGGTCCCCGGGAGCGGTCCACTCGGGGACGGCCGCAGGCTCGTCGGGGTCGAGGAGCCCGTCCCGTACCAGGACGCCGATGGCCGCCTGCGTGACGCTCTTGGCCATGGACCACGAGATCAGCGTGTCGTCCGGTCCGACACCCGGCCCGTACCGCTCGGCGACGATCCGACCGCCCTGGACGGCGACGAGCGCCAGAGAGACGCCCAGCTCAGGGGTCGACTCCACTGCGAACACCGGATCGAGGAGTTCTGCGAGACGGTCGGGGTCGCCGGTGAGCTGCGGACCCGTCTCCCAGGTGGCACCAGGCCACACCTCGTCGGATCCACCCGGGAGCGGGACGAGGACGTCACTCATGCGATCGGACGACCGAAGGGCAGGGTCTCCTGCCAGGTCGAGAGGAACGCCTCGGCCCGGACGCAGGCTCCGACGAGCGGGCCCTCCTCGTGGTCGAGCACCTCGGCCATCACGGCGGCGACCAGTTCGGCGGTCCGCTCGGTGACCGTGCCGACGCTGTCGTCGGGCCCCGCGATCGCAGCCACGAGCGGTCCGATGGTGGTGACGAAGTCGGGCAGGACCTGGGTTCCGGATCGCCGGCCCACGGCGAGGCCGCGAGTGGTGACGGGCATCGGACCCCACGGGACGACCCAACCGACATCGAGTCCCGCGATCGACTGGTGGTCGATCATGCCGACCGCCGAGCCGCAGCACAGGAGGTCTCCGGAGGCTCCGAGCGCACCCGTCGCCGAGGTGTCCTCGGGATTGACGACGGCCGCGCCGGCCTCGGCGAACGCTCCGCCCAGGACGTTGGCGATCGCCTCGGGCCCCTCGATCACCACCCGCCGGCCGGCGAGGTCGCCGCAGGCCGTCGTGGCGGCCGCGATCACGCCGGCGGCGAGGAGCGATCGCTGGAGCTCCTCCCCGTCGTCGGCAGAGCGGATCCCGGAACGCCAGTCGGCGGCGCGCAGCGGGGCGAGCTCGGACCAGTCGAGCCCCTTGCCCGGATCGAGGGCGATCTGCCCGGAGTCGCCGACCGCGGCCTCGAGGAAGGCGGCCACGGCGTCGGTGCGTTCCTCCGGGGGAGCGCTGATCCCGGCCGATGCGCCGCTGATCCGCTCGCCCAGCGTCGCCCAGCCGTAGGTGCGGGACCGTGCCAGGTTGGCGGCACCGTCGAGCAGGATCTTCTTGGCCCACCGGACGACGCCGTCGGATCGATCGGCTCCCTCGAGGTCGACGACGACGAACGACTGGGGGGTTGGACGAAGCACCGGCACGGGGGGAGTCTGCCCCACGGCCCGCCGTGGCGGGAACATCGTGCGGGCACTGGAGGCCGTGTGGGACGGAACCCCCCGACCCCGTCCCACACGACCTTCCGGTATCCGGGAGCGTTGCCGCTCGACCGGAGATCGTCTGCGCACTCTACCGGCAGGGGTGTCACCTGTCACGTGGGAGCCGGTCGGTTCCGACCGAGCGGACTCGCGGGCTCACTCAGCGTGATGGGCCGGAGCTCGGATCCCGGGTCAGATCCTCGGCGGATCGTAGGGATTCCAGACCTGCCCGCGGACCGCCAGGACGTCGTCGACGTCGGGGAACCCCACGACACCCGCCCGGAGTGCGTCCAGGGTCGCCTGACGGTTGTTCGCACGGACCAGGTCCGCGTCCCCGGCTTGCGGATCCACCCACACGGCCGCCACGAGCACGAGGCCGACCACCGCCGTGGAGTCGACCACGCCCTCGTGGACGGCGTCGAGGACACCACCGGCGACCCCCGACTGGGCGGCACCCCAGGTGAGCCGGGCATGCGACGAGTCGGGCACATCGACGATCGTCGCCTTCGGGACGAAGAGCGTCGGTGGCTGGACCGCGAGACCGGGTTGGGCGACCACGAGGAACGCCGTGTGTCCGGCGGTGGGGGAGGCCAGCGCCGTGGTGAACGCCACGCCGACGGGGCCGTCGCGCTCGCCCAGAACGGTGTTGACGTGGGCGGCCTCCGCCCCGCTGCCGGCGAACCCTTCGCCGATCAGCATCACGCCATCGCTCCGTTGGTGAGCGGCCCGGTCCGACCGTAGCGAACGAGCTTCAGGCGGTCACTCGAGTCCGTGTCGGGTCGGGTGTCGAACGCCAGCAGTCCCACGAGACGGGAGGGGCCGGCCAGAACGGGGGTGACCCGGTGCAGGGAGTACCGACCGGCGAAGACGAGCAGCGTCCCCGGGTCGAAGGGCAGCCGCTCCACCCGGTCCGTGGCGCCGTCGAGCACCGCCCGCACCTCGCCGGACCGCTCGTCGTGCGCCGTCCGGAGCCCGGTGACGACCTCGAAGTCGCCTCCGTCGCCCGCCGGACGTATCGACAGCGAGGTCACGAAGTCGGACTGGTCGAAGTGCCATCCGAGCTCGTCGCCGGGAACCATCTCGGCCACGTTGAGCGATCCCAAGGGGTCGGCGTAGGGGTGGATCCGCTCGACACCCAGGATCATCCTCACGAACGCCCGGAGCGGCGGCCACTCGTACAGCCGACGAAGGGCGTGGTGTCCCGGGATGCAGTCCGCCGGCACCGCCCGGAGCGAGGAACGGACCGCAACAGCCCTCGGATCGCCGCCTCCGAGCGTCGGATCGGGACGTTCCAGATACACGGAGTTGGTCACCTCGGAGTGATGACCGCTCCCGGCGATCGCCTCGCACTCCGCGACCATGTCGCCGACGACCTGCGGGGGAACCAGTCCGGGGAGCACCGCCGCTCCCCGGGAGGCGAACGCCCGGGCGAGCGGTTCGGCCAGTCGCACCGCCGCGGCCTCGCGGTGGATCGGATAGCGGTCGAGGTCGACGGGGACGTCGAGCTCGACGTCGGTCACGGCACGAGGTGCTGCACGGCACTCCGCCCGAGCAGCACGGGTCGGATCAGCTCGGCGATCACCCGCTGGTGCTCCGGATGGTCCCGGTAGGCCAGGTAGCCGGCCTCGTCGTCGAAGTCGGCGACGACGGCGATCGTGGAGTTGTCGGGAGCCATGCCGGCGTCCCGCCCGACGACGTAGGCGCGCAGCTCCGGGATCACCGACGGGAGCGACCGAAGGGCCGTCACGATCTGCTCGGGGGCGTCGTCACCGGCGGTCGGATCGATGGACAGGAGGACGACGTGACGGAACACCACCGGGAATCTAGACCGCCCCGACGAGCTCCTGAGGTTGGGACGGTTGCGGTGGGGGCGGTCGCCGGGCGAGCATGCGGCGTGCACCACTACGACCGAGGCCACGGGGTGCTCGTCGCGCTGCACGGCCACGGCGATGAGCCGGCCACGGCCAGGTCCTGGGGGCGCCGCATGGCCCCTCCCGGATGGGAGGTCGTGGCACCGGGAGCGCCACGCGGCGATAGCGGTGTGCGGAGCTGGTTCCGGACGACGACCACCGGAGTGGATGGAACGACGTTGCGGGCCTCGGCCCGGCGGGTTGCCGCGCTCGTGACCGACCTGCGAGGCGACGCCGGCCGGCCCGTCGTGGTCGTGGGCTTCTCCCAGGGCGCGGCCCTGGCGCTCTGTCTGGGCGGTTGCGGCGTGCAGCCCGACGCGGTCGTGTCGATCTGTGGGTTCGTCCCCGAGGTCTCCGGCGGCTCGGCCGCGCTCCGTCCCGAGGTGGTCGACGGTCCCCGGCACCCGTCGACGCTGCTCCTCGCCCGGGAGGACGACGACGTCGTGCCCGCCTTCTTCTCGGCGGACGCGGAAGCTGCTGTCTCAGCCCTGGGCGGCCAGGCCACGACGATCCTGCTCCCCGGTGGCCACAGCGTGGACGACCGGTCCGTCGAAACCGTCCGGCGGTGGGTTGCGGACGTCGTCGCCCCGGAGGTGCGCGTGTCGCTCGGGTTGCCCGTGGACCGCGTGGAGACGGGGGCCGAGCTCGTGTCCGGCCGGGCCATCGCCGACCTGGCGAATGCCTACGAGCGGGCCGGGTTCCATGCCGCCTACGTCACCGACCATCCCGCTCCCGAGGTCCGCTGGCTGGCCGGCGGGGGACACCACGCCCTCGAGCCGACGGTGGCGTTGGCAGTGGCCGCGACGGCCACCCAGCACCTGCTCCTCCACACCAACGTCTACGTACTCGGCTACAGGAACCCCTTGCTCGCAGCCAAGGCGATCGCCTCGCTCGACGTCGTGAGCGACGGTCGCCTGGTGCTGGGGGTCGCCGCGGGGTACCTCCGGGCCGAGTTCTCCGCCGTCGAGGTGCCCTACGACGGGCGGGGCGCACGCCTCGACGAGTCGCTCCGTGTCCTGCGGTCGTTGTTCGCCGGCGATCCCCGGGAGGTCGAGGGCGGAACGGTGGCCCCGTTGCCGTTGCCGGTGCAGCGTCCCGGTCCACCGGTGTGGATCGGCGGGAACTCGGCCGCCGCAATCCGCCGTGCGGTCCAGTTCGGCGACGGCTGGAGCCCGTTCCCCACCCCGGCGGGACTCGAGCGGTACACCGGGACCCGTCGGATCGCCGACCACGAGGACCTCACCGCCGGCATCCGTGAGCTCGACGAGCGGAGTGAAGCCGCGGGGCGGGCGGAGCGGCCGGTCGTGTGCTTCGTCCCGTTCTCGCTCGGGGCGTACCTGGAGGATCCCGACGGACACGTCGACGAACTCGCCGACGAGGTGGCCCACCTGGGAACGATGGGAGTGGAGTGGGTGGCGCTGGCGGCTCCGGGAACCAGCAGGCTCGAGGTCGCACGCCGGGCGACCGACCTCGCCGAACGGCTCGGCCTGCGGCACCGACCACCCGGCGCGGCCGACGGGAGCTGAACCTCCAGGAGCTGGAGCGGCTGTGTGAGCCGACTCAGCTGTCGATCCAACCTGCGGTGATCTCCGCGACCTTCCCGAACGTGGCCACCGTCGACAGCGTGTGACGGATCACATCGTCGCCGTAGGTGACCGGAACGCCGACGACGGCATCGGTCGCGAGGACCACCTCGTAGCCCAGATCCGCTGCGGACAGGCACAGTCCGAGGACACCCACGTTCAATGACACCCCGCACGCAACGACCGTGCTGACGCCGAGGGAGCCGAGCTGCTCGTGGAGGTCGGTGCCGGTGAACGGGGTCAGACCGTGCCGGCGGGTGCTGGTCCGGTCGCCCGAGCAGTCGCCCAGTTCGGGGACCAGCTCGACCGCCTCCGTTCCCTCGAGGATCTGGGCCGGGTTGCGGCTCAGTGCCCGCACCATCGGCGTGTTGAGCGGCGTTCCCTCCCGGTCGGAGCGCCAGGATGCGATCGCGTGGATGACGGGCACTCCCGCACCCCGCGCCGCCGCCACGAGCCGACCGCACGAGGCGAGGAGCCCCCGTTCCTCGGCGGCCTCGGACAGCGCCGGGATGGACGCGACGTCTCCCACGACCCCACGCTCGAGCTCCATGGTGACGACGGCGCAGCGGCCGGGTTCGCACAGGGCGTCGAGGTCCACGCCTCGAAGGTAGCCGCAGCGACCTCGTGGTCGGCCGAGGAGGTGGGCGCCGACGGGGCTCCCGATGGGGGAGAGTGTCGACATGCACCTGCTGCTCGCGTCCGGATCGGCCTACCGGCGGGCCGTGCTGGTCGATGCGGGCGTGCGGGTCACCCAGGTCGCCCCCGAGGTGGACGAGCGGGCCCTCGACGACTGGCTGGTGACGCAGGGCGCCGAGGCGCTCGCCCGGGAGCTGGCCGTACGCAAGCTGGACGCCGTGCTCCCGTCGCTGACGCCGGAGGAGCGATCGCTCCCGGTCGTCGCTGCCGACCAGGTGGGCGTGCTCGACACCTCGACGGGTCCGGTGCTCCTGACGAAGTGTGCGACGGTCGAGTCGGCGGTCGCACAGCTGCGGCGTCTCTCCGGCACCACACACCGCCTCGTCAACGGCGTGGTCGTGGCGATGGGGGACCGGCGGGCCACCGGGATCGACGTCCAGGAGGTGACCTTCCGCAACCTGTCGACCGAGGAGATCGAGCGGTACGTCGCGTGGGCCGAGCCCTTCGACACCTCCGGCTCCTACCGGCTCGAGGACGACGGGGTGGACGGCACCGAGCCGTTCGTGGCGGGTGTCGTGGGGGAGGACCGGACCGGCGTGACCGGCATGCCGCTCCCGCTGCTGTGGCGACTGCTCGGCGAGGTCGGCGTCGGGCCGCCGGGGTGAGTCCACCCGCCCGGGGCGGCAGTCCGGGTGGTTCCCCGCGAGCGGATCAGTGCAGGTCCAGCGACAGCCAGGCGTGGTGCATCCGGGACGAGCGGGACGCGCTCACCCGGAAGGCGCCCGGTTCGACGACCCAGTCGCCGGCCGTCGGGTCCCAGTGGGCGAAGGCACGAGGACCCAGCTCGACGAGCGCCTCGGCCGATCCGCCCGGTGGTACGTCGACGGCCACGAAGCCGCGGAGTTCGAGTGGGGGGCACTCCAACGAACTCTCCACGTCGCTGACGTAGACCTGCACCACCTCACGCAGCGGCCGGTCACCCGGGTTGTGGAGCGGGAGTCGAACCGTCACCGGTTCGTCGGCCAGATCGTCGATGGCAGCCGACGTCGTAGAGAGCGTGACCTCCCCCCAGTCGAGCGAGCCGTAGGTCAGCCCGTGGCCGAAGCAGAACACCGGCTCGACACCGGTGGCGTCGAGCCCGCGGTAACCGAGCGACAGCCCCTCGTCGTAGCGGACGACACCGTCGGCTCCCGGATAGGTGGCGAACGCTGGATGGTCCTCGCACCGGCGGGCGAACGATGTCGGGAGCCGTCCGGACGGGGCGACGTCCCCGACGAGCAGGTCCGTGACCCCGTCCGCGGCCTCCTGGCCCGGGTACCAGATCCACAGCACGCCCGGTGCGTTCACGACATCGTCCAGATCAACCACCGCACCGGCGTTCACGACCACGACGGTTCGCGGGTTGGCCGCGACGACGGCGCGGATCAGCTCGCCCTGTCCGCCCGGCAGCTCGGTGCTGGACCGATCGTGGCCCTCGGTCTCCCAGTCGGCGTTGAGTCCGACCACGACCACGGCGGCATCCGCCCTCGATGCGGCGTCGGCGGCACGGGCGATCCCGTCCTCCGGAACGGGACGGAGCAGGCCGACCTGCACCCCTCCGATGGCGAGATCGCGGTAGCTCACGTACTCGCAGCGCAGCTCGTGCTCGGTTCCGGCGAGGAGCTCCACGGTCGAACGGACCTCCTCGGTGCCCATCCCGAAGAAGGAGCTGCCCGGTACCGGGTCGTCGGTGTTGTCGCAGAGCAGCTCGCCGTCCAGCCACAGTCGTCCGGTACCGGCGGTGGTGAGACCGAACGTGTGCGGTCCGTCCTCGTCGACGATGAGGGTCGCGGTCAGCCGAGCGGAGAAGCCGGCGCTCGGGACGGTGTCGTCGTCGATCCACGACAACCGGCCGGTGCTGCACACCTCGACGTGGACGGGTTCACCCTCGAGCGTCCGGTTGGCGAAGTACTCCACCGTGAGGCCGTGCGGTCCGCCCGACCCGTCGCTCGGACGCAGCATCCGACCGGGGACCGGTGGGCAGGTCAGGCTCGCATCGACGCCACGTTCGACGAGCACCTCCACGTCGGGACCCAGACGGCGGCGGATCCCCTCGACGAGCGAGTCCTGGTGGTGGGCGTTGACCCAGGCCGAGCCGCCGCCGAGCAGTGCGGTGTCGGTCGCGTTCGGTCCCACGACGGCCAGCGTGCGCAGCGAATCGGGCTCGAGCGGGAGCACCGGGGCACCGCCGACGAGCTCGTTGCGCAGGAGCACGGCGGATGCCGCAGCAGCCCGCCGCAGCAGCGCCCGCGTGCCCGGCAGCTCGGCGGAGGATTCCGGCGCTTCCTCGGCGTCGAGCGCTCCGGTGCGGGCTGCGAGCTCCAGCACGTGGCGTGCCTGTTCGGCCACCACGGCCGGATCCAGCGTGCCCTCGACGATCCGCCCGGCGCTCGTCGCGCCCAGGTGCACCGCAGGACCGGGCATCTCCAGGTCGAGCCCGGCTCCGGCCGAGGCCGGGCTCATGGTGCCCCACCAGTCCGAGACGACCAGCCCGTCGAAACCCCACTCCTCACGCAGCACCGTCGTGAGCAGCCACGCGTGTTCGGCGCAGTACGTCCCGTTGAGCCGGTTGTAGGCCGACATCACCGCCGCCACGCCGGCCTCCCGCACCGCCGCCTCGAAGGGAACCAGCGAGAGCTCCCGGAGGGTCCGCTCGTCGACCTCGGACGAGATGGTGTGGCGCTCGAACTCGCTGTCGTTGGCGACGAGGTGCTTGACGCAGGCCCCGACCCCGGTCGACTGCACGCCGTCGATGAACCCCACGGCGATCGCAGCGCTCAGGTGCGGATCCTCCGAGTAGCACTCGAAGTTGCGGCCGGCGAGGGGAGTGCGGTGGAGGTTCACCGTCGGCGCGAGGAGGAGGTGGACACCCTTGGAGCGCGCCTCCCGCCCGAGCAACGCCCCCACCTCGGCGACGAGTGTCGGGTCCCAGGTCGCACCGAGCGCCGAACCGCAGGGAACGCACGCCGACCTGGTGCCGACGAATCGTTCGCCGCGCACGCCGGCGGGGCCGTCGCTGACCTTGAGCGCCCGCACCCCGATGCGGGGGACACGTTCCCCGTGCCACATGTCGGCCCCCGACGTGAGCACCGCCTGTTCCTCGGGCCGCAGGTCGGCGAGCAGCCCGTCGACCCGTGACGCCACCTCGTCCGTGGCGGGCAGGCGGCCGCCTGCGGTCCCGCCGTCCCGATCGCCCTGCGTTGAGTGCACCACTGGGACCTCCGTCCACGCTCGCCGTCGTCCTTGGCGGCCGACGGTACAGTCTGCGCGGCCGGCGGACGGTCCGATCGGGTCGGGTTCGAACGGGGGGGTGTCGACGTGGACGTCGAGGAACTGATAGCCATCGAGGAGATAAAGCGGCTCAAGTACGCCTACCTCCGGTGTCTGGACCAGAAGGAGTTCGACGGGTTGTCCGAACTGTTCACCGAGGACGCCACCGCCGCCTACAGCGGCGGTCGTTACGTCTACGAGGGACGGGAGGCGATCGTCGGGTTCATCTCGGCGAACATGGGCAGGGAGGCCTTCCACTCCTCGCACCGGGTCCATCATCCGGAGATCCGGGTCGACGGCGACACCGCCACTGCGACCTGGGCGCTGGACGACGTCGTGGTCGATGCCGACTGGGACTTCCTCCTCGTGGGGGCGGCCTTCTACGAGGACACCTACGTGCGGACCCCGGCGGGCTGGCGCATCGCCCACACCGGATACCGGCGTTCGTTCGAGTTCGTGCTCCCGACCTCGTCGATCGAGGGCTGGTCCCTCACGGCGAGCTGGTGGGCCACGGGCGGTCAGAGCTCCCTGCCGGTGCAGTGACGGAGCGTTTCCGGGGCGGCGGCGTAGCATCTGACGGTTCGTCAGGTCTCGTCGGCCTGCCAGAGCGTCCAGCGAGCGGAGGAGTTCGACCGTGACCGTGACCGAGGATCGGACGCAGTCCGTGGACGACGGCTCGGGTCTCCCGATGATCGTCAGCGTGGACGACCACGTCGTCGAGCCGCCCGATCTCTGGGAACGGTGGCTGCCCGCCCGGTTCCGCGACCGGGCGCCCCGGGTCGAGCGGCGCGGCATCGCCGGTCTGGAGTTCACCGGCGGGACGACCTACGAGATCGTGTACAGCGACGATGCCCCACCGGCCGACTGCTGGATCTACGAGGACCTGGTCGTTCCACACAAGCGTCACGTGGCGGCGGTGGGCTTCGAGCGTGACGACATGACGCTGAGCCCGATCACCTACGACGAGATGCGGCCGGGCTGCTACGACCCCGCGGCGCGGGTGGCCGACATGCTCGCCAACCACGTCGACGTGTCGCTGTCCTTCCCGACCTTCCCCAGGTTCTGCGGCCAGACGTTCCTCGAGGCGCAGGACCGTGAGCTCGCGGCGGCCTGTGTGACCGCCTACAACGACTTCATGGTCGAGGAGTGGTGCGGGGACTCCGGCGGTCATCTGGTGCCGCTCATCATCGTGCCGCTCTGGGACCCGCAGCTCGCCGCAGCCGAGGTGCGACGGAACGCCGCACGGGGGTGCCATGCGGTCTGCTTCTCCGAGGTGGTGGCGCACCTCGGCCTGCCCAGCATCCACACCGGCCACTGGGACCCGTTCTTCGCCGCATGCGCCGAGACGTCGACGGTGGTGTGCATGCACATCGGCAGTTCGTCACGCATGCCGTCCACCTCGCCGGACGCACCGCCGGCGGTGCAGGCCACGCTCAGCTTCGGCAACGCCATGAGCTCGCTGTCCGACTACCTGTTCTCGGGCGTGCTCGTCCGTTTCCCCGAACTCCGCCTCGCCTACTCCGAGGGTCAGATCGGCTGGCTGCCGTACATCCTGGAGCGGGCCGACGACGTCTGGCGCGAGCACCGGGCCTGGGGCGGTGTGGCGGAGACCATCCCCGAGCCTCCGTCGACCTACTACTACCGCCAGGTCTTCGGCTGCTTCTTCCGGGACCGGCACGGTCTGGACAGCCTCGAGCAGGTGGGGGTCGACAACATCACCTTCGAGACCGACTACCCGCACACGGACTCGACCTGGCCGAACTCCGCCCAGGTCGCACAGGACCTGATGGGCCACCTGCCTGCGGACGTGCAGTACAAGATCCTGCGCGGCAACGCGATCAGGATGCTGTCGCTCGACATCACCTGAGGACGCGACCCCGGCCGCCGGCCGCAGCGGGCAGACTCCCTCCGTGGACACCGCTGCGGGACGACTGCTCGTCTCGGTTCCCGACCTCGGGGACGAGAACTTCGACCGAACGGTCGTGTTCGTGGTGGACCACGACGAGGACGGTGCCCTCGGGCTCGTCCTCAACCGTCCGGGAGCGGCGCGGGTCGTCGACCACCTGCCCGACCTGGGCATTCCGGTGATCGAGCCCGCAGTGTTCTTCTCAGGGGGTCCGGTGGCACCGGGCGCCGTGCTGGTGCTCGGCCGGATGACCCCCGGGGGGCCGCTGCGCAATGCGGTCGGCGTGCGCGGACCGGTCGTCGTGGTGGATGTGGAGCGGCTCGTCGAGGCCGACGTCGACGGCGTGGACGGCCTGCGGCTCTTCTCCGGCTACTCCGGGTGGGGTCCGGGCCAACTCGACGGGGAACTGGCGGCCGGGGTGTGGCAGCTCGTCGATGCCGGACCGGATGACGTGCTCTGCGCCGAACCCGGGACCCTCTGGCGCAGCGTCATGCGTCGTCAGGGCGGCCGCTCGGCCAGCCTCGGGCTGTTCCCGGACGACCCGAGTGTGAACTGACCGGTCGTCAGCTTCCGTTCTGCCGGTGGCGGTCGTCGCCCTGTGACCCGGCGTCGAACCACTCGGCGTCGAGGATGATCTCCTCGACGACCTCCACGTCGATCACGTCGTCGAGGTCCTCGACGGGACCGGCCGTCGCCCACCCGGTGGTGGTCCCCGTCGTCGGCCCGGCGGTGGAATCCGACGGGGGAGCGGGCAGGCGGGTGAAGTACTGCTTGGCCGTCCGGCCGACCGCTCCGGCGAGCGCGGCGTTGCCTGCGGCGCCCACCCCGGCACCGATCCCGTAGGGGACCAGTGCCGCCAGGCTCCACGGCCCCCGACCCGTCGCCAGTCGACCCACCGTCGAACCGGCCCGGGCGACACGTCCGGCCCCGGCCGCGCCGGCTCCGACGGCCGGCAGGCGGGCCATCAGACGGGCGCCTCCACGGGCCCCGAGTCGGGCGGCCAGCCCGGTCACGCCGACCGCCGCGCCCTCGCTGAGGCCCAGGATCGCTGCGATCCACGCCGCCTTCTCCTGTCGAGTGGCGCGATCGTGGCCGTACAGGATCCCCAGACCCATGACGAGCTCACCGAGTCGACTCACGCTCCAGGCGGCATCAGAGCCGGCGGATGCGGCGGCGACTGCCACACCGGCCACTGGGGATGCGGCGGCGCCACCCGTGACGGCGCCACCGAGCGCCATGTCCCGGACGCAGCGACGGATGAGCAGGTCCGCGAGCGTGTCCGGATCGGCCGATGGGAACTCCGCCCGGAGCCGAGCGACGTCCTCGGCAGCCACGGCGTGCCGCTGGTCGACCAGGCGCCCGAGGACCTCGGGCAGCACGCTTCGATCCCCTCGTCCGGACACCCGATCACCGTACCCGCGGAGCGATCGCTGATCGCCGCAGGCCGGACGTCACGCAGCCGGACGATCGGCCCCGGTCCCGTCGTGTCGTCAGGACGCCGTCACGGAGTTCCAGGCGAGCGCCCGACGGCGGCGATCCGCAGCGCGGCGCTTCCAGAAGGGCTGCTTCCAGTGCCGGACCCGGCGCGGGGGAGCGGGCTCGGCATGGCTGGCCGGACGCTCGTGGTCCTCGTGGTAGCCGTGGGTCGGATGGGGGAGGTCGAGCACCAGGGCCTCGGGGTCGTCGCCCAGGGTGGTCTGGTGGAGCGCCTGGTTCACGCCCCTGCGGAGGCGACGGTGCTCGGCCTTGCGGCGGGCACGATCCTCCGGGAGCACCGAGGTGGCTCCGTTGCGACGCTGACGGTGGCGGGTGGACATGGACGCCTCCAGTGCTGTTCGGGCGTCCCGCCGGTTGACCGCCGGGACGCAGTCGCTGACCTCATGCGACACCCGGAGGCCTCGGGAGTCAAGCGTCAATCGTGTGACGATTCCGGAGGCCGGCGGGACGACCACGGTCACCGCCCACCGGTGGACGAGCCGGGGCGCCACTCGATGGGCTCGGGGACCTGGTCGGCCTCAGGGTCCTAGGGCTGCTGGACCTCGAGATGAAACGGACATAATCAGGATTTCCGGCGTTTCGGATCCCGACCGCCGGTCACAGACGCTTCGGCGACCACAGACGCTGCGGCGACCCCTGGGAACCGCTCAGACGGCTTCGGAGGCGATGAGACGCCCGAGCTCCACGAGCTGCTCCGTGGCGCCACCGAGCTGCAGTTCGAGCTCCTTGACGAGCAGGAAGCTCCGGTGCAGCGGATAGTCCCGGTCCACGCCGACACCGCCGTGCAGGTGCTGGGCGGCATGGACGACCCGTTGGCCGCCCCAGGCCGCCCAGAACTTCGCCACGGCCACGTGGTCCGCTGCATCCTCACCGTTGGCCAGGCGCCAGAGCGCCTGCCAGGTCGTCAGCCGGATCGCCTCGGTGTCCATGTAGGCGTCGGCGGCCCGGTGGGCGACCGCCTGGAACGAGGCGATCGGGACGTCGAACTGCTTGCGCTCCTTGGTGTAGGTCGCGGTCAGCGTCAGAGCCTGCTCGCAGGCCCCCAGCAGGAGCGCGCACTGCGTCGCCACGGCCCGCTCGTAGGCCCAGCGCAGCGATTCCCGTCCCTCGGCCACCAGCGCTGCGGGGGCCTCGGCCAACAGGACGGCGGCCTGGGGGTCACCCAGCGTGGTCAGCAGCGGCTCACGGGCCACGCCCTCGGCGTCTCCACGAACCAGGAACAACCCGACCGTTCCGCCCTCGACGGCCGCCGGGATGAGCACGGCATCGGCGATCATCCCCGCCGGGACGCAGACCTTGGTGCCCGTGAGCCGCCACTCCTCGCCCACCCGGGTGGCGGTGGTCGTCGGCTGGAGGGGATCGCTCCCCTGCTCGTGCCAGCCCGCCGTGAGCACGGTCGTTCCCGCAGCGACACCGCCCAGCACCTCGTCGGCCAGCGTCGACGGGGCGAACTCGGCGATGGCGGGCGCCCCGAGACCCAGCGTCTCCCAGAGCGGCACGGCGGCCGTCGTCCGGCCCGCGTGTTCGAGCACGCCGCCGAGTGCCAGCAGGTCCAGTCCCGCTCCCCCGGCCGACTCCGGCACGAACGCTCCGAGCACACCGGTCTCGGCCAGCTGGGCCCAGAGCGCCGGATCGTGTCGGGGAGCATCCGCCCGCTCGATCTCCCGGAGCTGCTCGTGGGTCGAGAAGTCCCCGAGCACGGTCGCTGCCAGTTCGGCGACCGCGGTCGCCTCGTCGTCGAATCGGAAGTCCACGTCTCGCTCCTCGCTCAGCTGCGCAGGGCCCGCGGCAGGCCGAGGCCGAACATGCCGATCAGGTCCCGCTGGATCTCGTTGGTGCCGCCGCCGAAGGTCAGGATCAGCAGGCTGCGGTAGTTCATCTCGAGGCGCCCGCGCAGGACGCTGCCGACCGAGGTGCGGTCCAGGTAGGCCGCCGGTCCGAGCACCTCCATGAGCAGCCGGAACGCCTCGAGGTAGAACTCGGTCCCGAACGCCTTGATCGTCGAGGCGTCGGCCACGTCGAGATGACCCTCCGTGGCGGTCCAGGCCACCTTCCAGTTGATGAGGCGCAGGAACTCGAGGCCGGCACGAACGCGGGCCAGGTTCATCTGGACCCACTCCTGGTCCACGACCCGGCTCCCGTCGGCCCGCCGGGTCTCGGTCGCCCAGTTCCGCACCTCGTCGTAGCTCTGCTGCAGCAGCCCGGGCGAGCAGAGGGTCACCCGCTCGTGGTTGAGTTGGTTGACGATCAGCGTCCAGCCGTTGTTCTCGCCGCCGACCAGCCAGTCGGCCGGGGCCCTGACGTCGTCGTAGTAGGTGGCGTTGATGTCGTGGGTCGACAGCAGGTGGAGCGGCTCCACGGTGATCCCCGGCGACGCCATGTCGACGATGATCATCGAGATGCCCTTGTGCTTCGGGGCGTCCGGATCCGTCCGAACGGCGAGCCAGCAGTAGTCGGCGTCCGACGCCAGCGAGGTCCACATCTTCTGGCCGTTGATCACGTACTCGTCGCCGTCACGGACGGCCCGGGTGCGCAGGGCGGCCAGGTCGGCGCCGGCCTCGGGCTCGGAGTAGCCGATGCAGAAGTGCAGGTCCCCGGCGAGGATCTTCGGCAGGAAGAAGTCCTTCTGGGAGTCGGTGCCGAACTCCATGATCGTCGGGCCGACCGTGTTGATGGTCAGCATGGGCACGGGTGCGCCGAGTCGCATCGACTCGTCGAAGAAGATGAACTGCTCGAGCTGGCTCCGACCCTGACCCCCGTACTCCTCGGGCCAGCCGATCCCGAGCCAACCGTCCGCCGCCATCTGCTTGACGAGCGAACGGGTCACCGGGCCGACGCCGTGCTCCGTGTGGAGCGCTTCGCGGACCTCGTCGTCGAGCAGGCCCGCGTAGTACGAGCGGAGCTCGTCGCGGAGTGCCTGCTGCTCCTCGGTGTAGGCGATGTGCACGTGGTCCCCCTGCTGCGTGGCTGCGTCGGATCCGAGCGCTGGAACTGTAACGCGTTCCACCCGCCGCTCCCCCACCACCGCCGCTGCCGTCCCGGGTCGTGGACGACCCGTCCTCGCCGATTGCGTACCGTGGACCGGTGGACGAGGTCGACCTGCTGATCATCGGGAGTGGCTCCGGCAACACGATCCTCTCGCCGGAGTTCGACGGGTGGAACGTGGCCCTGGCCGAACGCGGCCGGTTCGGCGGAACGTGCCTGAACGCCGGTTGCATCCCGTCCAAGATGCTCGTGCTGCCCGCCGACCGGGTGGTGGAGGCCGAGCAGGCGGGTGCCCTCGGGGTCCACTTCGACCCACCCGTCGTGGACTGGGACGCCGTGCGGGAGCGGGTCCTCGGCCGGATCGATCCCATTGCCGTGGCCGGGTTGGACTACCGGGAGCACCAGGACCACGTGCGCGTGCTCCACGGATCGGCGCGGTTCGTCGACCGGGACGTCGTCGACGTCGACGGTGCACGAGTCCGGGCCCGCAGGGTCGTGATCGCTGCGGGAGCGAGGCCCTACCTGCCACCGGTCCCCGGGCTGCTCGACGTTCCGTTCCACACGACCGACTCGATCATGCGGGTCGAGCGTCTGCCGGAGCACCTGATCATCGTCGGGGGCGGATTCGTCGCGGCCGAACTCGGCCACGTCTTCGCCGCGCTCGGTTCCAGGGTCAGCGTGGTCCACCGCGGCGGCCGGCTGCTGCGCCACGAGGACCACGACGTGTCGGTGCGGTTCACGGAGCGCTTCGGCCGCCGGGTCCACCTGCACCTCGACGCCGAGGTCGCCGCGGTGCGTCACGCCGCCGGTGAGTTCACCCTCGACCTCGACGTCGTCGGCGCCGAGGGGCCGACGGGACGTGCACTCACGGGCGACGCACTGCTCGTCTGCACCGGGCGCGTGCCGAATGCCGACCAGCTCGGCCTGGAGCACACCGACGTCCGACGCACTCCCGCCGGCTACATCGTCACCGATGACACGCTCGCCACGAGCCAGGCCGGTGTGTGGGCCATCGGCGACGTCCGCAATCCCCGGCAGCTCAAGCACCTCGCCAACCACGAGGCGGCGGTCGTCGCCCACAACCTGCTGCATCCGGAGGCCCTGCGATCGATCGACGAGCGAGCCGTGCCCCACGCCGTGTTCTCGGACCCGCAGATCGGCTCCGTCGGGGCGCGTGAGGAGGACCTCCGAGCCGCCGGCATCGACCACCGGGTGGGCCGGCGCGACTACGGCGGGGTCGCCTACGGCTGGGCACTCGACGACGACTCGTCCTTCGCGAAGGTGCTCGTCGATGCGGGCTCGGACCTGATCCTGGGTGCGCACGTGATCGGCCCCCAGGCCGCGACCCTCGTCCAGCAGTTCGTGACCGCCATGCGCTTCGGCATCCCGGCCGCATCGTTCGCCCGCGACCAGCTGTGGTGCCATCCGGCACTGAGCGAGGTCGTCGAGAACGCCGTCCTCGACGCCACCGGGTGAACCACTGCGGTTTCGTGCCCTCGGCCGACCCCCGGTAGCGTGCCGGCGTGGCCAGCCGTCTCGAGATCGAACTGACGTCGCGCCGTGAGGACGGCACCTGGACCTGGCGGGCGGCCGGGGCCCGCCAACCGAAGGGCGACCTCGACGGCGCGCTCCTGCCCGATGGTGCGGCGGTGGGTGACGTGCTGCGGGCCGAGGCCGAGTTCATGGTCGACGGGATCGAGGTCGTGGCGGTCACCGCCCCGAAGGCCGCTCGCAGCGAGCCCGAGCGCATCGAGCTCCTGGGAACGGGAGACGATGGTCCACTCGTGACCACCACGCTCGCCCCGAAGGGCCGTGGTGGACGCGGCGGACGCGGTCGGGACGACGATCGGGACGGTCCGCGGGGCCGCCGTGACCGCGACGGTGGCGGTCGCGACCGGGACGGTCGGGGACGTGACGGACGAGGGCGCGGAGGTCGCGAGGACCGACGGGATCGCCCGGAACGCGGCGATCGAAGCGACCGGCCCCGAGGCCCACGTCCGGATCCGGTGCCGGAACGGCCCCGCCCGAAGCGCATCCGTCCGGGCCGCACGCACCGCGATGCGGTGCTGGCTGAGCTCCCGGTCGAGCAGCGTCCCGTCGCCGAGCAGCTGCTTCGGGGCGGCCTGCCTGCGGTCCGCACGGCGATCGCCGAGCAGAACGCCCAGGCCGCGGCATCGGGCCAGCCGGAGGTTCCCGCGGGTCCGCTCCTGACGATGGCCGAACGCCTCCACCCGCGGCTCCGGGACGCCGAATGGGCCGATCGTGCCGAGGCCGCGGCTCGCATCATCGACGAGGTCGACCTCCGCGATCTGCGGTCGGTCGTGGTGGCCGGTGAGACCTCGGCCCGTGACGAGGCCGGCCGGACGCTGCTGCGGACCCTGAAGGAGGGTCTCGAGCGGCGGCTGCTCGAGGACCAGCACCAGTGGGTCTCGGACATGGCCGCCGATGTCGGTGCGGGCCGGTTCGTGCGGGCGCTCCGGCTGAGCTCTCGTCCTCCCAAGGCGGGCATGGCCGTCCCGAAGGAGGTCGCCGACCGGCTGGCCACATCCGTCTCGGAGGGGCTCAACGAGCGGACGAACCAGGAGCTGTGGGCGGCCGCGCTCGACGCCCTCGCAGTCTCACCCATCCGCTCGCAGGTCACGATCGCGAGCCGTCCCGCCGAGCCGTCCGCCGACCTGCTCGAGGCGGTGCGCCGTGTGGCGGACCAGCTCCCGCAGATCGCTGCGCTCTTCGGAGTGGACCCGTCCGAGGCGGCCGCCGCCCGCAAGCGTCGCCCCCGGAACCCCCGCGGACCCCGAGGCGGGGCCGCGAACCGCCCGGCACCCGGTCGGAATCCTGCGGGACGTGGGCCGTCGCCGACACC
>CAYMKW010000035.1:0-4670 GCA_964391365.1 uncultured Microthrixaceae bacterium | reverse complement strand
CGGCGGACGCTCCCCTCTCCGGGCCGGACTCAGCCGATCAGGTCGTCGATCAGGCCGAGGACGTCTGAGGGCGAGTGCAGCACGAGCCCCTCGGGCTCGGCGAGACGGGTCCGCTCGTTCCACCCGGCCCAGGCGAAGGCGCAACCCACCTGCTCGGCACACCAGCGGTCGCCCTCGCTGTCGCCGACCATGAGCACCTCCCCGGCCCCGAGTCCGAGGTCGGCGAGCACCGGGTCCAGCCGCTTGTGTTGCCAACCGAAGGCGTCGGCGAACCGCGCCACCTCCGGTCGCCAACCCAACCGTCTCAACTCCTCGGCACCGGAGTCCGGGTGCTTGTTGGAGCAGAGCGCCCACCGGCCGAGCGTCGAAACCAGGTCCTCGACCCCGGGGAACGGCTGTGCCGCCGTGGTGTCGTACGCGGCGACGTAGTCGTCGAGTGAGAGGCCGAGCCGACCGCACTCCTCTGCCACGGCGTGTCCGTAGGTGACGTCGGCCGCCGGAACGCCGAGTACGACGAAGGCATCCAACAGGGCGGCGTCGGAGTCGACGAGGGTGCCGTCGAAGTCGAACACGACCGCTCGGACACGTCGCTCTGCTCCGGCCACGACGGGACTCTAGGTCGTGCGCCGTCAGGACCCACGGGCGTCCGCTTCGTGGAGTGGGGGGACGCCCGCCCGCTAGGGTGCGCAGCATGAGCGTGGACTACGAACAGCAGGGCAACGTCGGCATCATCACGATCAACCGTCCGGACGCCCGGAACGCCGTGAACAGCGAGGTCGCCCAGGGGATCGAGGCGGCGGTCGACCAGATCGAGTCGAGCGACGACGTGTGGATCGGCGTCCTGACGGGTGCCCGCACCGAGAAGGGCCACATCTTCTGTGCCGGCGCCGACCTGAAGCAGATGGCCGTGGATCCGGGGGGCATGTCCACCGCGAAGGGCGGGTTCGGCGGGTTCGTGACGCGTGAGCGCACCAAGCCGATCATCGCTGCCGTCGACGGTCCGGCCCTGGCGGGCGGCACCGAACTCGTCCTGGCCGCTGACATGGTGGTCGCCTCCGAGACCGCCGTGTTCGGCATCCCGGAGGTGAAGCGCAACCTGGTGGCCGCCGCCGGCGGCCTGTTCCGGCTCCCCCGCGCCCTGCCCCGCAACGTCGCCATGGAACTGGCGCTCACGGGTCGTCTCGACTTCCCGGCCGAGCGGGCCTACCACTTCGGTTGGGTGAACCGGCTCTGCGCCGAGGGTGACGCCCTCTCGACGGCGCTGGAGCTCGCTGCCGAGATCTGTGCGAACGCACCGCTCGCCGTGCGCGAGAGCCGGGCGATCATGCTCGCCTCGGTCGATGCCGACGACGAGATCGGCTGGAAGCTGTCGGGTGATGGCATCGTCAAGATGTTCGGGACCGAGGACTTCAGCGAGGGCCTGACGGCGTTCGCGGAGAAGCGGGCCCCCATCTGGAAGGGCCGCTGAGCGGAATCGGAGCCCGTCAGGTCAGCGTCTCGATGACGCCGTGCTCGGCGAGGAACTCCGCCAGACCGTCGACGAGACGCAGCTCGGACACCTGCCAGAGCGGAACCCAGGCCGCCTCGGCGGCATCTCCTCCGGCAGTCGGCTCGCCGCCGGCCACGACGACCACCTCGAAGTCCATCACGACCACGTGACCGTGGTCGCCGATCAGCTCCGCCCAGCCCAGGAACGGCCCGCAGAGGCCGTCCAGGCCCGTCTCCTCGGCGAGTTCCCGGACGACCGCCTCGGCGAGCGTCTCGCCCACCTCGACGTGCCCCCCGGGGATGGACCAGGTGCCGGCTCCCGGGCCGTGACCACGTCGCACCATGAGCAGCTCCTCATCGGCGACGACCACCGCTCCGACCGCCAGTCGGGGCCCCGGGGCGGAGCCGTCCGGCGACGTCACCGTCACGTCAGTGAGGTGCGCACGACGATGAGCCTGGCCACCATCCCGTGAGCCTCGAAGAAGTTCTTGGTGGAGCGGTCGCCGGGAAACGCTGTCGAGTCCAGGGCTGACGCCCCCTGTCCCCTCGCCCACTCGCGTGCAGATGTGAGCAGCGCCCGACCGACGCCGACTCCTCGTGCAGCCGGCTCCACGCCGATGAACCGAATCGTGCAGATCCGCGATCCGCTCCCGTCGACCTCCACCCCGGCCCGGAGCGCGCCGACCACCACGGGGCCGATCGTGCCGACGAGCGACAGCTCGGCCTCAGGGCCGCTGAACTCCCCCGGTGTCGTGGAGTAGGCCTCGCCGCCCCGGAGGCCGGCGACGGACCGGACCACCTCGGCGTGGACCCGCTCGACGGCGTCGACATCGTCGGCCCGTTCCGGGCGGACCCCGACCGTCCATCCGGCGGTGTCGGTGGCGGTCACCCGGATCAGGCCTGTTCTGCGAGCAACTGGCCGACCCGGTTCAGGATGGTCTGTCGGTTCCGGTGTCCCCGTTCGTAACGGCGGACCGCATCGAGCTCGGGTGCCGACAGGCTCGTGAGCCGGGGAACCACCTGCGAGGCGGCCAGGGCGTCGTAGTCCTGCAGCGGGAGGTCCGCAGCGTCGGGAACGGGTTCGCTCGACGGTACGGGCTCGAGCGGCGTCGGCGTCGGGGCGTCGTCAGTGCGCCCGTCGTCCCAGTCCGCTGCGAGCACGTCGAGCACCGTGACCCCCACCCGCTCGTGGGCCGGCACGCTGACCGGTCGGGCCGGCGGGGCGAGCACACCGAGGCACGGCAGTCGGGCGACGATCGTCCGACCGACGTGGACCTGTCGCCGTGTCCGCGAGATCAGCCGGGGCACGGCCCCGGTGAACTCGTCCAGGGCCACGTCGATGAGCCGTTGTCCCGGTGCGTCACTCACGTGCGTCTCCGCCACGGTCCCACGGATCCGACGACCCCGACCCCGGCTCAGCCCGAGGAGGACCGCTTCGAGGCGGAGCGCTTCGAAGCCGGCCGCTTGGAGGTCGAACCGGACCCTCCGCCCTTGGCGGCAGGGCGCTTCGCCGGCTTCGACGCACGCCGTTCGAGTTCGTCGATCGCACTGCAGGGATCGTACCCCTCCGGGCACCGGTAGCTGCCGGGCCTGCCGAACTGCCGAGGGTGGACGATCAGGAAGCAGGTCGTGCAGGCGAACTCGTCGCCGGACCGGGGAGCGACACGCTCGGCGGCCTCGCCGGTCGGCTCCTCGGGGGCCTCCTCGTCCTCGTCCTCGTCGTCACCGGCCGCGATCCGATCCTTGAGGATGGTGTCGAGGTCGGCCTCGACGTCGTCGTCGTCGGGTTCGTCCTCGTCGTCCTCGACGTCCTCGGTCCGCTTCCGCCTCGCTGTCGGGACGGCGTCGTCGTCGGACTCGTCGGCCTCATCGCCTTCGGGGAGAACTCCGTCGACCTCCCCGTCGAGCCCGGGATCGAGCTCGCCGTCGAGGTCGCCGTCGAGCTCCTCGCCCAACTCCTCGTCCAGCTCGCCATCGAGCTCATCGTCGAGTTCCACGTCGTCGGGTTCGTCGCTCATGTCTCCTCGTCCCGTGCCGCCGGGTCGGTCCCGGGCCACGAGTCGGGCGCATCATAGACACGCGCACCCGAGGCCGAGCGACATCCGGCCCGGTCGGTCCCGCGCTAGGAGCTCCCGCTCGCCGAGCGACGCTCCTCGGCGCGGCGTTCAGCGCCGAGCCGCTCGAGGTCCGCACCGCCCGAGTGATCCACGTACCGCATCATCTCGGCGACCGCCCGGTGACCGGCGCGCTCGGCGATCAGGCGGTGCATCGCCTGGCCCACCGCCCGGTACGACGGATGGCCCTGTGTCGCCGTCCGGAGCTCGATGAGGTGCATCGCCTCTCGGGCATTGAACTGCATGACGTAACGGACCCGGTAGGCCAGCGAGACGGCGTATGCGGAACGCTCCGGGAACCGTTCGGAGAGCGCCGACCACAGCTGACGGGACAGCTCCATGGCCTCGTCGAAGGGCTCGGTGAGCCCCGCGTCGTCGATCGACGGCGGACGTGTGTACCCGTGGAGCGGACCGAGCTCCTGCCACTCGACGGTGGCCATCCGGTGCCGCTGGAGGTCCCGGAACGCCCCGTAGTCGGAGACCACGTCGAAGCGGTAGTCGGTCCGCTCCAGCGCCCGACCCGGCTTGTGTCGACGGTTGCCCCGTTCTCCCACGTAGGCGCGAACGACCGCCATGCGGTCCTCGGTCGACATGGCCCGGACACGATCGAGCAGCCGCGACTCGGCCAGGCCCGTGTACGGGTAGAGCATGGCGGCGACCATCTTGATCTCGCCGTCGGGGTCGAAATCGACGAGGTCCACCGAGGGGGCGGTCGGGCCCTGCACGGCATCACCGGAGAGCATCTCGTAGGACACCGTCTCCATGGCCGAACGGTTCTGCTCCAGGTAGTCGCTCCAGGCCACGCCACGGTCCGGGAGGTCGACGCGCTTCAGGAAGCTCGGGATCACCTTCCGCAGTTCGACCAGCATGAGGTCCGCGTAGGTGCGCGACTCCGGCAGCGGGTGCGAACGCATCCGGAGCAGCAGCGACTCGAACGCCTGACCCGATCCGTAGATCCCGACGTTCGACAGGGCGGCAGCGGGAAGGATGCCGCGGGTGGCGTCGAAGGCCTTGGCCCGGATGGCCTGGCGGTGCACGAAGTCCGAGTCCCCCTCGGCCTTGGGGAAG
>CAYMKW010000034.1:0-25609 GCA_964391365.1 uncultured Microthrixaceae bacterium | reverse complement strand
GCGACGAGGCCCGGTTCGATCACGCCGATCGGCGAGTCGATCGGCGCCGTCGCCACGCCCACGAGGTGCTCGGAGACGAGTTCGTCGTCGAGTGGAACGCCGAGGGCATCGGCGACGAGCCGCACCGACTGGCCGAACCCGGCGCCGAGGGCGTCGACCATGATGCTGGTGCGGGCCTGCTCCGGCGTGGTGCCGAACAGCATCCAGTCGCGGATCACGTCCGGGGCGTCGTAGGTCCGGATGTCCGAGAACTCCTCGGCGCGCACGTGGGTCACCGACCCGGACAGCGCCGACAGGACGACCGGCAACAGCTCCGTCACGCCACCGGGGTGGATCCCGGTCCCGTGCAGGGTCGCGCCCGTCGGGGCGCAGAGCGCGTCGAGCTCGGCCCGTTCCGCGTCCGGCGGCCGGATCCAGCCCACTGGGGTGACCACGTTGATGCCGGCGGACAGGAACCGCCGCACCAGCTGCGGGTCGGCGAAGATCGGGCTGTAGAGCACACAGTCGGGCCCGAGCTCGATGAGCGCGTCCACGTCGTCGGTCGCGGCCACGCCGAGCGGGTCGATCCTCGCGAGCGTCCCGGCGTCCACGCCGACCTTGTCGGGGCTGTGCACCCAACATCCGACGAGTTCCAGGTCGGGGTGCTCGGCGATCCCGGCGATCGCCGCCCGACCGACCCCTCCGGTCGCCCACTGCACCACCCGCAAGGTCACGTCGCCACCGTAACCGTGCAGGCCACGCTCCGACGTCCCCGGCCACCCCCGGCACGGGGCCGGGCGGACTGTGGCCCCGGCACGGAGCCGGGCGGACTCAGGCGCCGATCACCTCCAGCCCGATCGCCCGGGCGGCACGTGCCTGGCGCCGGTCGAAGGTCAGCACCACCGTCCGTGCTCCGGCTCGCCGAGCGCAGGCGAGGTGGACGGCGTCGAGTGACCGGCAGAGCGTCTGCTCCGCCAGGCGCGCGGCCTCGGCGCAGGTCACGGCGTCGACCTCGACGAGCGCGAAGTGGTCGACGTCCGCGTCGAACGCCCGCTGTGCGACGAGTAGTTCGTCGCCGTCGAGCAGCCGGGTCAGGTTGCGTCGCACCTCGATCTCGGTGATCCGTGACGTGACCAGCACCGGGTCGTCGCCCATGGCCTGCTCGGCGAACTCCGAGTCGCGTTCGTCCACGTAGCGCTTCAGGAGCGCGCTGCTGTCCACGTAGAGCGTCACCCCCGGTCCTCATCGATCGCATCCAGCACCGACATCTGCGAGCGGACACGTTCCACCTCGCCGAGGCGGCCTCGTCGCCTCGGCGCCGCGACCCAGCCCTCGGCGATCCCTCGTTCCACGGCGGCGTCGTCGGCCAGCGGCACGATGCGGGCGACGGGTCGACCGCGATCGGTCACGACCACCTCCTCGCCGGCCTGCGCCCGCACGAGGTACTCCGACAGCTTCGCCTTGAGTTCCCGGATGCCGACCCTCATGTGGTCACTCTATCGATCGCTGTGACCACATTCTGTACCCCCACTGCGTTCCGAACGGCCGGACCGGGCGACCCACTAGCGTCGGGCCGGTGAGCGACGGAGCACCCCGACCGAAGGTCCTGATCCTGGGTGCCGGATTCGGCGGCATCGGGGCCGCCCGGAAGCTGCGCAAGGCACCCGTCGACGTCCTGCTCGTCGATCGGCACGACTACCACACCTTCCAGCCGCTGCTCTACCAGGTGGCCACCGACATCCTGGACCCCGAGACCGTCGGCCACCCGATCCGCGAACTGGTCCACTCCCAGGACAACCTGGACTTCGCCCAGGCCACCGTCAGCGGCATCGACCTGGACGCTCGCACCGTCACCTTCGAGGACTGGGAGCCGCAGTCCTACGACTACCTGATCGTCGGCCTGGGCGCCCGGGCCAACTTCTTCGGCACCACCGGCGCCGAGGACCACGCCTTCCCGCTCTACACCCTCTCCCACGCCATCCGCCTGAAGGAGCACCTGCTCCGCCGGTTCGAGGCGGCCGCCAAGGACCCGACCCTCGCCGCCGACGGCACGCTGGACGTCGTGGTGGTCGGCGGAGGACCGACGGGGGTCGAGACGGCCGGCGCGCTCAGCGAACTCTTCTACAGCGTGTTCCCCCAGGACTACCCGAGTCTCGATCTGTCGACGGTGTCGGTCACGCTCGTCGAACACGGTGATCGCCTGCTCGCCATGTTCGACGAGGGCATCAGCGCCTACACGCTCGAGACGCTCACCGAACGGAACGTGACGGTGCGGCTCGGCGTGTCCGTCGACGAGATCGCCGCCGACCACGTGGTGCTCGGCAACGGCGAGGTCGTCCGGGCCGGCACCACGGTCTGGGGTGCGGGCCTGCAACCCGTCCCGCTGAGCGGCGCTCTGGGCGTCGACCTGGTCCGGGGCCGGGTGCCGGTGACCGGGCACCTCCACCTGGAGCACCACCCGGAGGTGTTCGTCGTCGGCGACATGGCGCTCACGACCGACTCGCCGTCCGGCGACGTGCTCCCCCAGCTCGGGTCGGTGGCGCTGCAGGCCGGCGAGCACGTCGGCGTCACGATCGACCGCATGGAACGCAAGCACAAGGACCCCCACCCGTTCCACTACGTGGACAAGGGCACCATGGCCACGATCGGACGCAAGGCCGCCGTCGCCGTCGTCCCACCCCACCACATCACGCTGACGGGCCGGGCCGCCTGGGCCATGTGGGGCGCGGTCCACCTGGCGCTGCTGACCGGCGGCGACAGCCGGATGGCGGCCATGAGCAACTGGTTCTGGTCGTTCACCACCCACGACCGCCCGTCCCGGGTGCTCGTCCACCCCGACGACGAGGACTGACGGCGACGTCGGACGGATCAGCGATCCGACGAGGAGGACATCGTGGCGGGACGCATCGAGGACTACGCGATCATCGGCGACACCAACACCGTCGCGCTGGTCGACCGGAGCGGATCGATCGACTGGTGGTGCGTGCCCCGGATCGACTCGGGCGCCGCGTTCGCAGCGCTGCTCGGTACCGCCGAGCACGGCCGCTGGCTGATCGCCCCCGAGGGCGAGGCGTCCGTCACCCGCCGCTACGAGGACGACACGCTCGTGCTCGAGACGGTGTTCCACACGCCGACCGGCGACGTGGCGGTCCTCGACTTCATGGCGCCCGGCCATCCGGACCCGACGATCCACCGGATCGTGGAGGGCCGCAACGGCACGGTCCGCATGCGTTGCGAGCTGGTGGTCCGATTCGACTACGGCTCCATCACCCCGTGGGTACGCGCGACCGGCGACGGACTCACCATGGTCGCCGGACCCGACGGCCTGCGCTTCCACAGCCCCGTCCGGCTCGAGGGCCTGGACCACACCACCGTGGCCGGCTTCGAGGTGGCCGAGGGTGAACGGTTCGCCTTCTCGTTGACCTGGTTCGCATCCCAGGTGAGCGAGGCGCCCCTGCCGCTCGACTCGCTCGCCGCACTCCAGCGGACCCGCCACTGGTGGCGGGAGTGGGTGGCGGGCTGCACCTACGACGGCGAGTGGCGCGACGACGTCGTCCGCTCGCTCATCACCCTGAAGGCGCTCACCTACGGTCCGACCGGCGCGGTGTGCGCCGCCGCCACCACGTCACTGCCCGAGGACATCGGCGGGGTCCGCAACTGGGACTACCGGTACTCGTGGCTGCGGGACGCCACGCTCACGCTGCAGTCGCTCCTGCTCGCCGGCTACCGGGACGAGGCGTCGGACTGGTCGCGTTGGCTGCGCCGTGCCGTCGCCGGCAACCCGGGTGACTTCCAGATCATGTACGGGGTCGGCGGCGAGCGGCGGTTGACGGAACTGGAGCTCGACTGGCTGCCGGGCTACGAGGGGTCCGCACCGGTGCGGATCGGCAACGGCGCCTCCACCCAGTTCCAGCTCGACGTGTTCGGCGAGGTCATGGATGCCGCCCTCACGGCCGCGACCAACGGACTCAGCGGACAGGTCGGCTACGACGGCGAGGTGGTGGCGGCGCTGATGACCCAGCTCGAGGCGGTCTGGGAGCAGCCCGACGAGGGGATCTGGGAGGTCCGCGGGCCCCGGCGGCACTTCACCCACTCCAAGGTCATGGCCTGGGTCGCGTTCGACCGGGCGATCCAACTCGCCACGCTCGTGGGGTACCACGGCGAACGGGTCGCCCGCTGGAGCGAACTGCGGGACCGGGTCCACGCCCAGGTGTGCGAGCAGGGGTTCTCCGCCGACCTCGGTTCGTTCACGCAGTACTACGGGTCGTCCAACCTGGACGCGTCGCTGCTGATGATCCCGCTCGTCGGGTTCCTGCCGCCCGACGACCCGAGGGTCGTCGGCACCATCGATGCGGTCCGACGGACGCTGCTCGACGACGGGTTCGTCCGACGCTACGAGACCGAGGCCGCCTCGGACGGGGACGACGTCGACGGGCTTCCGGGCAGTGAGGGGGCGTTCCTCGTCACCACGTTCTGGCTCGCCGATGCGCTCGCGCTGGCCGGTCGCACCGACGAGGCCCGGGAGGTGTTCGAACGGCTCCGCGGACTGTGCAACGACGTGGGCCTGCTGTCCGAGGAGTACGACCCCGCTGCCGGACGGATGCTCGGCAACTTCCCGCAGGCGTTCTCACACGTGGGGATCGTCACCACCGCCGCCAACCTGTCGCTCGCCGAGCAGGCCCCGTGCCGGCAGCGCTCCGGGGTGGGCTGAGGCTCAGACCTCCGGCACGCCGCGCTCCAGCGGCTCAGACCTCCGGCACGCCGCGCTCCAGCGGCTCAGACCTCCGGCACGCCGATGCCGAAGCGCAGGACGGTGACCGAGTGGTACTCGTGGCCGGGGTCCAGTCGCACGTTGCCCAGGTCCGGTCGGTTGGGTGTGTCGGGGAACGCCTGGGTCTCGAGTGACACCGAGCCGTGCGGCACGAACGGCGGGCGCAAACCGTTGCCCGTGTAGGCCTGAACACCGACCTGGTCCGTGCTCACCGACATCCACCGCCCGGACCCGGGAGCCACGAGCGTGGCCGCGTGGCGGACCGTCCCCGGCTCGCCACGCACCTCGAAGCAGTGGTCGAGGCCTCCGCCGACGGCCTCCATCGTCGGGCCGAGCTCGCGGGGTCGACGCAGGTCGAACGGGGTTCCGGACACGTCGACGAGCCCGCCGGTCGGGATCCCGTCGGAACCCACAGGCACGTAACGGTCGGCGGCGATCTCGAGCAGGTGATCCGCCACCGTCCCCGCCTCCGGATCGCCGGTCGCGGCGCCGTCCAGATTCCAGTAGCCGTGGTTCGTCAGGTTGACCACCGTCGGGGCGTCACACGTGGCCGTGTAGGTGATCGACAGTTCGTCACCGGACACCTCGTAGAGCGCCTGTGCGGTGAGGGCGCCGGGAAACCCCTGGTCGCCGTCCGGGCTCACGAGCCGGAACAGCGCCGCCCCACCGTTGTCGGCGCCGTCGGTGTCCAGCAGGTCCCAGACCCGGCGGTCGAACCCGTCGGGTCCGCCGTGGAGCTGGTTGGGACCGGAGTTCGCCACCAGCTCGACGGTGCGACCGTCCAGGGGGAACGCCGCGCCGGCGATCCGATTGGCGTAGCGACCGACCGACGCACCGAGGTGCGGGTTGCGGTTCGCATCCGAGTGGTCGGCGACGCTCGGCAGGTGCAGGTGGACGGGACCGGGACCGTCCGATGCGCTCGGCACCCGGACCGATCGGATCGCAGCACCGAGCGCCAGCAGCTCCACCTGCATCCACCCGCTGTCGATCCGCACGACCTGCTCGGCGGGGTTGGTGCCCTCCTCGACCTCGATCACCGTCCGACCTCCCGACCCCCGACTCCGTGGCACGGGTCACCGTCGCCCGGAGGACCCGCACGACCACGATAGGTTCACTTCCGGAGGCGCCGAGCCGGGCGTCGGACGGAGGTGTGCGCGGTGACGAAGATCCTGCTCGATCGCATCCAGTTCGGCCTGACCGCCAGCTTCCACTTCATCTTCCCGCCGCTGTCGCTCGGGGTCGGGCTGATCCTCGTGATCCTGGGGGTGCAGTCGGTCCGGACGAAGGACCCGAAGTGGCGCCAGCTGTCCATGTTCTGGGTCCGGATCTACGGGCTCATCTTCGCCATGGGTGTCGCCACCGGCATCGTCATGGAGTTCGAGTTCGGCACCAACTGGTCCGTCTACTCCCGCTACGTCGGCAACGTCTTCGGCAGCCTGCTCGCCGCAGAGGGGATCTTCGCCTTCATGCTCGAGGGCGGCTTCCTCGGGCTCATGCTCTTCGGTGCCAACCGACTCGGGAACAAGCTGTGGCTCTTCGCCACGTCGATGGTCGTGATCGGCGCCCACTTCAGCGCCACGTGGATCATCATGGCGAACTCCTGGATGCAGACCCCGCAGGGCTACGAGATCGCCCAGGGGCCGAACGGCCCGATGGCGGTCATGACCAACTTCTCCGAGGTCGTGTTCACCCCCTCGTTCATCCCGCGACTGCTGCACGTGCTCGTGGCGAGCTGGATGCTGGGCGCGGCGATGGTGGCGAGCATCAGCGCCTGGTACCTGTTGAAGCAGCGGCACGTCGATGTGGCCAGGACCATGATGAAGGTGGCGCTCCCGATCTTCTGTGTGCTGTCGGTCCTGCAGGTGGCCGTGTTCGGCGCCCAGCAGGCGACCGTGGTGGCCGAGAACCAACCGGTGAAGCTCGCGTCCATGGAAGGGCTCTGGGAGACCAGGGACTGTGCGCCGCTCTACCTGTTCGGGTGGGTCGACGTGCAGAGTGAGACCACCTCGGGTGTGTCGATCCCCTGCATGCTCAGCATGCTCGTCGGGTTCAGCCCCGACACCGAGGTCCAGGGGCTGAACGAGTTCCCGGCCGACGAACGGCCGAACGTCAACCTGGTGTTCCAGGTGTACCACGCCATGATCGACCTGGGGATGCTGTTCGTCGGGGTCAGCGCGCTGGTCGCGTTCGCGGCCTGGCGGCGGAAGCTGTACACCTCGACGTGGGTGCTGCGGCTGCTCGTCGTCAACGTGGTGCTGGTCCTGGCGGCGATCATGGCCGGATGGTGGACCGCCGAGTTCGGGCGACAGCCGTGGATCGTCTGGGAGCAGCTGCGGACCGTCGACGCCGCATCCCCGAACGTCTCGGCGACGACCGTGGCGATCTCGCTCATCGGCTTCACGATCGTCTACTCGGTCCTCTTGGTCGTGTTCCTCTGGCTGTTGAACCAGAAGATCCAGGCGGGCCCGCCCGACGCTCCCGACACCGACGAGATCGAGTCGCTCCCCGACTCGTTCGGTGAGATCTTCGCCCGCAGGCCCCGGGCCTCGAGCAGGGTGGGTTGACCATGTGGCTCAACCAGGTGTGGTTCGTCCTCTACGTCGTGATCATCGGCGGCTACGTGATCCTCGACGGGTTCGACCTCGGGGTCGGGATGCTGTCGCCGTTCGTCGCCCGGAGCGACCACGACCGGCGGATCCTGCTCAACAGCATCGGCCCGGTCTGGGACGGGAACGAGGTCTGGTTGGTCCTCGGCGGGGGCGCCCTGTTCGCTGCGTTCCCGTTCGTCTACGCGTCGTTGTTCTCGGGCTTCTACCTGGCGCTCATGGCGGTGCTGCTGGTCCTGATCCTCCGGGCCGTCGCCATCGAATTCCGCTCCAAGCGACCGGGTGCCCGGTGGCGCAGCACCTGGGACTGGTTCTTCACGATCTCGTCCACCGGGATCGCGTTCCTGCTCGGGGTGGCGTTGGGCAACGTGCTGCGGGGGGTGCCGATCGACGACCAGGGGAACCTGGACGTCGACTTCCTGTCCCTGCTGTCGCCGTACGCGCTGCTCCTCGGTGTCGCCGGGGTCCTCATGCTCGCCCTGCACGGCGGGATCTACCTGACGATGAAGCTCCAGGACGACCTGCTCGAACGCGTCGAGCGCCTCGTGCCGCGACTGATGGTCGCCTTCTTCGTCGTCATGACCGTCGTGATCGCCTGGACCCTGTTCCTGCCCGAGGACTTCGCCCAGAACTTCCGCGACCGGCCCTGGACCGCCGTGTTCCCAGCGGCGGCGTTCGTGGCTGTCGTCGCTGCGTGGCGGGCGATCCGGTCCCATTCGCACGGCTGGGCGTTCATGGCATCGTCGTCGATGATCGCCCTGCTCATGGCCAGCGTCGCCGCTGCGCTCTACCCCGTCATGCTGCCGGCGTCGAACGGCGCTGCGAACAGCCTGACGATCTACAACGCCGCGTCGACCCAGGAGACGCTGACGGTGATGCTGGTCGTCGCCGTCCTCGGCATGCCGTTCGTGCTCATGTACACCGCCGGCGTCTACTACTTCTTCCGCGGCCGGGTGCAACTCGACGACGACAGCTACTGATCGCCGGGACCACCGTGCCGGCCCGCCAACCGTGAGCGACCCCCGCACGACCCTCCGGGCGGTCGTGGCGGCGGAGCCCGCCGCACGACGGCCCCTCCTGTGGAGTGCCGCCGCAGAGGTGCTCGCCCTCGTCGCCCTGCTCGCCGCCCTGATCCTGATCGCACGCGGTGTGGATGCCGTGTTCGTCGGGGGTCGAGGGGCGGCGCAGGTGCTCCCGGTCGCCCTGGCCATCGTGGCGCTCGGGGCGTTGCGAGCGATGGCGCAGTGGGGCGCCGCCCGCAGCGCCGGGACCGCATCGGCCCGGATCCGGTCGTCGCTGCGGATCCGGCTCCTCGACGCCGTCGCCCGACCGGTCCGGTCGGCAGGGACCGATGAACATCGGCGCTCCGGTGACCTGCTCGGTGTCGTCGGCGACTCGGTGGATGCCCTGGACGACTACGTGACGCGGTTCGTTCCGGCAGCCGCGCTCGCCGTGTTCGGCCCGGCCATCGTGTTCGTGGTGGTGGTCCTGCTGGACCCGTGGAGCTCGCTGGTGCTGGTCTTCGCCGGACCGATGCTGGTCCTGCTTCTGGCGGTCATCGGCCGCCGGACGCGGGAGCTGACGCGGGTCCGTCTGGCCGAGCTGTCGTGGCTCCACGGGTTCTTCCTGGACCTCCTCCGGGGCCTCGGCGCACTGAGCGTGACGAACCGGGCCGAGGACGCCGGCGAACGGATCGAGGAGGTCAGCCGACGCCACGGTGCGACGACGATGGAGGTGCTGCGGACGGCGTTCCAGACCTCGCTCGTGCTCGAGTGGTCGGCGACTGCGGCCACGGCGTTGGTGGCGGTCACCGTGAGCTTCCGGATGATCGGCGGCGGGCTCAGCTTCGCCGTCGCCCTGTCCACCCTGGTGGTCGTGCCCGAGTTCTTCGGCCCGCTTCGGAGGCTCGCCGTCGAGTACCACGCCGGGCAGTCCGGCCAAGCAGCGTGGGAACGGATCGGCCCGTGGCTGGACGACGGGCCCCGACCCGCTGTGACCGACGCAGGGGCCGTCGGCCCCGAGGTGCGCGGTGTCGCTCCGTTGGAGTTCTTGGGCGTCACCGTCCGGCGCGACCCCGAGGGCGCGCCCACGATCGATGACGTCACGTTCCGGATCGACCCCGGGGAGACGGTCGCGCTCGTCGGACCGAGCGGGGCCGGGAAGTCCACCGTCGTCGCCCTCGTTCTGGGGTTCCTCGCAACGGACAGCGGCATGGTCCGCGCCGCCGGGGTGGACCTCGGTGAGGTGGACGTGACCGTCTGGCGACACCATCTCGCCTGGGTACCCCAGTCCCCGACCGTGTTCGCCGGCACCGTGGCCGACAACGTCCGCCTGGGAGTCGATGCGGATGACGATCGGGTGCGAGCGGCGCTCCACGCTGCAGGTGCGATGGAGTTCGTCGACGGCCTGCACGACGGGATCGACACGGTCCTGGCCGAGGAGGGAACCACGATCAGCGGGGGTCAGCGACAGCGGTTGGCGATCGCGCGGGCATGGGTCCGGGACGCGCCGCTCGTGGTGCTCGACGAGTTCACCGCCCATCTGGACCTGGTCACCGAGGAACAGGTGTTGGCCGCCGCCGGCGACCTGCTCGCCGGGAGGACGGCGCTGCTCGTCGCCCACCGCCTGCAGACCGCCAGACTGGCCGACCGGATCGTCGTGCTGGATGGCGGCCGTGTCGTCGGCAGCGGAACCCACGACGAACTGCTGGCGACCTGCGGCACCTACCGGTCGCTGGTCGAGGGCCGGCGGGACGGCCTGCTCGCAGAGTCCGGGAGCGATCCACGGTGATCGGGCGGATCCTGCGTCTGGTGGGCCCGGAACGCCGATGGCTGGTCCTCGCGGCCCTGCTCGCAGCTGCGACGTCGGCGTCGGGCGTGGCCCTGGTCGGTTCGGCGAGCGCCCTGATCTCACGGTCCGAACTCGTGACCACGACCGCAACGCTCGGCGTGGCGATCACGTTCGTGCGGCTCTTCGCCGCCGTCCGGGCGACCGCCCGCTACGGCGAGCGATACGTGGGGCACCTCGGTACGTTCCGGATCACGACGCGGGTCAGGACCTGGGTCTTCGACTCGATCGCCCCGCTCGGTCCGGCCGTCCTCGACGACCGGCGGCGGGGTGATGTGCTCAGTCGGCTCGCCGATGACGTCGACGAACTGCAGGACTTCTACCTGCGTGTCGCCGTGCCACCGCTGGCGGCCGGAGCCACGGCTGCGCTGGCCGTCATCGCGCTCGGCGTCCTGCACTGGAGTGCCGGGCTGTTGCTCGCGTTGACGCTGGCGATCGTCGGCCTGCTCGTCCCGGTGCTGGCCCGCCGGGCCGGGCGGGCTGCAGCATCACACGTCATCACGGACCGGGCTGCGGTGCGCGCCGAACTGGCCGAGCAGCTGGCTGGGATCGACGAGTTGTGCGTCGCCGGCGCAACCGACGGCCTCGTGGAGCGGGTGGCCGCCCTCGATCAGCGACTGGTCGACGACCAGACCCGTCTGGACGGCGTGCGGGGTGCCATCACCGCCACGATCGGTCCGCTCGGGCTGGGCAGTGCGGCAGCGGCGCTGGCACTCGGGGCGTCCCTCGTCGAACGAGGCCGGCTCGACGGCGTCGTCCTGGCGGTCCTCCCCCTCGTGGCGCTCACTGCGGTCGAGGCGGTGGCCCCCGTCACCCTGGCGGCCGAGCACCTGGGCCGGACCCGGTCGGCCGCTGCCAGGGTGTTCGCGATCGCGGACCAGAAGCCCTCGGTGGAGGATCCGAGTCATCCCGTGTGCCCGAGCGGCGGCTCGCTGACGGTCCGGGATCTGACCTTCCGGTACTCGCCGGACGGCCCTGCGGTGCTCGACGGCGTCGATCTGGAGCTTCCGGCCGGAACGGTGGCTGTGCTCACCGGACCCAGCGGATCGGGGAAGTCGACGATCGCCGACCTGCTGGTGAGGTTCCGTGACTACCGGGACGGGAGCATCCGACTCGGCGGTGCCGATCTCCACGACGTGTCGGTTGCGGCGGTTCGAGATCGCGTCGCCCTCGTCGCCCAACGCGACCATCTCTTCGACACGACCGTCCGGGACAACCTGCTCCTCGCAGATCCCGACGCCTCGGACTCCGAGCTCCTCGAGGTGCTCGATGCAACCGGACTCGCGGAACTCGTCAGGACGCTGCCGAACGGTCTCGGCGAGCGAGTCGGCGAGGACGGGCGCCGTCTGAGCGGAGGTGAACGCCAGCGACTGCTCGTCGCCCGGGCGCTGCTCCGCAACGCCGATGTGCTCGTGCTCGACGAGGCGACAGCGCACCTGGACCCACCGTCCGAACGGGAGCTGCTGGAACGGGTGCTCGCCGAGCGGGCCGGCCGAACGACGCTCATCATCACCCATCACCGGGAGCAACTCGTCCCCGTGGACATGGCCCTGACGCTGCAGGACGGCCGGATCACTTCGGTACCGGCATGAGATCTCGCTGATGTGCCAGAACGTCCCGAAAAACGGGACGGTCTGGCACATCGCAAGAAATCACCCTCCGGGGTGTCACACCGGGCCCTCCCATCGCCCTATCGGGGCATGAGCACAACAACACACCCCGAACCCAGGAACATCAGCATCCCCGTCCCACTGGTCCCTCCGACCTCCCAGACCGTCGGCGGCGCCGACCCTCCCGTCACCGAATCGATCGAACTCCGCCCGGAATGGGCGATCGCCTTCGAGCGTCGCCTGCGACACGCCGTGAGTGACCTCGGAATCACCGTCCCGCAGGACTGGGTCACCATCGACGCCGCCGGCACCGCCACCTTCGTCGCCCTCGACCGGGCCGCCGCCGACCGACTGGTGCGGACGATCGAGGACCTCACGGGTCGGATCCGACCCAAGCGCCGCCCCCGGAGGATTCCGGGACAGCTCAGCCTCTTCGAGCCGCCGGCCACCCACCTGGAGGCACCGTGAGCTCGAACCAGAACGACGGACACCTCATCGATCACGACGAGTGGGAGGTGGTCGCCCAGATCCTCGGCTTCCTCAACCCGTTCGAGGGGGGCCGCTTTCCCGGGGTCCAACTCAGCGTTGTCGACGGCCACCGACGGTGGACCATGGCAACGGCCCACGGTCGACTCACCATCAACGGCGGGCCGGGTCCCGCCCTCGACAGCCGGCCCCCGTGGCTCCCCCACCGCCTGGTGGCGTGGGCACACCACCTGAGCCGCACCTGCGGAGTGGCCCGGCTGGCTCTGGAGCGGGGGGTCCACGGCCAGGTCGCCACGATCGCCGCACCAGGCGGAAGCGGCCGCTTCGACCTTCCGGGCTCGACCACCGTGGTGGAGGTCGTGGACGACCTCGACCCGACCGGGTGGCTCGGCGTCGCCTGGATCGAGACGGTGCATCTGCGGGGGCTGCTCGAATGCAGTGCGAACGGCCCGGAGCGGCCGCGACTCCTCTCCGATCCGCTGCGTCTGGCGCTCTCGCTCGACCACGACTCAATCTCGTTCGGAATGGACTGGACGCCTGTCGGCGGCGAACGATCGACCTATCGGATCCCTGCGAACGTCGAGCTCGGCGACGGGCGCCCGGCGATCATTGCCGTCGACCAGTCGCTACTGACGCTCAGCGCCTGGACCTGTCCCGGCGACTGGGTCTGGATCGGCGTCCGGGCCGACGGATCGGCTCAGATCCGAGCCGGGGACATCCAGACCGAGTTGCGCTCGCTCCGAAACGCACCGGCTCCCGTGCTCGATCTGGACAGCATGCTCGCCCAGCTCGGCGCCACCCGGGTCGATGGCGGCATCGTCGTGCCGGTCGCCGGCCGCACGGTCCACCTGCGTCCACCGAACGGTGTCGGACAGTCGTGGCGCGCCGAGGTCCAGATCGCCACCGGGATCGGTCGGTCCCTCGAGGTGTTCGAGGAACTGAACACCCTCAACGCCCGAGCGGCCCTCGGCCGGATCTCCCTCGACGAGGGAACCGTGGTGGCCACGATCGCGATCCCCAGCACGGACCTGGATCACCTTCCGGACGTCCTGGAGCGACTCGTCGCCGACACCGCCGATCTCGGACCCTGCCTGGGCGGACTGGCCGACCAGGGAGGAGCCCGGTCCGCCTGACAGCCCGAGGTGGGCTCACTCCCCCCCTGACGATTCCTGGTCAGGCGACTCCGGGGCGGACTGCGCCCGCACGATCGCTTCGAGCTCCTCGAACCGTCGACGGAGCTTCCTGAGGTGCTGCCGGCCGGCATCATCGAGCGACTCACCGAGGTCGTCGATCGCTCCTCCGACGGCCTCGACGGCGGCGACCAGGTCGGCGGATGACGGAGCCGGGTCGGGGCGTTCCGACCCCACACGCGCCCAGCCCATGCTGTGGAGCCGCACCGGCGACAGTAGGCGTTCGTCGGCGGCGTCCGTGAGTTCGCGCAGCTGCTCCGGACGCAGGTCGGCTCTCCCATCGGCGGCAGCGGACGCCAGGTCGGCCGGATCCACGACGAACCGGGACACGTCCCCCACGGTGACCCCGACCCCGAACACACCCGGTGCCCCTCCGATGAACTCGGGCCCCATGGGGGTCGGCCGGACGGGAGCGCTCGACGCGTCCAGCACGGTGACCGGATCCACCTCGGCGCGACCGCTCACCACCAAGAGAGCCGCCGTGTCGTAGCCGACCCGTGTCCTGGCGACGGGTGCGACAGCGACAGCTCGGAGCAGGCGCTCGACGGCGAGCCACTCCCGGAGGGCCCGGACGGCGCGGGATTCCCGGCCACCACCACCCAACCACGCCGTCGGGACCAGCACCGCCGCGGATGATGCTCCTCCGCTCCGCGCCGTCATCGATCGGGCCAGCGACAGCGCCACCTGCACCCAGGTGTTCACCAAGCTGCGCTCACCCGTGCTGGCCACGACCCAACGCGGGTCGTCGGGCCGGGCGTCATCGGCGGACTCGTCGGTCCGATCGTTCGGGTCGAGCCGGTGCAGCGAGGGGGATGCGAGCACCACTGCGCAGGGGGACGCGCCGTCGTGACCCGGCGGGTCGGTCAGGACGTCCCGCTGCTCGACCACCGGGTCGAACCCCTCCGCCCGGAGCAACGAGGCGGCACCCGACGCGAGCGCCGGATCGATCTCGTAGCCCCATGGCCGGACCCGACGACCCTCGTCCCGGCCCTGACGGGCAACCCGCGCCAGCGTGCGGCCCGTCCCGCAGCCCAACGACACCACGTCGCACTCGGGGGCATCGACCAGAGCGGCGGAATCGAACAGGTCGAGCACCACCGGGGGGTCGTGGAATCCACTGCGGGATGATGATTCGAAGGCGTGCTCCGCCACCGCCCCCTCGACGATCCGCCGGATGTCGTCGGGCAGGTCGCCGGCGAGCGCCAGGTAGGGGTCGGCCGGATCACCTGCGCCGGGGTCGACAGCGAGCAGCGTCGCCGCGGCGGCCACGGCGAACCGGACACCCGGGCCGCCACTCGAGGATTCGGGCAGATCCTCGACGGTCGACAGAGCGACGCTGATCGCCGTCACCAGTCGGGCGTGTTGGAAACCAATCAGGTGTGGTGCGTGCTCCACCAGCCAGTCGTGTCGGTGGATCAGGACCCATTCGAGGACCGAGCCCCAGCGGAACCGGGGACGACTGCCTCCCACCACCGGTTCGGGGAAGTCCTCGTGCCGCTTCCGCCAGTTGGTGACGGTCGACGGGTTGCTGCAGTGGAGTGACCGGGCGATCTCGCCCACCGTCACCCAGGAGTCGGCCGACCGAACCGGATCAGGGCCTTGCATTTTATTCACACTCATTGCTAGATTGTACACATAGGCGCAGCATCCATACACAGAGGAGGGCACGATGGACTCAGAATCACGGAACGATGGTCGTAGGGCCGCATCTGGACCGACGGGCGGACCGTCGACGCATGCGGCGGTCGGAGCGGGTCGGTCCCCGTCGATGGGTGCACGGCGCCGATCCTACGGTGAGGTCGACCACCGGCAGGGCCTGCTCGATTGGCTCACCACCGAGGACGCCGAACGGGCCGCCCGGGCGATCGCCGCCACCGACCCCTGGCTGGACGCAGCCGAGTTGGTGAGCGAGACCTACGTGGCGGTCACCTGCCAGTCGACAGCCATCCGGGTGGACCGGCCGCCGGCCGTCGGTCGGAGGCTTCTCTCGCTCACGCACCGCTCGATCGTGCGACGGCACGCCGACCGACGTCGGAACGTGGTCAGCTGGGACGCCACGATGGAGGACCATGTCACCGGCGATCCCGCCGCCGACCTGGTGACCGGGTGGACGTCCGGCGGCTTGGAGCAGGTCCTCGACCGCTGCGTACTGGAACTGGTGCACCGATCCACGACCCGGCGACTCCTCGACGCCGCGACCGACAGCGAGTTCGAGGCGATCGCAGCGACGGCCGCGCTGATCGTGGTGGCGAGCGGCGACGCCGACCATCTGGGTGGAACGCTCGGATCGGCTCGAGCGGGCTCCCAGTCCGCAGACGACCGGAGCGCCGTTGCGAACCTGATCGAGGGTCGGCGACCCGGCGAGGAACGCTCGGCCGCAGGACGCCAGCGGGACAGCCGTCGAGTCAAACGGATTCGCGGCATCGTTCGGGCCATCGACGAGACCACCCGGGAGGCCGCATGATCGCCCACCTCACCGTCAGTGTCGGGTCCTCGCGCCGTGCCCAGCTCCTGGAGGTCCCCGCTCCCGACGAACACACCCTCGAGTGGGCCGCTGCGGCGGACGACCGACGTCTGTACGCCGCCGCCCGGCTCGCACGGGGGGACGACCGGGGCCACGGGCGGATCGCGCTGCTGCTCATCCCCCGGTGCGACCCGCCCGAGGGCCAGCTCACGATCGTGTTCGGATCGACCCGGTCCGAACTGTGCGAGGAACTCCGCCACCGGCTGGGGGTGGCCTGATGTACCCGAACCGAGGTCAGCAGCACCCGACGACCCGGATCGTGGCCCTGGGGATCGGTCTCGCCTACTTCGTCTGGCACAAGGAGTGGTCGTCCCGACTGTTCAGCGACTGGTTCATGCTGCGAGGCCTGCCACCGGATGAGGCGTACCGGAGGACGTTCCGCTTCAGCGCGAGCGCCACCCTGCGGGGGTGGGGCTCGGTGTGGGTGATGCTCTTCGGCTGGTTCGTCGTCTACGTCTGCGGCGCCGGCATGCTGCCGTCGTCGGTCGCGGCGTCCTGGCTGCAGCTCCCCAGCTACGAGGAGTACGCATCGGGGCCGGCTCCCTACGGCGCCGGGCTGCTCCACCCGATCTGGTGGTCGCTGGCGACGGCCGCCGGGGTGTTCATCCTCTGGGGCTACCTGCTGCTCGGGAACAAGCTGTGGAAGGCCGTGAGCCACGATCTCATCCCACCCCGGGACCACTGGTGGCAGTTCCACCCCCGCCCGAAGATGGTCGAGGAGACCGGACTGAACGTGACCCCGCAGGATCGGGCCCGGGACGTGATCTCCACGGTGCTGATCAAGCTGGTGCTGTACACACCGCTCGTCGTGACCCTGCTCACGGTCGCCGCACGAACCATCGCCATCGGGGTGGAACTGCACCAAACCCGGTGACCGGGTGGGCGGTCCGCAATCGGACCCCACCAACCCGACCAACTTCACCCACCGGAACTACTCCGTCCCGGTGCGCTTCTCCCCTTCGGTCTTCGTTGTGGTCGCCTGCTGCTTCGCCGCCTTCGTGGCTGACGACTTCCCCTTCGCTGCAGCCTTCTTCTTCGCAGACTTCTTTGCGGCAGGCTTCTTCTTCGCGGTTGGCTTCTTCTTTGCCGCAGTCTTCTTCTTTGCCGCAGTCTTCTTCTTCGCCGGCTTCTTCTTCGCTGCAGACGACGGGGCAACCGGATCCGCCGGGGCCTGGACGGCACCAGACGTCAGCCCGACCGCACCACCGGCCCGCTGAACGGCCTCACCGGCCGTGCTGGCGAGCTCCCGAACACGCGCCTCGACCGCCTCACGCTGCTCCTCACCCCGGGCACCGATCTTCTCCACCTCGATCGACACCCACCCGAGCAGATCGTCGACGAGCTGCTGGATGTTCTCCCAGTACTCCGACATGACGTCCTCGGCGTTGCGCACGCCGGAGCGGACCTCCTTGGTCAGCCGGTCGATCTCACCGGCCGCCCGGTTGAGGAACTCGGGTCGCTGCAGTTCCGCCATGGTCGGCCTCCTCGTCTGGGGCGACCACACACACGGTCGCCGACCCCCTTCCTACTCCACGGGCGTCCCGTCGGCCCGGCCGGACGGGCCACTGCCGCGGCCGCGCTCGACCGTCCCCGCTAGGTTCCTCCGCATCCGGGGCCGCACCCGTCCCCACGACTGCGGGAGTCCTCGTGTCCGACACCACTCGGAGGAATCCAGGACCAACCCGGCCGGACGCCCCCCCGTGGGGCTGGCCACCAGCCGACTCGTCCGACCTGGCCGTCTGGCTCCGAAGCTTCGTCGTCGACGGCGTCGAGACGCTGCTCGATCGCCACGCTCCGGGGGGCCGCCTGCCCCGCGTCTTCGCAGGGCACGCCGTCGAACCGGACGTCACCGCCGATCTGGCCTACACCCTCGGCCATCTCCGGCGGGGTGGCGTCGAGCAGATCGCCGGAGCGCCCGTCGACGAGATCGTCCGGACGCTGCTGGCCGGGATCGACGGTGCCCGCACCCACACCTTCTTCTCCTACCGCGTGGCCGAGACCGTCCTGCAGTGGGGCCCGTGGGACGACAACCCACTGCTCGATCCGCTCGACGACCACGAGCGTTCGAACGTGGCGACCGCCTGCGACTCGAGCGAGTGGATCGAACTGCTCGACGCCCGGATCCTGCCCCGCAACTACGCAGCGGTGCTCGCCAGATGCGAGCTGGCTCGAATGCGCCTCGGCCTCCTGGGAGATCCTGCGGTGGTCGACGACCTGCTCCAGCGGGTCGTCGACGTCCTGGCCGACAACCCACTGCACCATCTGGACGACTCGGTCCACGGTGTCGGCCGCTACGACATCTACACCGCTGACGTCTGGCTGTTCACCGAACCGCTGGCCGACCACATCGGCCCGCTGTGGCTGGACGGACTCCGGACCGCCCTCGAGCTGGTCGAACGGACGCTCGCCGACGACGGCACGGCCGTGGCCTGGGGCCGTTCCACCGGGTCGCTCGGTGCGGCGCTGACCGTCGAGCTGGCCGCGGCCTCGCTCCGACACGGTGTCGGTGACACCCCGGACCGGTGGGTCGCGCGTGGCCGCCGAGCCGCAGCCCGACTGAACGGCTGGTTCACCGATGGGGTGACCGACGCCCACCGTCACCGCTCCCCCTACGGCTACCGGGGACCGTTCCGTCGACTGCAACTCACCCTCGACCTGTACGGGAAGCTGGCCTGGGCGGCGAATGAACTCGACCGGCACCGTGACACCATCGCGGTCCCGGACGCCGAGCTGAACACCCCGCGCGACGCGCGCGCGCGCTGCGCCGACACCGCGGCATCGGTCTGGTGCACCCGCGGGCCCGGCGGGTCGAACGTCGTCCCCTTCGTCGGCGCCACACGCAGCGACTACCTGTGCGCCCCCCGTTCCCCCGGCACCTACGAGGTTCCCGTCGACTCGGAGCTGGCCTGCTGGGTTCCCGTTGCGGTCGTCGGCGAGCACCGGCACACGGTGACCGGCGTGCCGGTCCGGGTGGGCCACGGTCCGGGCTGGGTCACCGCCGAGTGGGACGGGCTCCGCCGCGGCGCCGAACTCGACGGCGAACACGGCCCGCCGGATCTGCCCGGCACCGTGCGGGGCCGCTGGCGCACCGCAGGCCGGGGTCTCCACGTCGACTGGGACGTCGACCTGGACGAGGCACCCCGTGCCATGTGGTGGAGCGTGCCCGAACGGGCCGACCGTCCGCTGCAGGTGCAGTGGCGCACCGACGGCGCACCGACGGGCCGGGCCGACACCGTGCTCGTCGACGGCGTCGACGAGTGGCGCTCCTTCTGGTCCCGGACCCACCGGGTCCACCAGTTCGAACTGGACCCAACCCGCCGCGCCCGGATCGAACTGCGGGTCACCCCGACACTGCGGCTGTCGTCGAGCGCGCACGGCCACCACTACCACCGCTCGCTCGTCGAACCGATGGGCGACGCCGTCGTCGACCTGCCCCTGGCATGGGGACCGCTCGCGGACACCGCCGTCGACCGGGACGCCATCGACCTCTTCCACCTCCACTGGCCCGAGTGGGTCGCCTTCGACGACCTGGCGGAGCACCGGCGGATCGTCGAGGACCTCGGCGCCCGGGGCGTGCCGACCGTCTGGACGGCGCACAACCTCACCCCCCATGCGCCGACGCCGACCGGCGCACCGCCCGAGGCGTTCGATGCCGTCTACCGACTGTGGGCCGAGCACGCGGACGCCGTCATCCACCACACCCACGCCGGGCGCGACCGCTTCGTCGCCCGCCACGGGGCCGGGCACGCCCGCCACGTCGTCCTCCCCCACGGTGACTTCTCGACCCTCTGGGCCGAACACCGGGTGGACCGTTCGACCGCCGAGCAGCGGCTCGGCCTCTCCCCCGCCGACCTCCGGATCGGCCTGGTCGGAGCACCGCGCACCGAGAAGCTGGTCGGCGAGTTCCTGGAGGGCGTGGTCGCGTCCGGGCGCGCCGACGTGCAGGTCGTGTGCTGGTCGCTGCGCGACGAGGAGACGGCACCCAGCGACCCGCGGATCGCCATCGCCGAGCCCTACCGGTTGGTCGACGAGGCGACCTATGCGCTGCGGCTGTCGGCCTGCGACGCCCTGGCGTTCCCGTTCGACCCGGACGGTGGGATGCAGGCCACCGGAACCGTCGCCGACGCGATCGCCGCCGGACTGCCCGGCCTGTGCTCCGACTGGTGGTTCCTCGGCGAGTCGCTCGGCGACGCCGCCGTACCGGTCGGCCACACGGCCGCGCAGGTCGCCGGCGCCCTGGACCGACTCGACGAGCACCGACTGGCCGCAGCCCGCTCGGCGGCGACCGCCAGACGGGACCACACCCGCTGGTCCGACGTGGCGGTCCGGACCCTGGCCCTGTACGAGCAGGTGATCCTCGACCGCTGGACCTGACCCGCCGGCACCGAGCCCCGGACCACCGACGGTCACGCCCAGCCGATGAGGGTCTCCGACAGGACCGACACCTCGGCGGCGAGGACGGCGGGATCGTCGCCGGGGACGAACTCGATGAGTGCAGCCGGTCGCAGCCCGGCCGCCCGGGCGGAACCGGCGGCGACCTCCGCCTCCCCGAGCCGGGCCGACCAGCGCGAGCGGACGCCGGCGAGCGGGCGGCGGGTTCCGTCGACGTCCCACTCGTAGACGTCCACGTGGAGGAGTCGCCCGGCGAGCGCCCCCAGGTCGACCAGCTCGTCGGCGGCGCTGCGGGGCGCCCAGTACGGCGGCTGCCAGCCCGTCCACAGCCCGGGGACCTGCCCCAGGAGATCGACGACCGTCGCCGCCGACGCCGTGGCGCCGCCACCGTGGAACTCCAGGTAGACGGCCAGACCGACGTCCTGCGCTGCGGCAACGGTGTGTCCGGCCGCATCGACGAGCGCCGACCAGGGCACCGCAGCGTCCCCGTCCGACCCGTCACCGGGCGTGGGCCCACCGGGCGCGTCCACGACCGGAGGACACCAGACGCGCACCGCCGGAGCACCCAGCTCGAGCGCGGTGTCCAGGACGGCGTCGAGTCGACCCCCCAGGTGCGCGTCCAGGACCAGGTACGAGCCGTACGAAACGACACCGAGACCGTGGTCGGCCGACAGCGCCGCGGCCGACGCTGCGGCACGCCGGTCGCCCTCCGGCACGTGGACGTCGCCGCCCCACTCCAGCACCTCGACCCCGGCCGACGAGGCGAGGTCGACGATCGCATCCGCGGCGAGCTGTCGGAACGTCACCGTGCACAGACCGATGGCCAACCGGTCCGGCGGCGACGGTGCGGTGTGCTCCACGGTCAGGCGATGCGGTCCAGATCCGACCGGCGCACCGGGTGGCGCGGCGGCTCGCCGGACGCGTACCGGTCGACCTCGTCGATGGCGAGATCGGCCAGACGGACCAGTTCGCTGCCGACGGCCCCTGCCACGTGCGGCGTCAGGACGACGTTCGGGAGCCGACGCAGCTCGTGGTCCTCGGGCAGCGGCTCCGGCTCGGTCACGTCGAGCACCGCCGACAGCCGGCCGGAGCGCAGTTCGGCGAGCAGGGCGCCCGTGTCGACCAACGCGCCGCGTGCGGTGTTGATGAGGGTCACGCCGTCACGCAGCGCGGCCAACTGCTCGACGCCGATCATGCCCTTGGTCGCCTCGACGTCCGGGGCGTGCAGGCTCAGCACATCGCACCACGCGCACAGTTCGTCGAGCTCCATCCGGGTCACCCCGAGGGCCGCCGCCTCGTCGTCCGACAGGTACGGGTCCGCGACGGCGAGTTCCATCTCGTGGCCCGCCAGCAGGTCGATCACGAGCCTGCCGACGTGCGAGGCGCCGACCAGGCCGATCCGCCGGCCGACGGCACCGAAGCGGTCGAAGGGCAGCGGCACCCGCGCCGAACGGTCCCGCTCCAGTTCGACGAAGGAGAACACGCCCTTCACGGCGAACAGCACGGCGGCGAGCGTGTACTCGGCGACCGGGACGGCGTTGGCGGCCGCAGCCGAGGTGACGATCAGGTCGCGGTCCCACACGGCATCGGTCACCTGCCACTTGACCGTCCCGGCCGCGTAGGCGAACAACCGGAGGTTCGGCGCCATGTCGAGGACCTCGCCGGTGAGCGTGGGGCAACCCCAGTGACCGACCAGCACCTCGGCCCGGGCGAGCAGGTCACGGGCGCGTTCGTCGTCGAACACGCTCAACGGTTCGTCGTCCAGCAGGTCGGCCACGGCCCGCAGACGTTCCAGTCGACCGTCGGGGAACGCACCGCCGAGCAGTCCGTCCGACATCGCCAGCACGGTGGGGGGCCGGGTTCGTTCCGTCACTGCGTCATCCTGCCAGCTGACCCGGGCGTGGTGCGGAGCCGGAGCCGCAGACGGTGCGGAACCGTTGCTGCGACCGGCGCCGACGGCGAGGGGTAGCCTCCGCGTCCGACGACCGGCGACCGTCCGGTCCGAACCCGGGGGGCAGCGTGACGTACCGAGTCGTCCAGTGGAGCACCGGCAACGTGGGCAGCCATGCCCTCCGGTTGATCGCCCACCACCCGGAACTCGAACTCGTCGGCCTGTGGGTCCACAGTTCGGACAAGGTCGGCCGCGATGCCGGTGAGCTGGCCGGGATCGAGGCCCTCGGCGTCGCCGCCACGAACGACGTGGACGAGATCCTGGCCCTGCGGCCGGACTGCGTCTGCTACACGGCCACCGCCGACCTGCGTCCCGGCGAGGCCATCGCCGACATGGCGCGGCTGCTCGCCGCCGGCATCAACGTCGTGTCGTCGTCGGTCGTGCCGCTCATCTACCCCGGGCACGTCGCGCCGGACATGCGGCGTCCGCTCGAGGACGCCTGTCGGGACGGACGTGCGTCCTGTTTCACGTCGGGGATCGACCCCGGGTTCGCCAACGACCTGCTGCCGCTGGTGCTCACCGGGACCTGCGAGTACGTCGAGTCGGTCCGGGTCATGGAGATCGTGAACTACAACACCTACGCGCAGCCCCAGGTGCTGTTCGAGACCATGGGGTTCGGCCAGCCCCTCGACGCCACACCACTGCTGCTCGTGCCCGGCGTGCTGAGCTTCGCCTGGGGTGGCGTGCTGCAGGCGATCGCCGCGGGACTCGGGGTCGAGTTGGACGACATGCGCGAGTCGCACGAGCGCCTGCCCGCCCCGGAGACGATCGACCTGGGCTTCGGTGTGGTGGAGGCCGGGACGACCGCAGCGCTGCGCTTCGAGGTCGAGGGACTCGTCGACGGACGGCCCGTGGTCGTCCTCGAGCACGTGACCCGTCTGGACGACGCGCTCGCTCCCGAATGGCCGCAGCCCGTCGGGCACTCGGGCTACCGGGTGATCGTCACCGGGAACCCGAACTACACGCTCGACCTGCAGATGATGGGCGACGACGGCGACCACAACACCGCCGGTCTGGTCGGCACCGCCGGAAGGATCGTCAACGCGATCCCGGCGGTCTGCGAGGCGGAACCCGGACTGCTTTCCGTGCTCGACCTGCCGCTCGTCACCGGCCGGGGCCTCGCCCGTCCCTGACCACCGCCATCACCGACACCGGGGTCGCACGCGGAACGTGTCGCTCGCTGGGACCGGAGGACGGGGAGGACGAGCTCAGTTGGCCCCGAGCGCCGACGCGATCGACTCGAAGTGCTCGTCGATCGAACGCTGGTCCTCGCAGTCGAACAACGACAGGGCGACCCGGAGCGTCCCGACGGGCACCGTGGCGTCGTCCCGGTAGAGGCCGGCCGCACCGACCATCCACCCCCGCGCGAACGCCCAGTGGGGGGCGCGGGTCCGGAACCGGAACAGGTGGAAGGCCGCCTCGTCGACACGACGGTCGACCGGATCGCCGTCCACACCGACCCGCACGACTCGGCTGGCGATGTGCTCGATCTCGTCGGGCTCACAGCCGAGCTCGCCGGGCCGGGCGAGCCACGCGACCAGGTCGGCCTCGGCCCGGTCGACTCCGCATCGCACCAGGCCCGCATCGTCGAACACCCGCTCGAACAACCCCCTCCGGTCCAGCCCATCCATGAGTTCGGCCCGCGACGCCGGTTCGTACGCCGCCATCCACACCCGGTCCCAGGGCACGCCCACACCCCGGGACGCGATCGCCGCCACCGCCCACGCATTGAGCACCGGGTCGGCCGAGGCCTGGACCCGGGCGAGTGACGCATCGGCGGCGGGAACCTCGATCCGCTCGAGGAGCCCGACCATGGAACGAACCCGGCGGCGATCCCTCCAGGCCGGCTCGGGGCCGGCGACGGCGGCGTCGCAGCGTTCGACGAGCACCTCGAGCATCGGGTCGAGAGCGTCGACCAGGTCGACCAGCGCCGCCGGCGTCACCTCGGTCTCCTCCACCAGTCGACGCAGCAGCCAGAGGGCGTGCGCCTCCCACCCGGGACGGAACGACAGCGCCACCAGGACACCGACGACCTCCTCCGCCTGGGAGTGACCCAGCACCGCAGCGAGCAGCCCCGGCGCCGGGAGCGGCAACAGGTCCGTCCACCCCTGATCGGCGAGCACGTGACGGAGCACCACCAGGGCCTCGGGGTCCCGTCGGCGGGCCAACAGGTCGAGCAGCGCCCGGCGGACCGGTTCGGACGCCAGCAGGTAGGCCGCCTCGAGCTCGTCGAGCGGGACCAGGTGCGGGGCCGACCACAGGAGTTCGACCATGGCCACCAGAGGGTCGGTGTGCGCTCCCGGCAGCCGGGGAGCCGACGCGACCGCAGCGGCCAGCAGCGCCGAAGGCGTGGCCGGGTCGTCGTCCACCGCCCGCCACGCCGAGATCACATCGATCGCCGCCGATCGCTCGGCCGGTCCTCCGGCCAGCCAGGCACGCACGCGGGCCACGTCGCCGGCGCTGCATCTGGACCCCCGCTGTGTCTCCACGTCCCCGAGGGTGGACCGCGCCGAGCGCAGTCGCAACGGACGACGCTGGGCAGTTCCCCCACCCGGGCCGCCACCCGGGCCGCCGCCGACGGCCCGACCTGGTGCCACGGCCGTAGGCTGCGGAGGTGCTGTTCCGGAAGTCAAACGACCTGATCGCCCCCGAGGACGCCCTCCCCGGCCGTGACACCCCCATGCCGGTCCACGGCCTCCACCATGCGCTGGGCACCCCGTTCACCCCACCCTGGCCCGACGGCGCCGAGGTCGCCGAGTTCGCCCTCGGGTGCTTCTGGGGAGCGGAGCGTCGCTTCTGGGAGACCCCCGGTGTGATCACGACGGCGGTCGGCTACTCGGGCGGATTCACACCCAACCCGACCTACCGGGAGGTGTGTTCCGGGCGGACCGGTCACGCCGAGTCGGTGCTGGTCGTGTTCGACCCCGACCGGACGAGCTACGAGCAGCTGCTCGCCGTCTTCTGGGAGTCGCACGACCCGACGCAGGGCATGCGACAGGGCAACGACGTGGGCACCCAGTACCGGTCGGCGATCTACACCCACTCCGACGAGCAGCTCCGGCTGGCGCTGGCGAGCCGGGATGCCTACCAGCATGCGCTGGACGACGCCGGACTCGGGTCGATCACCACCGAGATCGCGCCGGCCGGCCCGTTCCACTACGCGGAGATGGACCACCAGCAGTACCTGTCGAAGATCCCGCACGGCTACTGCGGTCTGGGCGGGACCGGCGTGTCCTGTCCGGTCGGGCTGGGC
>CAYMKW010000033.1:0-25793 GCA_964391365.1 uncultured Microthrixaceae bacterium | reverse complement strand
CGTCGGGTGGCGGACGCACCTCGTACCGGGGGCTGGTCCGGGTCGAGGATGACGCCCGCGACTGCCGGAGCCACGTGCAGTGCGACGCACTGATCCTGGACGAGGACTCGATCTCGGACACCTACCCCTACATGGAGGTCGGTTCGCGTGACGCCGTCATCGGCCACGAGGCGAGCGTCTCGAAGGTGGCCGACGAGCAGCTCTTCTACCTCATGAGCCGCGGCCTCACCGAGGAGCGGGCCATGTCCATGGTGGTGAACGGGTTCATCGAGCCGATCACCCGCACCCTGCCCATGGAGTACGCCGTGGAGTGGAGCCGCCTGATCGAGCTCCAGATGGAGGGCAGCGTCGGCTGATTCCGGCGGCCCGGGTTCAGGCCTGGGCGAGCTGGCCGAGCGCCAGCACCCGGAATCCTCCCCCGTCCGTCGATGCGTCGGACAGCAGCCCGGCCGCGGTGGCGGTGAGGAGTTCGACCGGGGACGTTCCGTCGTCGACGGCGATGCCGGCCGCCAGGGTCAGCGCGACGGCGTGGCCCTGGACGAGCACCGGTTCCATCGTCGTCGACAGGAGTCGGTAGCAGACCCCGGCGGCATCCTGGACGTCGCCGAGATCGGTGGCGACCACCGCCACCGACGAGGACGAGATCCGGACCACCGTGTCGTGCGAGCGGAGCTGCTGGCGCATGCGGTCGACCAACAGGTTCGTTGCGCCACGCGCCCGCGCCGGTCCGCTCCGCTCGACGACCAGCTCGGGATCCACGACGTCGAGCTCGATGAGCGCGAAGGGTCGGTCCCGCAGCCGCGCATCACGGCCGGCTGCGGCGAGCACCGGTTCGAGTGCCGGCGCCAGCGACGCCCCGGACTCGGAGGGCTCGTGGGCGGCCACCGACTGGCGGCGATCGGCGGTGAGGTCGCGGCCGACGACGACGATCGAGGTGACCCTGTCGTCCGGGGCGACCTCGCCGGTCAGGGCCAGGCGCACCCGGCGGCTCGTCCCCGTGACGGAGTCGAGCTGGAACTCGACCTGTTCCAGGTCCCCGTGACGGCCCAGGATCCCGATGAGGGCGTCGAGTACGAGGGGGTGGTCGTCCCGCTCGGCGAGGCTCGTGACGTGGGTGCCCACCAGTTCCGCCGAGGCCCGGCCGCACAGCCGGGAGAAGGCGGGGTTGAGCGAGGTGATGATCCCGTCGGGGTCCAGCGTGGCCACGGGGACGTCGGCGGCGTCCAGGAGGATGCGGGGCACGGCGGGCGCGGAGGTCACGTGTTGCTGATCGGAACCGGTGGGGTCGTCGTTGAGGCCTGACCGATGGGCGATTCCACCCAGCGCCCGTGACCCGACCGTTGCGGGCGCTGCGGCAGAATGAGGCCATGCCGATGCGGGACAACTGCAAGTTCTTCGAGAGCCGGACCTACCCGAACGGCGACACGGTCCGGAAGTGCGATCTGGACCTGGCGCCCGAGGCGCCGTGGCGCTGCCCCGAGGACTGCGCCGCCTTCCAACCCCGACTCGCCGACGTGAACTGGGCCCACGGGACGCTGGTCACTCCGCCGCCACCGGCCGAGCCCGCCGGGCTGGGCGAGGACGATTCCATCGCCGCGCTGCTCGATGAGGCCGAGGACATCGTCAACGCCGCCGGCCCCCGGGTGCTCGCCGAGGTTCGCCAGGAGGAGGCTCGTGGGCGGTCGGGTTGGCGACGGTTCTTCCGACGGCCCGGCGGCGCCGACTGAATATCCACTACTCGCGTAGGGTAAATTCGCCGACGTGAGTACCGCCGTCGAGACCGGACCGTTCGCCCATCTTGGCGAGCCCCTCGCTGGTCGCCAGCTCCCGAGCACCGACGCCGAGGAGTGGCGCTACAGCCGGGTCGAGCGCATCGACCCCGGCGCGTTCCGGGTCCGGGGCGACGGTCCGGTCGACGAGGCGGCTTCTGCCGCCGCGGAGTCGGTCGCCGCCGAGGTCGTGGCGTCGATCGGCAGTGTGTCGGGGCTGGTGGTGCTGGTCGACGGCGTCGTCGTCCGGGTCGAGCTCGACGAGGCAGCCGGTGCGGCGGGCGTGCAGGTCCTGGGCCGACCCGTCGACGTCCCTGCGGCAGTGGCCGGTTCCGTCGACGTCTTCGGCGAGGTCAACGCCGTCGTGGCCGACGTCGCCGTCCGGATCGAGGTGCCCCGGGGTGCCCGGCTCGACGACCCGTTCGTCGTCGTCCACCTCGTGACGCTCGACGGCCTCGTCGTCGCCCCGAGGGTCGAGGTCGAGTTGGGTGAGGACGCGCAGGCCACCGTGGTGGAACTGCACCGGTCGCTCGGCGAGATCGACTCGCTGGTCCTCCCGGTCTCGCGGTTCTCGGTTGCTCGGGACTCGACCGTCCGCCACGTGCTGGTGCAGGACCTGTCGACCTCCGAGGACGTGGTGGTCGAGGTCGCCGCCGACGTCGGGCAGTCCGGCACCTACGACGGATGGGCGGCTGCGCTCGGCGGGCGGTACGCCCGGCTCCGGGTCGACTGCCGGCTGGCCGGTCGGGCCGCTGCGGGCACGCTCGCCGCGGTGTACGCGGGAGTGGGCGATCAGATGCACGACCTGCGGACCTTCCAGGATCATCTGGACCGGGACACGCGTTCGTCGCTCGAGTTCAAGGGCACCGTCGACGACCGTGCTCACGCCGTCTACACGGGCCTCATCCGGATCCATCCGGAGGGACGGGGCTCCAACGCCGAGCAGTCGAACCGGATCATGACGCTGAGCGACGAGGCGTGGGCCGAGTCGGTGCCCAACCTGGAGATCGAGCACAACGACGTCCGCTGTGCGCACGCCTCCACGGTCGGGCCGGTCGACGCCGACCAGCGCTTCTACCTCGAGAGTCGTGGCGTTCCCACGGAGGTCGCCGAACGGCTGATCGTGTCGGGGTTCGCCGATGAGATCCTGGAGCGGTGCCCCGTTCCCGGCGTGGCTGCACTGGTCCGGCCGCGGCTGTCGTCGATCCTCGGTGGGGTGGACCGATGAGCGCCGAGCCGCTGTGCGCACTCGACGACCTGGTCGACGGTGAGGCGCGCCGCTTCGAGCTCGGCGACGTCGTGATCGCCGTCGTGCGGATCGGCGATCAGGTCTACGCGATCGGCGATCGTTGCAGTCACGCCGACGTGTCGTTGTCGGGCGGGATCGTCGACGAGCGGGCGTGCACACTCGAATGCCCGAAGCACGGCAGCGAGTTCGACCTGCGCACCGGCGCGCCGCAGTCCCTGCCGGCGCTCCGTCCCGTGCCCACCTACGAGGTGCGCGTGACCGACGGCCAGGTGGTCGTCGCCGTGGGAGGTGCGTCGTGAGCGAACTGGTGGTCAGCGACCTGCACGCGTCGGTCGGCGGGACGCCGATCCTCACGGGGGTGGACGTCACGGTCCGCTCCGGTGAGGTGCACGTGGTCATGGGCCCGAACGGTTCCGGAAAGTCGACCCTGTCGAACGTGCTGATGGGCCGTCCCGGCTACGAGGTCACATCGGGCTCGGTGACGCTCGACGGCGTCGACCTGCTGGCGCTCCCGACCTGGGAGCGGGCGCAGGCGGGACTCTTCCTGGCCGCCCAGTATCCGACCGAGGTGCCGGGCGTGCAGCTGCGGGACGTCCTGGAGGCTGCGTTCAGCGCCGCCGGTCGCGACCCGGCGCTCGTGGCCGGTCGGATGGCCGAGGAGGCGGATTCGATCGGTTTCGACCGGGGATTCCTGGACCGGGCGGTGAACGTGGACCTGTCCGGTGGTGAGAAGAAGCGCAACGAGACGCTCCAGCTCGCCGTGCTGGAACCGCGGATCGCCGTGCTCGACGAACTGGACTCGGGCCTGGACGTGGATGCCCTGCGGGCCGTGGCCCGGCGGGTGGAGCAGGCGACCGGGGGCCCGGATCCGCTGGGGGTCCTGGCCATCACGCACTACGACCGACTGCTGCAGGAACTGCACCCGGACGTCGTCCACGTGTTCGGTGACGGGCGGATCCTGGAGACCGGCGGACCCGAGCTGGTCGCACGGCTCGAGGCCGAGGGGTACGCGCCCGGCGCCTAGGCTGGGACCGTGAGCCGACCCGAACCGCTGGGAGCCGAGCAGCTCGACGACGCGCTGTCGCAGCTCGTGGGCTGGGACGTGGTCGACGGCAGGCTCCACAAGGTCTTCACCTTCGGCGACTTCGGCTGCGCGTTCGGGTTCATGGCCTCCGCAGCGGTGTTCGCGGAGAAGATGGACCACCATCCCGAGTGGTCGAACGTCTACGCCACGGTCACGGTCGACCTGGTGACGCACGACGTCGGTGGCATCACCGAACTGGACGTGCGCCTGGCGCGGCGCCTCGACGAACTCGCCGGTCACTGAAGCCGGGGGTGCTCCCCGGGCGGTGGCCGCCCATCGGCCTCGGCCCGGGCGCAGGCGTCGCGGAGGGTCTCGATCCTCCGGACCGGGTCACACCACCACGACGACGTCGACCAGATCATCGAGGCCTTCGAGGTCCGCGCCGTTGCGGGTGTAGAGCAGCCCTCGCAGCGGGCGCTCGAACTCAGCTCAGGCCGAGTCGGACGAACTGGTCGTCCGGTGCCTCCACGGCGACGAGCGCCTCGCGCAGCTGCTCCCGCGCCTCGGCCACGGCACGGCGGGTGGTCGGATCGTCGCCCTTCGCTGCGACCAGGTCGACGCGCTCGTCGGGGTCCTCGACCCGGTCGACCAGATGGTCGCCGGTGCTGGAGCCCCAGGCCCAGAACGGGAGCAGGTCGCCCGCCCGGAAGGGTTGGCGGATGACCGGGATGTCGGAGCCCGGCATCCGGTCGAGCCGGGCCCGGTCGTCGGGAACCGGCATCCAGGTCACCCCGTCGGCGTCGCTGTGGACCGGCATGGTCGACCACCGGTTCGACCACATGGAGCGAGGCTCGTCGCCTCCGACACTCCCGCAGGCGAAGCGCACCGTCGGGGTGACCAGGTTGACCTCCCGGCCCCAGACGCCGCCCAGCACGTGGTCGCGGATGCTGGAGGCGTCGCCGGTGAGCAGCGGGACGAGCGATCGGCCGTGCGTGCGGTGCTCGGCCCGCACGCCGAAGACCTCGCAGATCGTGGCGTGCAGGTCGACGGTGGTCGTGAGCGCATCGCAGGTCCCGGGGGTCGCGCCGGGCCAGCGGACGAGCAGCGGGATGTGGCCGAGTGTGTTGCGCACCCAGGTGCCCGGCTTGCCCCAGAGGTCGCCCTCGCCCAGGTAGTGGCCGTGGTCGGTGCAGAGGATCACGGCCGTGTCGTCGGAGCGTCCGGTCCGGTCGAGGGCGTCGAGCAGGCGTCCGAACCAGTGGTCGATCATGGAGAGCTTGGCCCCGTACTGGGCCCGAACCTGTCGGGCCTCGCGCTCCGTGAGCTGTCCCGACGCGACCCCGTCGACCGCGTAGGGCGGCCAGACCAGGTGGGGGCCGTCGCGTTCGACGTCCCAGTCGGGGTCGTACATCGACGCCCACGGTTCGGGGGTGTCGAACGGTTCGTGCGGGTCGAACTCGTCGACGACGAGCAGCCATCGATCGGCTGCGGGCGCCTCATCGGTGATCCACCGGGCGGCAGCCGACATGGTGCGGGGCCCCGGGAAGTCGGCCTCGTCGCGGAACCACCCGCGGCTGTCGTCGTAGGGCATGTGCGGTCGGTGGAAGGACGGCGCGCCGACCCACGACGGGTCCGGAGCTGTCCGCCACGGGTCGGACTCGTGACCCCGCTGGTAGTCCCAGGCGGTGAAGTCGACGTGGTAGTTCTCGCCGCCGGTCTCGAACAGGTGGGGATGGTCCGAGACCAGCTTGGTGGTCACCCCGGCCCGGCGCAGCGGCGACGTGACGGCCGACTCCCACAGCTCAACCGACCCCCACGGCCGCCACAGGAAGTCCCAGGATCCGCAGAGCAGGTCGTGACGGGCCGGGATGCACGGAAGTGATCCGGTCTGGTGGTCCGTGAAGCGCACGGCGCTGTTCGCGAACGCGTCCAGGTGGGGGGTGGCGAACTCCTCGCCGCCGTAGCAGCCGAGGAGGTGGCGGTTGAGCGAGTCGAGCAGGACCAGGACCAGGTGCTGCGGCGCAGCGGGTGTCCGGTCGGGCGGAGTGCTCACACCGGGTCAGTCACCGGCGTCGTCGAAGCCCTGCAGGAGGGTGTTCCACCCGAGCGTGGCGCACTTGATGCGGACCGGGAACTTCACGACGCCCTTGAGCGCGTCGAGGTCGCCGAGCGGGAGCTCGCCCGGGCCGACGACGCCGTCGTCGGCCTCGGACTCCGAGCCGTCACCACCCAACTCGCCCTCGTGGATCGACATCATGGACTTGAACGCCTTGGTCAGGTGCCGGGCGGCGCCGACCGTGTGGCCCTTGACGGCGGCCGACATCATCGAGGCGGACGACTGCGAGATCGAGCAGCCCTGACCGCCGATGCGCAGATCGGTGATCGTCGCCTCGTCGCCCTTGGCCGGGTCGTCGAGCTCCAGGTAGACGACGATCTCGTCGCCGCAGAGCGGGTTCAGGCCCTCGGTCCGGATGGCGGGGGGGACGGGGAGTTCGCCACGGTTCCGCGGGCTGCGGTAGTGGTCGAGGATGATCTCCCGGTAGAGGTCTTCGAGTCCTGACATGGGGGCTGGTGGTCCGTCCTGGTGGATCTTGGTCGCTGGATCTGGTCGTTCCGCCTCAGTCTGGCCGCGATCGGCGCACCGTTCACGCGGCCCGCAGGATCGGCTCAGACGGCGAAGAAGCGGCGGGCGTCGTCGAGGGCGTCTGCGAGGGCGTCGATGTCGTCGGTGTCGTTGTACAGGTACCACGACGCCCGGGCGGTCGCGCCCACGCCGAGCACCCGCATGAGCGGCTTGGCGCAGTGGTGCCCGGGTCGGACGCAGACCCCGTGCTGGTCGAGCACCTGGGAGAGGTCGTGGGGGTGGATGTCGGCGAACGCGAAGCTGATGAGCCCGCCGCGTGCCCGTGCGTCGGTCGGCCCGAACAGGCGGAGGTCGTCGCCGAAGCGTTCGGGAAGGGTTCGCAGCGCGTACGAGGTGAGTTCGGCCTCATGGGCATGGATCCGCTCGAGGCCCACCGACTCCAGGTAGTCGACCGCTGCGGCCAGACCGACGATCTCGCTGATGGGCGGTGTGCCGGCCTCGAACTTGTGGGGGACCGCCGCAGGGGTGAACCCGTCGGTGCGGACGTCCAGGATCATGCCGCCGCCCCCGAGGAACGGCGGCATGGCCTCGAGGAGTTCCCGTCGGGCCCAGAGCACGCCCACGCCGGTCGGTCCGCACATCTTGTGGCCGCTGAACACCAGGAAGTCGGCGCCGAGGGCGGTGACGTCGGTGACCGAGTGGGGGACCGACTGGCAGGCGTCCACGCAGACGAGCGCCCCGGCGGCGTGCGCCCGCTCGGCCAGTTCGGCGACCGGGGGGATGGTGCCGAGCACGTTCGACATGGCGGTGATGCTGAGCAGGGCCGCGCCGTCGAGCAGCTCGTCGATCCCGGACAGGTCGAGGCGGCCGTCGTCGCCCAGCGGGATCCAGCGCAGCTCGATCCCGATCGATTCGACGAGCTGGAGCCAGGGGACGATGTTGGCGTGGTGCTCGGCGACGCTCAGCACCACGACGTCGCCGGGGCCCAGGTTGGCGGTGCCCCAGGACCGGGCGACCAGATTCAGCGACTCGGTGGCGTTCTTGGTGAAGACGATCTCGTCGGCGTCGTTCGCCCCCACGAACCGGGCGACGCGGCGGCGGGCGGACTCCATGGCCATGGTGGCGCGCTCGGCGAGGGTGTAGGCGGCCCGGTGCACGTTGGCGTGCGAGGTGGTGGCGTAGTGCTCGACGGCGTCGAGGACGGCCCGGGGGCGCTGCGACGACGCGGCGGAGTCCAGGAAGACCAGCCGGTGGTCGTGGATGGTCTCCGAGAGGATGGGGAAGTCGGCGCGGATCGCGGCGACGTCGAGCGCCTCGCTCACGCCGGCTGCCGCCACGCGTCGAACCCGTCGCGCTCGAGTCGCTCCGCCAGCTCGGGGCCACCGCTGTCGACGATCCGGCCGTCGACGAGGACGTGGACGACGTCAGGGGTGAGGTGGTCGAGCAGTCGCTGGTAGTGGGTGATGACGACCACACCCAGATCGGGGCGGTCGGAGCGCACCGCCGCGACGCCGTCCGCGACGACGCGCAGCGCGTCGATGTCGAGGCCGGAGTCGGTCTCGTCGAGGATGGCCAGCTCGGGTTCCAGGATCGCCATCTGGAGGACCTCGTTGCGCTTCTTCTCGCCGCCGGAGAACCCTTCGTTGAGGAACCGGTCGGCGAAGGCCGGGTCCATGTCCAGTCGTTCCATCCACTCCATGATGGCGAGCCGGATCTCGAGCACCGACAGCTCGATGCCCTTGCGCTCCGAGAGGGCCTGGCGGAGGAACTGCCGCACGGACACGCCGGGCACCTCCTGGGGGTACTGGAAGGCCAGGAAGATCCCGGCCTTGCCCCGGGTGTCGGGCCCCCAGTCGGTGATGTCCTCGCCGCGGAACCGCACCGTGCCGCCGGTGACGACGTACTCGGGCGAACCCATGAGCGTGCTGGCCAGCGTGGACTTCCCCGAGCCGTTGGGAACCATCACGGCGTGGACCTCGCCCGCTCGGACGGTCAGGTCGACGCCACGGAGGATGGGATGGTCGGTGTCGTCGGCGGGGGCGGCGTGCAGGTCGGCGATCTCGAACAGCGGTGCGCTCACGGGGTCAGTCTATTTCCACTACTGCCGTAGTGGTAATAGCTCGGGCGGACCCGCGGATGGTCAGTGGTGGTCACGGAGGTCCTCCTTCCAACTGCGGAAGCGTTCGTGGGTGGCCCCGCTGGGGCCGACACCCCGGCCCGATCCGTCCGGGAGCAGCCGGAAGGTGAACATCCGGCCCAGTTCGCGTGCATCGACCGCGGCGTAGCGGGCATCGGCGCCCTTGGCGGGGCCGGCCCGCCACAGGAGCCAGGGCCCGAGACGGCGCTTGTAGGCGATCCGGGGCGGATCGCCATCGGGGCCCGGCGGGAGGTCGTCCCCGATCGACAGCAGGGCGTCCGGCGCCTCGGCCCAGGCGGTCGCCGGGATGTTCCGGTCACGGGTGGGTGTCGCCGGGAGGTCGGCGGTGTGGACCGGCGTGTCGTCGAACGGCCGCTCGTCGGCGGGCAACGGGGGAGAGCTCACCAACGCAGTGTGTCCCACGGCGGTGACCCGATGCCGCCGCCCGCAGTGCTCTGCCACCATGGTCCGGTGCCCGTGACCTTCCTCGCCCACCAGGCGCCGGTGCTCCCCGTGAAGCGGCGCTGGCCGGGCCTGGACGGGGTCGCACTGGTGGCCGGAAGCATGGTGCCCGACCTGGCGGTCACGACGCTGCGGACCACGCCGAGGTACCTGGCCGGGGTGCCGCTCTGGTGGGAGGGCCACACCCTGGCCGACCAGTGGAACTGGTGCCTGCCGGTCGGCGTCGTGCTGACCCTCCTGTTGCGGCGGCTCGTGCTGCCGACGCTGGCGCCCTACCTGCCCGATGCCGGCGGGTTCCACCTCCAGGACCTCCGCCACGTCGGCCGTGTCCGTTACCGGTGGTGGGTGATCGTCGGGTCGATCCTGATCGGGTCGGTCTCGCACGTCCTCGTCGACGGGTTCACGCACCCGACCGGGTGGGCGGTCGGCGTGGTCCCGGGGCTCGACCGGGGGGTGGCGTCGGTGCTCCAGGTCGTGGCGTCCGTGGTGTTGTCCGCGTTCGCCGTGTGGCAGATGTGGTTGATCGGTCGCGATCGTTCGATCTGCGTGTGGAACGGCGTCGAGCCCACTCCGCCGGTGCGGCCCGTCGCCGAGTCCGCCGTGCGTGCTGCCGCGGTGCTCCTGGCGCTCGGCGCTGCGGCGTGGGCCGCGACGCAGTCCGAACGTGGCCGCACGATCGTGGTGATGACCTGGTTCGCACTCAGCCTCGGGGGAGCGGCGCTGCTGTCCGTTGCCGTTCGGGTCGGGTCGAGGGCGGCCGGTCGGAACCCGGCACCGGCCCACTGAGCCCGGTCGGGCCGCGGAGTCCGTCGGTCCGACCGTTCAGGCCCGTTCGACGGATTCGACGGCGCGGCCCGGGTGCCAGGTCCGGATGACGAGACGATCGCCGTCCGGGTGGATGGCGGTGTGGGTGATCTGGGTGAGGCCGAACCGGAGCAGCGCGACGCCGTCCGGCGGGGCAGGGTGGTCGGCCGCGTCCCGAAGGGACGAGATCAGGGCGTCGACGAGTGCGCCGGCGGTGTGCAACTCGGCGACTCCGGCGAGCTTGGCGTCGCCGCCGTCCATGGTGGGCGCGCCCGGGTTCGTGTGCAGGGCGAAGCGGCCGTCCCGTTGCACGTCGCGGGCCTTGGCCGACGCGGCGGGGCAACCGGCGACGAGCTCCCGCCCGACGAACTGCACCTCGGTCCCCGAGACCCGCGGTGACCCGTCCCGTCGGAGGGTCGCCAGGACGTGGTGGGCGGTCCGTTGGAGCAGCGGCGTGACGGCGTCGGCCAGGTCGGGTGCCTCGTCGACGAACGTGGCCCAGTCGACGGTCGGCGGTTCGCCGGCGCTCACCAACCCCGGTCCACCCACTCCTGCAGGTGGGGGGACTCGGCGCCGATCGTCGTGTCGTCCCCGTGTCCCGGCAGGACGAGGGTCTCGGCGGCGAACGGGGCGAGGAGGCGGTCCTCGATCGAGCGGATGATCGTGGGGAAGTCCCCGCCCTCGAAGTGGGTGGCGCCCGGGCCACCAGGGAAGAGGGTGTCGCCGGTGAAGAGCAGTGGCGTGCCCTCGACGGCGAAGCACATGGAGCCGGCTGTGTGGCCGGGGGTGGCGATCGTCCGGACGCGCAGCTCGCCGACCTCGAGGACGTCGTCGTCCTCGAGCACCTCGTCGTAGCTCGGCAGCATCGCGGCGTCGGCGCCGGTCACACCGACGGAGTAGCCGGCGTCGCGCAGCTCGGTCACCGCCTGGATGTGGTCCCAGTGGCCGTGTGTCTCGACGATCCGCCGGACGCCGAGCGTCCGGGCCAGGTCGAGCAGCCGCCCGTGTTCGTTGGCGGCGTCGACGAGGAGGGCGTCGCCGGTCGCCGTGCAGCGCAGGACGAAGACGTTGTTGTCCACCGGGCCGACGACGACCCGGTGGACCTCCCAGCCCGAGTCGGCGAGATGCAGGGTGGACGGCGGCACGGGACCAGTCTCGCGCCGGGCCGGGGCCGGGTCAGGTCCCGGGCGCCGGTACCTCGAAGCCGAGCGAGAGTGCGACGGGGATCTGCGCCGGGTCGAAGGTCACGAAGGTGACCGGGCGGGGGAGTCGGTCGGCGGCGGCCAGGTGGATCGCGTCGACGGTACGGAGCGGTTGGGTCCGGCCCAGCTCGGCGGCCCGGTCCAGGCACTGCTGATCGACGGGGACGACGTGCACGCGCTCCCAGTCGTCGCGGAGCGCCCTGCGCAGTTCGTCGGTCCGGTCGGGGTCGTCACCGAGCCGTTCGAGCAGCATCAGGGACTCCGACAGCACGAGCGCGCTCGCGCACCAGTCGGGGTCGGCCCGCATGGCGTCGAGCACCACGGCGTGGGTCGGTCCCTCCAGGAACCTGGCCAACCAGGCGGACGTGTCGAGTGCGACCGTCACCGGCCGCGTACCTCGCGCAGCATCCGGTCGATGCGGGCGCCGGCCCACATCGGCATGACCCCGGCCGGGTCCGGGCGGTCGTGGCGTCGGGCGGGGAGGATCTGGCCGCGTGCGACCAGGTCGTCGAGGGTGAGCGCGCCGGGTCCACCCTCCAGCGGCCCGAGCTGGGCCACGGCGCGGCCGCCCACCGTCACGACGATCCGCTCGCCCTGTTCGGCCCTGCGGAGCTGGGCGGCGAGGGTCGACCGGAGTTCCCGGGCGTTGATCCGTTCCACGACCCCACCCTAGCGGCGCGGTCCCAATGTGTACGCGTGTGGACACAAGCTGACGTGCGCACCGCACCGGCCGCGCGGCAGACTCGGCGGCACCACCGGGACCCGGACCATCCGGGGCGAGCACGAGGAGCCAGGGACTGTGAACTTCGCCTTCAGTGAGGAGCAGGAAGAGCTGCGGGGGATCGTCCGGTCCTTCCTGAACGACAAGTCGTCCGAGGCGACCGTTCGTGAACTGATGGACACCGAGTCCGGCTACGACGCTGCGGTCTGGACCCAGATGGCGGAGCAGATGGGGCTCCAGGCGCTGGTGATTCCCGAGGAGTTCGGCGGACAGGGCTACGGGTTCGTCGAACTCGTCGTGGTGCTCGAGGAGATGGGCCGTCGTCTGCTGTGCGCCCCCTACTTCTCCACGGTCGTGCTCGGCGCCCAGACGCTCATCCACTCGGGTGACGACGCCGCCAAGCAGCAGTACCTGCCCGGCATCGCCTCGGGCGAGACCATCGCGACGCTCGCCTACACCGAGCCGAACGGGAAGTGGGACGAGTCGGCGGTCACGATGACCGCCACGCCCTCGGGTGACGGCTGGACGCTCGACGGCACCAAGCTCTACGTCCTCGACGGCCACACCGCCGACCTGATCATCACCGCCGCCCGCACCGATGCCGGCATCAGCCTGTTCGCCGTCGCCGGCGACGCCGAGGGCCTGACCCGCACGGCGCTGTCGACCATGGACCAGACCCGCAAGCAGGCCCGCCTCGAGTACGCCGGCGTGCCGGCGACCCTCATCGGCGCCGACGGACAGGGGTGGGAGGTGCTCTCGCAGGTCCTGGACCTGGCTGCGGTGGCCCTGGCCGCCGAGCAGGTCGGCGGCGCCCAGGAGGTGCTCGACTCCGCCGTGCAGTACGCCAAGGACCGGGTGCAGTTCGGTCGCCCCATCGGTTCGTTCCAGGCCATCAAGCACAAGTGCGCCGACATGCTGCTCGAGGTCGAGTCCGCCAAGTCCGCCGCCTACTACGCCGGCTGGTGTGCGTCCGAGCTGAACGACGAGCTGCCGTCGGTGGCGTCGCTCGCCAAGGCGTACTGCTCCGAGGCGTACTTCCACGCGGCGGCGGAGAACATCCAGATCCACGGCGGCATCGGGTTCACCTGGGAGCACCCGGCACACCTGTACTTCAAGCGTGCCAAGAGCTCCGAGCTGTTGTTCGGCGATCCGACGTACCACCGCGAGCTGCTCGCCCAGCGCATCGGCATCTGAGGTCGTCGGTCCGGGCGGCGTCAGGAGGTCCTCGTGGTCGTCTGGATCGCCATCGCGGCGGTGGCCGTCTTCGTGATCGCCGCCGCCACGGTCGGCGGTGTCAGCGGATCGCTGGCCCGCCGGCCGCGACGCAGCGTCTACGACCTCGAGGAGGCGGTCGAGTTCGTCGCCGAGCGACTCCCCGACGACATCACGGCCCGCGTCTCCTACGACGAGGTGCGGGCGGTGCTCGCCACCCACTGCGACTACCTGGCCGAGAAGGGCGTGGCATCGGCCGCGACCGCCGACGACATCGGTACGGGACTGCTGTTGGTGCCCGACGACGAGCCGCTGGCATGGATCCTCGGTCGACTCGAGACCGAGGGTGTCGAGCTCGACGACGGCGACGTGGTGAGGATCCTCGACGTCGAGGAGCGGTACTACCGCGCGATCGGTGCGATCGGCGGCGAGGTCGACGGTCCCGCCGACCCGTCCGGGTCGGTAGCCTGACAGCCATGGATCGACCCGCGAAGTTCGAGCACCACCGGTTCCTGGGCGACAAGCGCACCCAGGTCGTCTACGACGTCGACGCCCTCGATGAGGTCGACGCCCACCTGGTGGAGGAACTGGTCGAGTCCGAGCAGTACCTGTGCTTCGGACCCGACACCCTCCCCGAGGCCCGCAACCGCGGCTACCGGTTGTTCGCGAAGCAGCGGGCCGCAGCGACGCCGGTCGACTGAGTCGTCCCGTGGCGCCACCCCGCCCGTCGGCGGGTCGACCGTGAGGGACGTCGAGGACGGTCCCCCCGAACGCCCCGGTCCGGTCATGGACTACGCGTTCGAGTCGGGTCCGCTCCGGCTCAGCGGGCACCTGGCCGAACCGGAGGAGCCGGTCGCGGAAGCGCCCGGACTGGTGCTCTGCCACGGGTTCCCGACGCGCGGCCGCGAGTCGCCCCAGTCGGGCGTGTCGTTCCCGGAGCTGGCCGAGCGCATCGCCTCGGAACTCGGCTGGGTCGTCCTGACCATGAACTTCCGTGGCTGCGGCCGGGCCGAGGGCCAGTTCTCGCTCCTGGGCTGGCTCGACGACGTCCACGCCGGGGTCGAGCACGTCCGCTCCCTGGGGGTCCGGGACGTGTGGCTCTGCGGGTTCGGCACCGGGGGATCGCTGGCGCTGTGCGAGGCGGGTCGCAACGCCGAGGTCCGCGGTGTGGCAGCGCTCGCCACCCCCGGGGACTTCGACGACTGGGCCCGGCACCCCCGACGGCTGTTGCTCCACGCCCGACAGGTCGGCGTGATCACCGATCCCGACTTCCCCCCGGCGCTGGACCGCTGGGCCGGTGAACTGCGCCGGGTCCGGCCCGTCGAGGGCGCAGCCCGCCTCGCGCCCCGCCCGCTGCTCGTCGTCCACGGAGATGGCGACGACCTGACGCCGCTGCAGGACGCCGAGATGATCGCCGAGGCCCACGGTGACGCCGAGCTGCGGGTGCTGCGCGGTGCCGGACACGAGCTGCGTCACGACCCCCGGGCCGTTGCGGTCCTGATCGGTTGGTTGGCGCGTCAGCAGGTCGACGCCTCGCTCTAGGCAGGGTCGGACTTCGACTTCCTGGCGGCCTTCATCATCCGTTTCCACTCGCGCACACGCAGCAGCTGTTCCGGGGACCCGACGTCGGCGACCGAACGAGGTTCGTCATCGGAGAACGGTGCGGCGGCCTCCTCCCAGCCGGCCGGGCGCTTGCCGAGCCGCTTGGCCAGGATCGCCAGCAGGATCCTGGACTTCTCCTCGCCGTAGCCGGGGAGTTCACGGATCCGTTCGTAGAGCGCCGGGCCCGAGCGGACCCCCTTCCAGATGCGACCGGCGTCGCCACCGTGGTGGTCGACCACGTACCCGCAGAGCTCGTGGATCCGGGCGCCCATGCTGGCCGGGAAGCGGTGGATGGCCGGCTTCCGGGCGCAGACAGCGACGAACTCGTCGACGTCCATGGCGGCGATCTCGGCGGCATCGAGTCGGCCGCCGAGCCGCTCCCGCAACGTCGCCGGCCCCCTGAAGGCCCACTCCATGGGTACCTGCTGGTCGAGGAGCATGCCGATGACGAGCGCCAGCGGTTCGTCCTGGAGGAGTCGGTCGGTGTCGTCGTCGCCGGTGATGGGGATCAGGATCTTCGCCACCGGCGCAGGCTACCCACCGGTCGCGTCGCGCTCCGGTGGCTCAGGTCAACCAGGGGGCGGCCCGCTCCGGGTCGATGCCGTGGCGGGTGATCGCATCGGTCACCGCCGCCGGTGTGACGGCGCCGTCGGCGACCAGTCCGGCGAGCACCGCCACGACGATGCTCGGTGCGTCGACCTCGAAGAACGAACGGAGCACCTCCCGGGTGTCGGACCGGCCGAACCCGTCGGTCCCGAGGGACGTGAATCGACGAGGGACCCAGCGGGACACCTGGTCGGGGACGGCCCGCAGGTAGTCGGAGACCGCGACCACGGGACCGCTTCGGTCGGCCAGCCGTTGGGTGACGATCGGTCGGCGCGGTACTTCGCCCGGGTGCAGTCGGTTCCAGCGCTCGACCTCGAGTGCGTCGGCCCGCAACTGCTGGTAGCTGGTGGCGGACCACAGGTCGACCGCCACGCCGTACCGGGTGGCGAGTTCGTCGCGTGCGGCGACGGCGACCGACCACAGCGTGCCGGAGAACAGCAGGGTGGCCGACGGTCCGCTGGACTCCGGTGCGTCGGAGACGCGGTACAGGCCCTCGACGATGCCGTCCTCCACCCCGGCGGGCATGGGCGGCATGGGGTAGTTCTCGTTGTAGAGGGTCAGGTAGTAGAAGACGTCCTCGCCGGCGGCCTCGTCGCCGGCCGGGTACATGCGGGCCAGCCCGTCACGGATGATCACCGCGGTCTCGTACGCGAAGGCCGGATCGTAGGACCGGCAGGCCGGGATGGTCGACGCGAGCAGGTGGGAGTGGCCGTCCTGGTGCTGGAGCCCCTCGCCGAGGAGCGTGGTGCGTCCGGCGGTCGCTCCCAGCAGGAACCCCCGGGAGCGTGCGTCGGCGGCGGCCCAGATCAGGTCGCCGATCCGCTGGAATCCGAACATTGAGTAGAAGGTGAAGAAGGGCACCATCGGAACACCCCGGTGGGCGTACGCCGTGGCGGCGGCGGTCCACGACGAGAACGCCCCCGCCTCGGTGATCCCCTCCTCCAGGATCTGGCCGTCGGTGGCCTCCCGGTAGGACAACAGGAGGTCGTGGTCGACCGGCTCGTAGCGCTGACCGCCCGAGGCGTAGATCGCCAGCTCCCGGAACATGGAGTCCATGCCGAACGTCCGGGCCTCGTCCGGGACGATCGGCACCATCCGTTCGCCGACGGTGGCGTCCCGACACAGGTTGCGCAGGAGTCGCACGAACGCCGTCGTGGTCGAGGCCGGCTGGCCGTTGGATCCGAGGAGGAGTTCGTCGAAGACCGCCGGGGCGGGCTCGCCGAGGGGGCGTCGGATCGTGACGGTGCGGTCGGGCAGCGGCCCGCCCAGCGCGGTCCGTCGGCCGGCCAGGTAGGCGAGTTCCGCGCCGCCTGCCGGCGGCCGCAGGTACGGCGGGACGCCATCGGCGAGTTCCTCGTCGGGGATCTCGTCGGTGAACCCGAGTCGGTCCCGGAGTGCCAGCAGCTGCGCGGCCGACATCTTCTTGATCTGGTGGGTGGAGTTGCGTGCCTCGACACCCTCGCCGAGGGTCCAGCCCTTGACCGTCTTGGCGAGGATCACCGTCGGTGCCCCCTCGGTCTCGACCGCCTCACGGTACGCCGCGTAGAGCTTCCGGTAGTCGTGGCCGCCACGTGGGAGTCGCTGCAGCTCGGCATCGTCGAGGTGCTCGACCATGGCCCGCAGGCGCGGATCCGGTCCGAAGAAGTGCTCTCGGATGTAGGCGCCGTCGGCGATCGCGTACCGCTGGAACTCGCCGTCGACGGTGGCGTTCATCCGCTGCACGAGGACGCCGTCGACGTCCCGGGCGAGCAGGTCGTCCCAGGCGGAGCCCCAGACGACCTTGACGACGTTCCACCCGGCTCCCCGGAAGATCGCCTCGAGCTCCTGGATCACCTTGCCGTTCCCGCGCACCGGTCCGTCGAGGCGCTGCAGGTTGCAGTTGACCACCCAGACCAGGTTGTCGAGGCGCTCCCGGGCTGCGAGCGAGATGGATCCGAGTGACTCCGGTTCGTCGAGCTCGCCGTCGCCGACGAAGCACCAGACGCGACTGGTCGACGCGTCGTCCACCCGCCGCTGGGTGAGGTAGCGGTTGAAGCGGGCCTGGTAGATCGAGAGGATCGGACCGAGGCCCATCGAGACGGTCGGGTACTCCCAGAAGTCCGGCATGAGTCGTGGGTGCGGGTACGACGACAGGCCCCGGCCGGTTCGACCGGGCACGTCCACCTCGAGTCGGAACCGGTCCAGGTCGGCCTCGTCCAGCCGCCCCTCGACGAACGCCCGGGCGTAGATGCCCGGGGCGGCGTGACCCTGGACGTAGAGGTGGTCGCCGGGATTCCCGCCGGCCTTGCCCCGGAAGAAGTGGTTGAACCCGACGTCGTAGAGCGCCGCCGAGCTCGCGAAGGTCGACAGGTGACCGCCGATCGCGTCGGAGGTGTGGTTGGCGCGCACGACCATGGCGGCCGCGTTCCAGCGGATGTAGCGGCGGATCTCCCGTTCGAGGTCCTCGTCGCCGGGGAACCACGCCTGCTGTTCGGTCGGGATGGTGTTGACGTAGGGGGTTCCGACGGGCTGCGAGGTGCCCAGGGCGAGGTCCCTGGCCCGGGCCTCGAGTCGAGCGAGCAGGTAGCGGGCCCGGGACGGCCCCTGCCGGGCGACGACGTCGTCGAGCGAGTCGAGCCACTCCGCGGTCTGGGCCGGATCGACGTCCGGCAGCTGGGCGGCGTAACCCGGGTCATCGCTCGCGTCGCTCTGCACGCCGTCAGCCTACGGGTAGGTTCGCGACGTGAGCACCGGACCGCGTCGCGTCTACACCGACGGCGCCTGCCGCGGGAACCCGGGCCCGGGCGGATGGGCCTGGGCCGAGCCGGGCGGGGAGTGGGCCTCGGGTGCCGATGCGGCGACCACCAACCAGCGCATGGAGATCACCGCCGCGTTGCGGGCGGCGGAGCGGTTCGACGACGACCTGGTCATCGTCTCGGACTCCACCTACGTCGTGCACTGCTGGCGGGACCGGTGGTGGGAGGGTTGGATCCGGAGGGGTTGGCGCAACGCGTCCAAGCAGCCGGTCGCCAACCGGGACCTCTGGGAGCAGTTGGTCCCGCACCTCCGCGACCGGCCCGGGCTCAGCTTCGAATGGGTGAAGGGCCACAGCGGCGACGCGATGAACGACCTCGTCGACCGGTTGGCCGTGCGGGCGGCGGCGACCGGCCGGGGGGAGTCCGGGGGGACCCCGCCGAGCGAGGACCAGCTCGGCGCGCCGGACGCGCCCCGTGGAGGGGGCGCCGTGACCGCGGACCCGGCGGCGCGTGACGGCCGGGTCCCGGCGGGTTGGCGCCTGGCCGTCGTCGGGCTGCGATCGGCCGCCCTCGCCGGCTCGCCGGCCGGGGCGTTCCTCGTCGACCGTCTGGCACAGATCCTGACGGCGCAGGCCGAGCTCCATCCGGACCTCGTGGTGCTGAGCGGACTCCGGCCGGGGGCCGAGGAACTGGGCGCCCGCGCCGCCGTCGCTGCCGACGTGCCGTACGTGGCGGTGCTGCCCTATCCCGACCCGACCGCCGGCTGGGCCGAGGTGGACGCCGCCCGATTCGCCCGCCTCTGCGACGAGGCCGTGCAGACCGTGGTGTTGGAGCGCACGCGGCCCGCCGATGTGGCGGGGCGGGAGGGCGCGCTGGCCCGCCGGGACGGGTGGCTGCGGTCGGTGTGCGACTCGGTGGTCGCCGTGAGCGATGGCATCGATGCCGACGCCGAACTGGTGCGCGACCGCTTCGAGCGGGCGCTCACGGAACGGGGTCGCGAGGGCGAGGTCTGGCACCTCGACCTCCCGGAGGTCTGAGCGTGGCCGGATCCGGGTCGGCCCGCCGGGTGGGGGTGGACAGTGGCGGCACGTTCACCGACGTCGTGACCGATGACGGTCGGGTCCTCAAGGTGCCGAGCACGCCGGACGACCCGGGGCGGGCCGTGCGGGACGGAGTCCGGGCCGGGCGTCCGGCGGGGGACACGGGCCGCCCGGCCCTGCTCGCCCACGGGACGACGGTGGCCACGAACACCGTGCTCGAGGGCCGGGGCGCGCGTGTCGCCCTGGTCACCACGGCCGGGTTCGCCGACGTGATCGAGATCGCCCGGCAGGACCGGCCCGACCTCTACGACCCCTGGGCGGACCGGCCGGTGCCACCGGTGGCCCGGGGCGACCGGCTCGAGGTCGTCGAACGCCTCGATGCGACCGGGGAGGTCCTCGTCGCCTACCAGCCGGGACTGGTGCCGCTGCCGCCCGACGGCTGCGAGGCGGTGGCGGTGTGCCTCCTGCACTCGGACCTCAACCCCGACCACGAGTACGCCGTCGCCGAGGAGCTGCGGGCCGCCGGTTGGGACGTCAGCGCCTCGTACGAGATCTCGCCCGAGTTCCGGGAGTACGAGCGGACGGTGACGACGGTGCTGAACGCGTCGCTGCGACCGGTCTGCGGCCCCTACCTGGACGGGCTCCGTGATGTGGCCGACGAGGTGGTCGTCACGACCTCGGCGGGCGGGCTCGTCGGCCTGGCCGAGGCCTCCACCCGGCCGGTGTCGCTGCTCCTGTCGGGGCCGGCAGCGGGGGTGCGGGCCGCAGCGGCGGTGGCGGCGGCCTGCGGGTTCGCCGACGCCGTCACCTTCGACATGGGCGGGACGAGCACCGACGTGGGGTTGGTGCTCGACGGCGCACCGGCGTCGGCCCCCGGTCACGTGGTCGCGGGCTACCCCGTTCGTTCGCCGTCGCTCGAGCTGCACACGATCGGCGCCGGTGGCGGCAGCGTGGCCCGGCTCGACGCCGGGGGTGCACTGCTCGTCGGGCCGGAGTCGGCCGGGGCCAGACCGGGCCCGGCCTGCTACGGCCACGGGGGGCGGCTGCCGACGGTGACCGACGCCAACCTGGTGCTCGGCCGGATCCCGGCCGGTGTCCCGTTCCCGGGACTCGGTGTGCTCGACGTGGAGGCCGCCCGGCGGGCGCTCGACGAATCGGGTGTGGACGCGGCCGGAGTCGTGGCCGTGGTCGACGCCCAGATGGAGCAGGCCCTGCGGGCCGTCTCGGTGGAGCGCGGTGTCGACCCGGCAGGCCTGGCGCTCGTCGCCTTCGGCGGTGCCGGGCCGCTGCACGCCTGCGGCCTGGCGTCGGCCCTCGGGATCCCCGCGGTGGTCGTGCCACCGGCGGCGGGCGCGTTGTCGGCGGTGGGGTTGTTGACCTCGCCCCCACGGCGGGAACTGGTCCGTTCCTGGCCCGTCCCGACGGACCACGCCGGTCTGCAGGGCGCACTGGCCCAGCTCGCCGATCGGGCCCTCGCCCAGCTCGGCGACGACGTCGACCCGGACGGTGCGGTCGTCACCACGTTCGTGGACTGCCGCTACCGCGGTCAGAGCCACGAGGTGACCGTCGGAACGGTGGAGGAGTTCCCCGCCGAGCACTGGCGGCGCAACGGGTTCCGACGCGACGGCGAGGTGGTGGAGGTCGTGGCGTTGCGTGCCGTGGCCACCGCGGCAGCGCCGGCCGACGTGGCCGAGGTGCTCGGCCGGGCGGCACCGTTCCCGGATCGGGTCGTGGGACCCGACGTGGTCGTCCGCGACGACTGCACGGTCTGGGTGCCCGCCGGGTGGTTCGGCGAGCCGGGCCCGCTCGGCTCGCTGGTGCTGCGTCGATCGGGAGCGGTGTCGTGAGCCTGTCGCCCGCCGACCTGCAGGTGCTCATCGCCCGACTGACGGGCGTGGCCGACCAGATGGGGGCGGTGCTCCAGCGCTCGGCGTTCAGCCCGAACATCAAGGAGCGGGCCGACTGCTCGGCGGCGGTGTTCGACGCGTCCGGACGCGTCCTGGCCCAGGCCGCCCACATCCCCGTCCACCTCGGGTCCATGCCGGCATCGGTGGCGGCGGTGGTGCGGGCCTTCGACACCGGCGCCGGCGTGGCCGACTCGGCGCTCGGGCCGGGGGAGCATGCCATCGTGAACGACCCGTTCCGGGGTGGCACCCACCTGAACGACGTCACGGTCGTCACTCCGGTGTGGGTCGACGGCGTGCTCCGCGGCTGGGTGGCCAACCGGGCGCACCACGCCGACCTGGGCGGTGCGGCGCCCGGCTCGCTCCCGGCCGATGCCACCGACGTGGCCCAGGAGGGGCTGCGGATCCCGCCGAGCCGGCTGACGCTCGACCTGCGCGAGCTCGTCCTCGCCAATTCGCGCACCCCCTGGGAGCGGAGTGGGGACCTGGACGCGCAGGTCGGGGCGAACGTGGTCGGCGCCGAGCGGCTCGCGCCGTTGCTGGCGCAGCCGACCGGCGAGGTGCTCGACCACGGCGAGCGACTGGCCCGGTCGGCGATCGCCCGGCTGCCGGACGGCGAGTGGTCGGCGGAGGACCGCATGGACTCGATCGGCCCCGGGGGCCCGCCCGCTCGCCTGTGCTGCACGGTGCGGATCGACGGCGAGGACATGGAGTTCGACTTCACCGGGACCGACCCGCAGGGCTGGGGCAACGTCAACGCGGTCGAGGCGGTCACCGTCTCGGCGGTCACCTACGTCCTGCGCAGCATCGTCGACCACGCCCTCCCGGCGAACGAGGGTGCGTTGCGTCCCGTGAACGTGGTGGCACCGGCCGGGTCGATCGTGGCGGCGTCGTTCCCGGCGGCGGTCGGTGCGGGCAACGTCGAGGTGAGCCAGCGCATCGTCGACGTGGCCACCCTCGCCCTGGCGCAGGTTCCCGGGCTGGCGGTCCCCGCCGCCTCGCAGGGCACGATGAACAACCTGTTGGTCGGGGCCACCGGTCGGGACGGCACCGGTACCGCCAACAGTTGGGTGTACTACGAGACGATCGGTGGCGGTCAGGGTGGCCGGCCACCCCGGCCGGACCGCCTCGATGGTGTCCCGCAGCCGGGCATGAGCGGCGTCCACACCCACATGACGAACACCCGCAACACGCCGGTCGAGGCGCTGGAACGCAGCTACCCGCTCCGGGTGCGTTCGTTGCGGCTCCGACCCGGCACCGGTGGCACCGGCGCCGCGCCGGGCGGTGACGGCATCGAGCGGACGGTGGAGCTGCTCGCCGATGCCGTGGTCAGCCTGATCACCGAGCGGCGCTCGAGCGGGCCGTGGGGTCTGGACGGCGGTGGCGACGGGGCGGTCGGCCGCAACGAGGTGCTCCGGGCCCGGCCCGACGGGTCGACCGGGCCCGCCGAGGTCGTCGGGGACAAGGTCACCCTGCGGCTCCGGTCGGGCGACATCGTGCGGATCGGCACCCCGGGCGGCGGTGGATGGGGGACCGGGACGCCCTCGGACTGGTCCCCCGTACCGCTGTCGGCCCCCTCCGCTCCAGTGCCCACCTGGGATGGGATCACCCCGGACGACCCCGAGGAGCACCCCGGGAGTTGGCGCAGCTGAACGTGCGTCACTACTTTTCGGCGCATGCTGGAACTCAACGGATCATCCGCGCTCGTCACCGGAGGGGCCTCGGGCCTGGGTGAGGCCGCCGTCAGGGCGCTCGCCGAGCAGGGCGCCAAGGTCGTCGTGCTGGACCTGGACCGCCAGGCCGAGCAGGGCGAGGCGCTCGCCAAGGAGGTCGGTGGTCTGTTCGCCGGTGCCGACGTCACCGACACCGAGCAGGTCATCGCCGCCGTCGAGGCCGCCAAGGAGATGGGCCCCCTGCGGGCGGTCGTCAACTCGGCCGGCATCGGCTGGGCCACCCGGACGATCGGCCGGGACGGGACCTACGAGTCCGCCCACGACCTCGAGATCTTCAAGAAGGTCATCGACATCAACCTGACCGGCACGTTCAACGTGACCCGTCTGGCCGCGACCGCCATGTCGCAGACCGACCCGGTCGACGAGGACGGCACCCGTGGCGCCATCGTGAACACGGCGTCGGTCGCGGCGCTCGAGGGTCAGATCGGGCAGGTGTCGTACACGGCCTCCAAGGCCGGTGTCGTCGGCATGACCCTGGTGCTCGCCCGCGACCTGGCCGCCGTCGGGATCCGGGTCAACACCATCATCCCCGGGTTCTTCGACACGCCGATCTACGGCGGCAACCAGGAGATGAAGGACAGCCTGACGAAGACCACCCTGTTCCCGAAGCGGATGGGTCTGCCGTCGGAGTACGCATCGCTGGCGGTCGAGCTGATCCGCAACACCTACATCAACGGCGAGTCGGTGCGGATCGACACCGGCACGCGCATGCAGCCCAAGTGAGCCCCGCCCGCTGTGCTCGGCGCAGCGGCCGCGAAACTGTGTGATCGACGCCGCTGCTCACCGCAGCGGCCGCGAAACTGTGTGATCGACGCCGCTGCTCACCGCAGCGGCGTCGTCGCGAGCAGGAGTTCGCTGCCGGCCGGCAGCTTGGCGGAGCGGCCCAGCCAGTAGCGGTGGTCGGCTGTGTCGAGGAGCGCGTGGTCGCCCGAGGTGTTGCCGTAGGCCGAACGCTCCCCGACGGCGGGGAGGTGGTCGCCCGCCTCCAACCACTCGTCGAGCTGGACGACCTTCTGTTCGGCCCGCACGTTCGGGCGTGTGAGTTCCCCGGTGAGGACCCCGTCGATCGACTCGGGTCGGACACCGACGACGCCGTCGATCCCGAGCTCGTCGGCGATCGGCTCCAGGTAGTAGACGAGCGACGCGGACACCAGCACGCACAGGTCGCCGCGATCGCGGTGGGCGTGCACCCGGTTCACGACGAGTGGCCGGAGCCGGTCGCCGGTGAGCAGGTCCCTGGCGTACCGCTCGCCCCGGGCCTCGAGGTCCTGCTGCGTCCGGCCGGCGAGCAGCAGGCGGACCAGCTCCGCCTTGACCGCGTCCCGGTCGCCGATGTCCAGACGTCGCCGGGCGGCGAGCGAGCCGAGCCGGGCCCAGACGGCCGCGAAGTCCCGGGGGCCGGCGACCTCGACGAGGAACGGGATGAGCGTGTCCCGGCGGGTCAGGGTTCCGTCGAAGTCGAAGGCCGCGAGCCCGCGGTCCGCCGTCGCCACCTCAGGTGCCGGCGCGGCGGTTCGTGATGTAGGCGTCGAGCCGCTCGAGCGTCCGCTCCATGTTCTGGAGGTTGCGCGGGCCCCACCCGGCGAGCTGGATGTAGGGCTTGGCGAGCGAGGTGGACCAGTCGAAGGTCTCGGTGACGAGCGTCCCGCCATCGACCGGCTCGAACTCGTAGCGCCAGCGCCAGCCGCCGATGTGGGCCCATGCGATTCGCCGGCCCTCCTCGTACTCGACGACCTTGTTGGAGATCAGGTAGGGGACGCCGATCCGCATGTTCGTCGTGAACCGGTCACCCGGTCCGAGTTTGCGGCTGCCACCGCGCACACTGCGGACGCTGCCCGAACCGTCGAAGACGGCGTGCATGCTCGGGTCGGCCACCAGGTCGAACAGTTCCTGCGCATCGGCGTCGATGACCCGTGATGCGGAGATGTGTTCGGTGGCCATGGCGCTCCCGTCGTCGGTGGTTCCGACGAAACTAGCGGAGCGGCTTCAGCGTCCGAGGATGGACCGCAACGCACCCTCGAGCTCGGGGTGGGCGAAGCTGAACCCGGCCTCCTCGAGCGCCGCCGGGATGATCCGCTGGCTGGTCAGGAGCAGCGAGTCGGCGAGCTCTCGGCCGAACAGCAGCCGGGGGCCGAACATGGGGAGGATCGTGGTCGGTCGGCGCAGCACCCGGCCCAGGGTGGTGGTGAAGTCGGCGTTCGTCACGGGCTCGGGGGCCGTCAGGTTGACGGGTCCCGAGACCGGGGTGGTGAGCAGGAACTCGATGGCGGCGACCTCGTCCTCGAGACTGATCCAGCTCTGGTACTGCCGACCGGAACCGGCCCGTCCGCCAAGCCCGAACCGGAAGGCGGGGAGCTGCTTGGCGAGGGCGCCACCGTGGGCGTCGAGCACGATGCCGGTACGCAGGAACACCGTCCGGATGCCGGCGTCGACCGCCGCCGCCGCCGACTCCTCCCAGACGACGCAGACACGCGCCGGGAAGTCGTCGCCGGCCGCACCCGACTCGTCGGTCGGTCGGTCGCCGGTGTCGCCGTAGTAGCCGATCGCCGACCCGGAGAGGAACACCGACGGTGGCCGCTCCAGTCCCGCCAGGGTCGTGGCGAGGAGGGTCGTTCCCTGGACGCGTGAGTCCGTGATCCTGCGCTTCTGCTCGTCGGTCCAGCGGCGCTCGGCGATCCCCTCGCCGGCGAGGTGGACCACGGCGTCGATCCCCTCGAGGCCGGCGGCGTCGATCGTGCCGGCGGCCGGATCCCAGGTGACGGTGTCGCCGGTCCGGTCGGCGGACGACGGTCGGACCAGACGCACGACCCGGTGACCGGCTCCCTCCAGGCGACGGCGGAGGGCCGTGCCGATCAGTCCGTTGGCTCCGGTGACAGCGACGTCCATGTCGGCTGCAACCTCGGGTGCGCCCCGACCATTCCGACGTGGGTCGGTTCAGCCCCGTTCGGCGACCTTCCGCCAGATCGCTCGCGGCAGGTTCCGGAGCACGGCGAAGGGGTAGCGAAGCAC
>CAYMKW010000032.1:0-26719 GCA_964391365.1 uncultured Microthrixaceae bacterium | reverse complement strand
GTCAACAGGAAGTCGTCGGAGAAGATGTCGTCGGACAGGTCCTCCCAGTCGCCGGCGGTGTCGTCCTGGCGACTCGCCTGGATGCGGAGGAGCTGCTTCTTGTAGTTCCACTCGTAGAGCGCCTTGGACTCGTCGAGCCCCTCGTAGCACTGGAGTCGGATCAGTCGGGCGCCCGTGATCTCGGCGACGGACTTGGCCAGCTGGGTCTTGCCGGTGCCGGCGGGACCCTCGACCAGGATCGGCTTGCCGAGACGGTCGGCCAGGTAGACGATGCCGGCGATCCCCTCGTCGGAGAGGTAGTCCACCGACCGGAGGCGCTCCCGCACGTCGTCGACGGCGTCGAAGCGGGGGTCGGCGGTGGGAACGGCGTCGTCGGTCATCGTGTGAGCCTACCGACGCCCCCACCGGGCGTTGGAATCCCCGGACCGTCGCCGGGCCGTCACGGTGCGTTCGACGACCCGCTCAGGTGCGGACCTGGCCGTCGCCGCGGACCACGAACTTGAGCGTCGTGAGCTGCTCCAGTCCCATCGGGCCCCGGGCGTGGAGCTTCTGGGTCGAGATCCCGATCTCGGCACCGAAGCCGAACTCCTCGCCGTCCACGAACCGGGTCGAGGCGTTCCAGAGGACCGCTGCGGCGTCCACCTCGGCCAGGAACCGCTCGGCGGCGGCCGCGTCGGTGGTGACGATCGCCTCGGAGTGCCCGGTCGTCGTCGCGGCGATGTGGTCGATCGCCTCGTCGAGGTCGTCGACCACCCGGACCGAGAGCCGCAGGTCCAGGAACTCGGCGGCGAAGTCGTCCTCGGTGGCCACACCCATCCGCGGCACGAGCGAGCGGGCCCGGGCGTCACCGACCAGGTCGACCTCGGGCAGTGCGGCGTCGACGACCGGCAGGAACTCCCCGGCCACGGCGGCGTGCACCACGAGCGACTCGGCGGCGTTGCACACCGAGGGTCGCTGGGTCTTGGCGTTGCGGAGGATCTCGCGGGCGACGTCGAGGTCGGCCGCAGCGTCCACGTAGACGTGGCAGTTGCCGGCGCCGTCGATCACGTAGGGGACGGTGGCGTGCTCGAGGATGCTGGCGATGAGCGACGGACCGCCACGGGGGATCAGGCAGTCGATCGAATCGCGCTGCCGCATGAACTCCACGGCCGCCTCCCGGCTCGTGTCCTCCACGAGCACGAGCGCGTCCTCGGGCAGGCCGACGGACGCATAGGCCCGGCGGATCACACCGGCGATCGCCGTGTTGGACCCGATCGCCGTGGACGATCCGCGCAGGAACGCCACGTTGCCCGACTTGAGGCACAGCCCGGCCGCGTCCGAGGTCACGTTCGGGCGCGACTCGTAGATGATCGCCACGACCCCGAGCGGGACGCGCACCCGCTCGATGTGCAGGCCGTTGGGCCGGTCCCAGGCGTCGACGACGACGCCGACCGGGTCCGGCAGGTCGACCACCTGCCGCAGCCCCGATGCCATGGACGCCAGGCGGCCCTCGTCGAGTCGGAGTCGATCGACCAGACCGGCGTCGATGCCGGCGTCCTCGGCGGCGGCCACGTCGAGGGCGTTGGCCTCGAGCACCGGCTCGCTGCTGGCCTCGAGCAGGTCGGCGGCGGCGGCGAGGGCGTCGTCCTTCTGCGAGGTCGGTGCCGTGGCGACCGCCCGTGACGCGGCCCGGGCCCGACGGGCCTGCTCCGGGACGGGCGTGACGGTCACGCGGCAAGGGTACCGGTAGCCTCCGGAACCGTGGGAACCGGTCCGCTGGACGCCGTCGTGGGCGCCTTCGTCGACGACGTGTCGGCGGCACTGCGGGAGGCGGCCGGTTCGCTCGACACGCTCGACCACGAGGAGTCGGTCCGGCTCGTGTCCGTCGAGGCCTACGACCTGACCACGGCGATGATCGATGCGGACGAACGCCACACCGACGCCGAACTCGATGCCCTGCTCGAGGCGTTCGCCGGGCGGCCGGTCGGCGGCGACCTGGTGCTCGCCCGCCCCGGCGACCTCCGTGAGGGCGGATCCCTCACCGGCCGGCGGGCGTGGCTCGACCGCGACTCGGAGCTGTTCCGGATCCTCGTGGGCCGCGACGCCGCCACCGGCGGGTCGCTCGCCCGGCGGTACTACGACCGAGCGCTCGACGTCGCCCACGTGGTGGCCTCGCTCGACGCCGTGCCGGCCCAGGCCGAGCTCGAGGCGATCTCGACGCTGCGCAACCGCATGCTCGGCTCCATGCGCACCGGTCCGGCGACCGGAGCGCCCACTGCGGCCACGGCAGCGACTGCGGCGGCCTCCGCCGCCGCTCCAGTCGAGGAGGACGCCCCACCGGAACCGCTCGAGGACCTGCTCGCGGAACTCGACGACCTGGTGGGCCTGACGGCCGTCAAGCACCGGGTCCATCTGGTCGCCGACTTCCTCCGGGTGCAGCAGCTCCGGGCGGAGCGCGACCTGCCGAACGTCGAGACCTCGTACCACCTGGTCTTCACCGGCAATCCCGGCACGGGCAAGACCACCGTCGCCCGACTGCTCGCCCGCATCTACCGGACCCTCGGCGTGCTCGACCGCGGCCACCTCGTCGAGGTCGACCGCTCGGGCCTGGTGGCCGGATTCGTCGGCCAGACCGCGCCGCTGGTGACGGCCCGCTTCGACGAGGCGGACCAGGGCATGTTGTTCATCGACGAGGCCTACACGCTCGCCCGCGGCGGGACGAACGACTTCGGTCGGGAGGCGATCGACCAGATCGTCAAGCTCATGGAGGACCGCCGGGACCGGCTGGTCCTCGTCGTGGCCGGCTACTCGGGTGAGATGGCCGAGTTCCTCGACGCCAACCCGGGGCTGCGGTCCCGGTTCCCGACCGTGGTCGACTTCCCCGACTACTCCACCGACGAACTGGTCGAGATCGTGGTGCGGCTCGGCGAACGGCAGCGCTACGAACTCGACGACACGGCGGTCGAGGCGCTGCGGGGGCTGCTGGGCGCCGCCCCACGGGGTCAGGGGTTCGGCAACGCCCGTCTGGCCCGCAACCTGTTCGAGGCGGCGGTCGCCAACCACGCCAGCCGGGTCATCCGAACCGGGGGTGAACCGACCACCGACGCGCTGACCACGCTCGTGGCCGAGGACCTCCCGTCGGGGTTGGACGATCTGCCGTGAAGCGGTTCCTCGCCCTCCTGGCGGCCGTGGGGCTGGTGGCCGCAGCCGTGCTGGTCCGCACGGCCGTCGACGGAGGCACGCCCGGCGGCGGGTCCGGCGGCGGGGACGGCGAGGACGCCACGGTCCTGCGGTGCGGGCCCGACCTGCGCCGGGTCTGCGAGACCCTGGCCGGCGAGGTCGACGACCTGCTCGTGGAGATCGAGGACGAGGGCGTCACGGCGGCGCGACTCGCGGCCGACGGCGCTGCCGGCCTGAGAGCCGATGCCTGGTTGACCGTCGGCCCGTGGGCGCAGGTCGCCGCCGACGACCGGGCGGCGGCCGGACAGCCCCCGCTGGAACTCGGTGCGACCTCACCGGTGCTGGCCCGCTCCCCGGCGGTGATCGTCGCTGCGGCCGACCGGGCCGACGCGCTGGCGGCGTCGTGTCCGACCGGCACGACGTGGGCCTGCATCGGCCCGTTCGCGGGCCGGCCGTGTACCGATGCCGGCGGCCAGCCCACCTGGGGCACCCTCCGGCCGGGACTGCCCGCACCGGTGGCCGGCAGCGGCCTCACCGTGTGGTCCCAGGCGGTCTCCTCGGAGACGGTCGCCGTCGGCCTGCCCGCGGACTGGGCGCGCAACGACCTCGACGACCCGGCCGTCGGTGCCTGGTTCGACCAGCTCGCCTCGCAGTCCAAGCGGGCGACGGCCACGACCGGCGATCCGCTCGCCCGGTTCCTGGTGGCGCCCGCGACCTTCGGCGTCGTCGGCGCCCTGGAGGCCGCCGCGGGGCCGGCCGCCAACCGGGCCGCGGGCCGCGAGGACCTGCGCCTCATCTACCCTGAGCCCGTGGTGAGCGCCGAGGTGACCCTGTCCGTGTCATCGGGAGGGGACGTCGACGGCGTCCTGGACCAACTCGGCGCCGACCGGCTGGCGGCGGCCCTGGCCACGGCCGGATGGCGCGTCGACGGCCAACCGAACGCCACCGGGGTCGGCGGCGGCCCACCGCTGCCCGCCGGGTCGGGGCTGGCGGCACCGGGAGCGCTCGCCTACCTGCAGGACCGATGGGTCGCCGTCCCGTGACCCGGCGGCCCATCGCTGCGGTTGCGTTGCTGCTGGCGGGCGCGCTGCTCGGGGCCGCCTGCTCCGGGTCCGAGGAGGGCTCGGGCGCATCGACCCGACGCAGCGAGTGCATCCCCGTGGACGTCACCGTCTCGTCCGAGAAGATCCAGTTGCTCGGCGAGCTGGCCGAGTCGTTCAACGCCTCGGGCGCGAACGTCGAGGGCACCTGCATCGACGTCCAGGTCACCAAGATGTCCTCGGGGGCGGCGGCGGCGGCACTGGCCGAGGGGTGGGACGTCGCCACCGACGGTCCCCGGCCCACGATCTGGTCGCCGGCGGCGAGTTCCTGGGGACAGGTCCTGAACGCCCGGCTGGCCGCCGAGGGTCGGCCGCCGCTGGTGAGCGAACAGGCCACCTCGTTCATGCTCACGCCGCTCGTGATCGCGATGCCCAAGCCGATGGCCGAGGCACTCGGCTGGCCCGAGCAGCCGGTCGGCTGGGCCGACATCCTCCGACTGGCGAACTCGCCCACCGGGTGGGCGGACCTGGGCCACCCTGAGTGGGGTGCCTTCGAGCTCGGCAAGACCAACCCGAACTTCTCCACGTCGGGACTGTCGGCGCTCATCGCCCAGAGCTACGCCGCGACCGGCAAGACGGCCGGTCTGTCCAGCGAGGACCTCGCCAACCCGCAGGTCGTCCAGTTCGGCACCGACATCGAGTCCTCCGTCGTCCACTACGGCGACATCACCATGACCTTCCTCAACAACTGGTTCCGGGCGGATCGTCGGGGCACAGCGCTCAACTACGCCTCGGCGGTCGCCGTCGAGGAGAAGTCGGTGATCGACTACAACCGCGGCGATCCGGACGGCGTGCTGGAGCAGGGCGAACAGCTGCGACCGCCCCGGATCCCGCTCGTCGCCATCTACCCCACCGAGGGGACGATCTTCTCCGACAACCCGCTGTACATCCTGGATGCGGACTGGGTCACACCCCAGCAGCGGGCGGGCGCCGAGCAGTTCGAGGAGTTCGTGCTGCGACCCGAGAACCAGCAGCGGGTCCTGGCCGCGGGGTTCCGGCCCGGCAACCCCGACGTGGCACTCGGCGAACCGATCTCGACGGCGAACGGCGTCGACCCGGCCCAGCCGCAGACGCTGCTCGAGACCCCGTCCGGCCAGGTCATGAACCAGCTGCTCGCGAACTGGGCGCAGCAGCGCAAGGGCGCCCGCGTCCTGCTGGTCCTGGACGTCTCCGGCTCCATGGGCGATCCGGCCGATCCCGAGGACCCGTTCGGCCCCACCAAGCTCGACCTCGCCAAACAGGCCGTGGTCGACGGCCTCGATGAGTTCAAGGACGACGATCTGGTCGGTCTCCGTGTCTTCACCACCGGGTCCGGCGACGGCACCGCCACGTTCAAGGACCTGAGCCCGATCGAACCGGTGGGCCCGAACCGGGAGCGGCTCCGCAGGCAGGTCGACGGGCTCACACCGCTGAACGGCACGCCGCTCTACGACGTCACGCAGCGGTCCTACGACGAACTCGTCGCCGCCTTCGACGCCGAGCGCATCAACGCCGTCGTGTTGTTGACCGACGGGGTCAACGACGACGGCGACACCTCCGACGACACCCGGCAGCTCGAGGCCCTGCTCGCCAGCGTCGCCAACGCCAACGACGGCGAGAACACCACGCCGGTCCGCATCTTCACCGTCGCCTACGGGTCCGGGGCCAACCCGGCGGAGCTGAAGCGGATCGCCGAGGCCTCCAACGCAACGGCCTACCAGGCGACCGACGCCACCACGATCGACGCCGTCTTCACGTCGGTCATCAGCAACTTCTGAGCCCGCCGGGCCGACCGCGACCGTCGTGGCACCCGGCCACCCGGACGATCTGCAACCCTTGGGGCCGTGGCCTCGTTCCGTGACCGCTTCCTGACCCCGCGGGTCGCCACTGCGACCACCTCGCCGTCGGCGATCGTCGCCGCCGGTGCGGGCGCCGCGGCCGGGATCCTGATCGGACTGGGTCCGATCGGCGCCGTCGTCGGGGCACTGGGCGCCTGGGCCATCCGGGTGCTGGCAGCCGTGCCGGGGGACCCGAACCGACCGACGGTCTCGCCCCGACAACTGGCCGAGCCGTGGCGGAGCCTGCTCGAGGGAGTGCTCCTCGCCCGCCGCCGGTTCGACGACGCGCTCGGGTCGGTCCGGCCGGGACCGCTCCGTGACCGGCTCGCCGACCTGGGCGGTCGACTCGACGTGGCGGTGGCCGAGGCCGGTCGGGTCGCCTCTGCGGGGAACGTGCTGCAGCAGGGCCGCCAGCGGATCGACGCCCGGGCCATCCAGGCGGAGCTCGACGCCGCCCGCACCTACGGCGACGCCGGCGGCAACGCCCGGGTCGTCGAGGCGCTCGAGTCCCAGTTGGCCGCGGCCGGTCGACTGGACGCCACCATCCAGTCCACCTGGGACCGCATGCGGCTGCTCGACGCCCGGATCGACGAGGCGGTGACCCGGACCGTCGAGCTGTCGGTCACCCAGTCCGACAGCTCCGAACTGGGCGGGCTCGACACCGAGGTCGACTCGATCGTCGGTGAGATGGAGTCGCTCCGACAGGCCATCGAGGAGACGAGCGCCGCCTCCGGCCCAGCCCCGGGTCCCGCCACCGGGCCGGGCGCGGCGTGAGCGGCGAGGACCGATCATCCGGGGTCGGCGAACGGAACCACCTGGCCGAGGAGGTCGCCTTCGCGGGGGCGGTCGGCGACGACGAGGCGGTCGTCGCCCTGACCGAACAGGACCTGAGCGCCGAGCGGGGTGACGACGGGCTGGCGGCGCGGCGGTCGCGCAGCCTGTTGCAGGCCAGTGCGCTGCCGGCGGTGGGCACCTCCCTCTCCCGTGCGACGGGACTCCTGCGGATCGCGGCGCTCACCGCCGCCCTGGGGCTGAGCGAGGTCGCCGACGTCTACAACCTGGCGAACACGACGCCGAACATCCTCTACGAGTTGGTGCTCGGCGGTGTCCTGAGCTCGACGCTCGTTCCGCTGTTCGTCCGATCGCTCGACGATCCGGACGACGACACCGCGTCGGTGCTCACGACGGTCTCGTTCGTGGCGATCGTCGCCCTGACGCTCGCGCTGACCCTGCTCGCCCCGGTGATCAACCTGCTGTTCGCCCTGCCGCTCGAGGGTGAGCAGCGCCGCCAGCAGTTGGCCCTCGGCGACGACCTGATGGGGCTGCTGCTGCCGCAGGTGCTCTTCTACGGACTCGTCACCCTGTTCACCGCCCTGCTGCACGCCCGCAGGCGGTTCGCCCCCCCGGCGTTCGCACCGATCCTCACCAACGTCATCACGGCGGCCGCCGCGCTGATCAGCGTCACGTGGATCGCCAGCGACCGCAGCACCCTCCAGCTGTGGGTCCTGGGCCTGGGGACCACGCTCGGCGTCGCCGCCATGGCGTTCGCGCTCGTCCCGTCGCTGCGCCGGTCGGACCTCCGGCTCCGTTGGCGGTTCAGGCCTCGCCATCCGGCGGTCCGCCAGCTCCTGTCGGTCTCGGGCTGGGTCGTCGGCTTCGCCGCCGCCAACCAGGTGGCGTTCCTGATCATCCTCGGGCTCGCCGTCACCCTGCAGCCGGGGACGCTCTCGGCCTTCACGTACGCGTTCGCGTTCTTCCAGCTCCCCTACGGACTCATCGCCGTGTCGATCACCACCGCCTCGCTCCCCGAGCTGGCCGAGGCCGCCACCGACGGCCGCACCGGGGACTTCCGGCGGAGGTTCACCGAGGGGACCAGCCTGCTGCTGGCGTTCATGGTGCCCTCGGCCGTCGGCGTCGTCCTGCTGGCCCGCCCGCTCGTCCAGCTCGTCCTCCAGCGGGGCAGTTTCACGGCGGCGGACACGGCGCTCACCGCCGAGATGCTCCAGGGCTTCGCCGTCGGGCTCCCGGCCTTCGCCGTCTACCTGTTCGTGGTCCGGGCCTTCTACGCCCGGCGGGACACCCGCACTCCGTTCTGGCTGAACCTGACCCAGAACATCCTGAACGTGGCCATCATGTTCCCGCTCACCGCGGCGCTGGACGCCGCCGGGCTGGCGCTGGCCTACTCCCTGTCCTACTGGGTCATCGTCGTCGCCGCCCTCGTGGCGCTGCACCGGGCGGTCCGACGGGACGGCGGCGAGGAGCCGGGTGCGCTGCTCGGTCGCGCCGGGCTCACCGCGCTGGCACGCTCCGTCGCCGTCGGGGCGGTGGTGGCCGTGGCCCTGGTCGCCACCTTCGAGATCCTCCGCCCGGCCTCCGAGGACCGGGCGCTGCTCGAGGTCGTCGTCGGGTTGGCGGTGGGCCTGGCGGCCTTCGTCGGCGCCACGTTCCTCCTGCGGCCGAGCGGCTTCGAGCCGGCGGTCGACCGCTTGCGCCGTGGATGGCGGAGCCGAGGACGGTCGATGTCCAACTAGGCTCCCCGCCGGTCCGGCACGCGGGGTTCCCGCAGCGAGAGGAGTGACCCATGTGGAAGTCGATCAAGCGGTTCTGGAAGTACCTCGGCGCCAAGCTGAACAGCGCCTTCAACGAGGCCGCCGACCCCAAGATCCAGCTCGAGCAGGCCATCACCGAGGCCCAGGAGCAGCACCGCCGGCTCAAGGAGCAGGCGGCCAACGTGATCGCCAACCAGAAGCAGACCCAGATCCGACTCGACGAGGCCCTGGGCCAGCTCGAACAGCTCAACCGCAACGCCCAGCAGGCCCTGCTCATGGCCGACGAGGCCAACCGCTCGGGTGACGCCGCCAAGGCCACCGAGTACACGACCGCCGCCGAGGCCATCGCCAACCAGTTGATCGCCAAGGAGCAGGACATCGAGGGACTGAAGACGCTGTCCCTGCAGGCCACCCAGGCCGCCGAGCAGGCCAAGGCCGCCGTCCAGCAGAACTCCCGGGTCCTGCAACAGAAGCTCGCCGAGAAGCAGCGCCTGCTCTCGCAGCTCGACCAGGCGAAGATGCAGGAGCAGATGAACTCCGCCATGGCCACCCTGAGCGAGCAGGTCGGCGACGACGTCCCGACCCTCGCCGAGGTGAAGGAGAAGATCGAGAGCCGCTACGCCAAGGCGAAGGGCATGGCCGAGATCCAGGACATGTCGGTCGAGTCCCGGATGGTCGAGATCGAGCAGGCGGCGGTCAACGTCGAGGCGCAGGCCCGACTCTCCGAGATCCGTTCCAAGCTCGGCATCGGTGAGGCCGCTGCGCCGGCGACCGGCACACCGGCCACGTCCACGGGCGAGACCGCCGAGGAACCTCCCGCCACGGCCTGAACGGCCTGAGGGCTCAGCCCGGCAGGACCACCAGGTCGTCCGCGTGGACGACCGCACCCGATCCGCCGTCCAGGTCGGCCGACCGCTGGCCGGCCATGGAGCGGAGCTCGTCGGCACCGACCGAGACGATGCCCTTCGCCACGACACCCTCCGGGCCCATGATCTCGACGGCCGCACCCGAGGTGAAGGAACCCTCGACCCGCTCCACCCCGGCGGCGAGCAGCGAACGCCCCCCGCCCAGCAGCGCCCGCGCCGCGCCGGCGTCCACGACGACCGTGCCGCCCGGGGCCACCGCGAACGCGATCCACAGCTTGCGCGCCGACAGACGGGATCCGCGGGGCTGCACGACCGTGCCGACGCCGGACACGCCGGCGAGCGCATCGGCCACCACCCCGGGCCGATCGGCCTGGGCGATGACGGCCCGCACCCCCGCCCACGAGGCCATCTTGGCGGCCGCCAACTTGGAGGCCATCCCGCCCGACCCCCGGGAGGTCCCCGCTCCCCCGGCCAGGCGCTCGAGGTCCTGGTCCACCTCGACGATCTCCTCGATCAGCGACGCCCGTTCATCGATCCGCGGGTCGGCGTCCATCAGTCCGGGCGCATCCGTGAGCAGCAGCAGCAGGTCGCAGCCGGCCAGCTGGGCCAGCAGGGCCGCGATGCGGTCGTTGTCACCGAAGCGGATCTCGTCGTCGGCGGTGGCGTCGTTCTCGTTCACCACCGGCACCACGCCGAGCTCGAGCAGCCGGTCGACCGTCGAGCGGGCGTGCAGGTACTGCGTGCGGACCATGAAGTCGAGCGGGGCGAGCAGCACCTGTCCGGCCACCAGCCCGTGGGCGGCGAGTGCGTCCGACCAGGTCTGGACGAGCTGCGCCTGACCGACGGCCGAGACCGCCTGCAGGGTCCGGGCGTCCCGGGGACGGTTCGCGGCCTCGATCCCGAGTGCGGGGAGCCCGGCGGCCACGGCACCGGAGGTGACGACCAACACCTCGTGGCCGTCGTCGCGGGCGGCGGCGACCTCGGCCGCGACCTTCGCCACGGCCCCGACGTCGATCCGACCGGACTCGTCGGTCAGGCTCGAGGTGCCGATCTTGACGGTGACCCTCACGTTCCGTCCCCGTCGTCGTCGTTCCCGGCGGCGACCCGGTTCCCGGTCGCCTCGTCGAAGGGCTGCAGGTCCAACTGGTCCGCCGACTCGAAGGTGAAGGTGAAGGCGCCGATGTGGACCACATCGCCGTCCCGGGCCCCGGCGCGCGCCAGCGCCCGGTCGACGCCGAGGCGGTCGAGGCGCCGACGGGCCTCGTCGAGCGCGTCGAGGTCCTCCAGGCTGGATAGTCCGACGGCCCGGAGCGCCGCCCGGCCGACGACCTCGAAGCTGGCGTCGTCGTGGCGGACGACCTGCACGCCCTCGGGCACGGGCCGCAGGGTGACGAACCCCTCGGTCCCGCCGTCGTCGAGCCGCGCCGCCTCGACGAGACGCCGCAGTCCACCGAGCACCCCGTCGATCCCCTCCCCGGTGACGGAGGACAGCGCCGGCTCGGGGGCCCAGGACTCGAGCACGGCCGGCTCGGCCAGGTCGGCACGCGAACCCACCACCAGCCGGGGACGCTCCACCAGCTCCTGCTGGTAGCGGCCTAGCTCATCGAGCAGGACGTCGAGCTGGGCCGACGGGGAGAGCTCGGCGAAGGGCGAGAGGTCACAGAGCACCAGCAGGACCCGGGCGCGCTCCACGTGGCGGAGGAAGCGGTGACCCAGCCCCCTCCCGTCGGCCGCACCCTCGATCAGGCCGGGAATGTCGGCCACCACCATCTCGAAGACGTCCTGGCCGTCACCGAGCCGGACCACGCCCAGCTGCGGCTCGAGCGTCGTGAACGGGTAGTCACCGATCTTGGGTCGGGCCGCCGAGATCCGGGAGATCAGCGTGGACTTCCCCACGTTCGGGAACCCGATGATGGCGACGTCGGCGAGGAGCTTCAACTCCATCCACACCCAGCGTTCCTCGCCCTCCTCACCCTGCTCGGCGAAGGCGGGGGCCCGGCGGCGGTTGGACAGGAACCGCGCGTTGCCCTTGCCCCCGACCCCACCGGCGGCCGCCAGCCAGCGGTCACCTGGGCCGATCAGGTCGGCCAGCACCTGCCCGTCGCGGTCCCGCACCTGGGTGCCGATCGGGACCGGAACCTCGAGGTCCCGACCGCGGGCGCCGTGTCGCTTCCGGCCCGAACCGTGGGAACCCGAGGTCGCCCGACGGTGCGGGTGATCACGGAACGACAGGAGGGAGGCGACGTTCCGGTCGGCGACCAGCCACACGTCGCCACCCGATCCGCCGTCGCCACCGTCGGGACCGCCCATCGGCGTGTGCGACTCCCGACGGAACGACACACAGCCGGCTCCACCGTCGCCGCCGCGGACGTTGAGGGCGCACTCGTCCACGAAGTTCGACACCCGAGCACACTAGAGGCCGCAGGCGCCGGGCCCGTGGTGGGTTCCCCCGTGGCGGTCACAGGCCGGACCTACCATGACCGCCATGGTGGACCCCCCGGCGAGCGCGGCAGTCGACCCGACCGACCCCGGTGCGCCGGGGCTGTCGGATCGGGCTGCAGAGTGGGCGGCAACCATGGTCGGGCACCGTCTCGAGGCCGGCGACGAGCGTCCGGTGCAGCTCGCCCACGGAGACAGCACCGCCGTCCTCCGGGCTCCCGTCCAACTCGGCCGCACCCACCGCGAGGAACTGGAGGACGCCTCGCTCGCCCCGGGGGCGACGCGGGCCCGGGGCGCGGGCGACCGGGCCCGGGACGAGCCACCCGACCCGGAGCGGACGTGCTTCGAGCGGGACCGGGACCGCATCCTCCACAGCACCGCGTTCCGCCGGCTCGCCGGCAAGACCCAGGTCTTCGTCCTGCCGGACGACCACCAGCGCACGAGGCTCACCCACGCGCTCGAGGTCGCCCAGGTGGCGGTGGCGATCGCACGGGCCGTCGGCGCCAACGTGGCGCTCACCGAGGCCATCGCCCTGGGCCACGACTGCGGGCACGGCCCCGGTGGGCACGCCTCCGAGGACGCATTCAGCCCTTACGTCGAGGGCGGTTACGACCACGCCACCTGGGGTGCGGACGTGGTCCTCGAGCCCCTCAACCTCTGCGTACAGACCCTGGACGGCATCCGCAACCACTCGTGGTCACGACCCGCTCCCGCCACCCCGGAGGGCGAGATCGTCTCCTGGGCGGACCGGATCGCGTACGTCTGCCACGACTTCGAGGACGCCGTGCACGTGGGCATCACCAGCCCGGAGCTGTTGCCGACGCTGGTGCGCACCCGCTGCGGCGACCGGCGCAGCCGCCAGCTGCACGCCTTCATCGACGCGGTCGTGGCCACCGTCCGTTCGACCGGCCGGGTGGGCATGGACGACACGACCGCCACGGCGCTCGCCGAGTTCCGCCGCTTCAACTACGACCACATCTACATGCGACCGGCGTCGCTGGAGCAGTCCGCATCGGTGGTCAGGGTCCTGCGGGCGCTCGTGGAGCACCACGCCGAGCGGCCGGAGACCCTGGACCTGCAGAACACACCGGATCCGCTCGAACCCGGCGGACCGGCCGCGCTGCGGGCGGCAGTCACCTGGGTGGGGGGCATGACCGACCGCTACGCCTTCGCCCAGGCCGTCGACGTGCTGGGCTGGGACCGGCGGGACCTGCCCGCCGGAATCGGCTGAGCTCAGACCTCGTCGGTCAGGATGCTGACGATCTTGCGGTTGCGGCTGGAGCCGAACTTCACCTTGCCGTCAGCCATGGCGAACAGCGTGTCGTCGCCGCCGCGACCGACGTTCTCGCCCGGGTGGATCCGGGTGCCGCGCTGGCGGACGATGATCGAGCCGGCCGTCACCGAGGTTCCGTCGTAGACCTTCACGCCGAGCCGCTTGCTCTGCGAGTCACGCCCGTTCCTGGTCGAGCCGCCACCCTTGGTCTTCGACATGGGAGCCTCCTGCGTCCTCACCCCGACCGCGGCCGGGAACTTCTGATGTGGGGGTTCAGCCCCTGGAGATCGAGGTGATCTCGACGGTCGAGTACGACTGGCGGTGTCCCCACCGGCGACGAACCCGGGCCTTGGCCTTGTAGTCGAAGGCCTGGATCTTGCGTCCACGACCCTCGTCGACGATGGTCGCCGAGACCGACGCCCCCTGGAGTTCGTCCGGGGTGGCGAGGACCGTCGATCCATCCACCAACAGCAACGGGGTCAGCTCCACCGTCGAGCCCGGGTCGCCCACGCGCTCGACGCGCAGGCGCTGACCCTGCTCCACGCGGTACTGCTTTCCGCCGGTCCTGACCACTGCGTACATACGGTTGACCACCCTATCGGCCCGGACCGGCCGGGCGCACATCGGCCCGGACGGGCCGCGAGGACATCGGCCCGGACGAGCCGCTGGGGATTCGGCCGGATCAGCCCAGCAGTTCGGCCGGGACGATCAGGCCGCGCCCGTCACAGGAGTCGCAACGGTGCGCCACGGACTCGAGCAGACCCTCACCGATCCGCTTCCGGGTCATCTCGACCAGTCCCAGTTCGGAGATGTTGAACACCTGCGTACGGGTCTTGTCGCGGGAGAGCGCGGAGCGGAACGCCTTGACCACGCGATCGCGGTTCTCCTTCACCTCCATGTCGACGAAGTCGATCACGATGATCCCGCCGATGTCCCGGAGCCGGAGCTGCCGGGCGATCTCCTCGGCCGCCTCCAGGTTGTTGTGCAACACCGTCTCCTCGAGGCTGGAGGACCCGACGTTGCGTCCGGTGTTGACGTCGATCACGGTCAGGGCCTCGGTCCGCTCGATCACGAGCGAACCCCCCGAGGGCAGCCACACCATCCGGTCGAGCGCCTTGGCGAGCTGCTCGGTCACGTGGAACCGCTCGAACAGGGAGAGCGGCTCGGCACTCGGGTCGAAGAACTGCACCCGGTCGACGAGTTCCGGCGCGACCGCGGCCACGTAGTCCCGGAGGTCCTCGTAGACCGCCCGGTCGTCCACGACGACCGAGCGGTACTCGGCGCTGAACTCCTCACGGATGATGCGCATCGCCATCTCGGGCTCGCGGTAGATCAGTCCCGGCGACTGCTGCTTCGCGGCGAGCTCGGCGATCCGCTCCCACTGGCCCACGAGCCGGGCGACGTCGCGCTCGATCTCCTCCGCCGTCACGTTCTCGGCGGCCGTGCGGACGATGATTCCGTGACCCGCCGGCCGAACCCGATCCAGGATCTGACGGAGCCGCTTGCGCTCGCCGTCGGGGAGCCGCTTGGAGATCCCGTAGGTCGACGAGTTCGGAACCAGCACGACGAATCGACCCGGGATCGAGACCTCCTGGGTGAGCCGGGCACCCTTGTGGGCGATCGGGTTCTTGGTCACCTGGCAGGTGATGAGCTGACGAGGACGGAGCACGTCCTCGATCCGGGGCTGGGACCCGGGCGTCTCGACGTCGTCGGGGTCGTACTGGACGTCGCTGCGGTAGAGCACCGCGCTCTTCGGCGTTGCGATGTCGACGAAGGCCGCCTCCATGCCCGGCAGGACGTTCTCGACCTTCCCGACGTAGATGTTGCCGTGGATCTGGAAGACGTCGTCGGCCGGACGGGAGACGTAGTGCTCGATCAGCGAACGACCCTCGAGGATGGCGATGTGGGTGGCCTCGCCGGCCACGTGGACGTACATCTGGAACCGCCCGACGGCCCGCCCCTTGCGCTGCCGGCCGCGCCGCCGCTCCAGGGTCTCGTCGTCGAGTTCGACGGGCGGCTCGTCGGTGACGGAGCCGTCGACCGGCGTGGGCCGGTTCCGGCCGCCACCGCCCGGTTGACGCTGCTGGCCTCCACGTCCACCGGACTGCTGCCCACCGGACTGCTGCCCACCGGAGCGCTGCGCGCCGGACTGCCCGCCAGCGGACTGCCCGCCGCCGCCCCCACCGCCGCCGCGTCGACGACGACGCCGACGGCGACCGCCGCCGCCCTCACCCGGAGCGCGTGCCGCCGTGGTGGCCGAGGAGCCGGCATCGCCCGCCGGCGATCCAGCGGGCCGGGGCGGGGCCGGACGACTGTCGCCGATCTTCGGCTTCGGGGGCTGCGCCGGGGCGCTACCGGCCCCGGCGGCCGGGGCCGGCGGTTGATCGCCCGACTGGGGGGCGGAGTTGGACGTCGAGTCCGACATGAGGCGTTCCCTTCACGACGCACGCCCCTGGGCGTGCGGCGACGGCGCTCCGAGCGAGACCGGCTCGCACCGGGCGCCATCGACGTTGATCCACTGATGGAGCCGGAGCACGCGGACGTCGGTGACGTCGGGGAGCGGCTCCGGCGAGTCGAGCGCGGCGTAGAACTCGGCCGGCCGGACGCTGCGAGGCTTGGTACCCAGGTCGGCGACGACCCGCGCTCCGTCGGTGGTCCGTTCGGCGACGAGCTCGCCGAGTAGGGGCCGCAGGTCCTCGCGCACCTGCTTGCCCTTGCGGACCAGATCGAGGGGGATCGACTCCATCGACCCCAGACGTTCCACTGCGGCGGCCAGCGCACCCGGAGCCACGCCCGGAACGTCGAACCGCCAGGTGCACCAGGTCACCGCGTCCTGGAGGGACGGAGTCCCGGGCGGCACCACGATCGCCTCCTGCACCTCGATGCCGTCGGGGGTGCACGCCGACAGCCGGGCCGGCAGTTCGTCGAGTTCCCAGGCCGGGACCGCCGGACCGTCTTCGTCGACGTCGTGGAGACCGGCGTCGTGGAGGTCGACGTCGACGTACTCGGCCTGCGACTCGAACCCCGTCGAGAGGGCCAGGCCGAAGTGCAGGCGGGCCCGGGGGCTGAACCCCTGGCTGTAGGCGACGGGCAGACCGGCCCGACGCACGGCCCGCTCGAGGACCCTGGCCACGTCCCGGTGGGAGAGGAAGCGGATCTTGCCGAGCTTGGTGTAGCGGAGGCGGACCCGGCTCACGTCGCAGCCCGCCCGCTCAGGCTGACCGGGACGGCGCCCGGATCCCAGGTGAGCCCCTGACCGGTCCCCTGCGACCCGCCGGCCGGCGGCGTGGCGGATGCGACGACGTGCTCGATCCCGTAGCCGGTGCAGGCACCGCAGTCGTAGCACGGGGTCCAACGGCAGTCGGGCAGGCCGACCTCGGCGAGCGCGTCACGCCAGTCCTGCCAGAGGAAGTCCTGGTGCAGGCCGGCGGAGAGGTGCGACCAGGCCAGGACCTCGTCCTCGGTCCGGTGGCGATGCACGTAGTCGTCGAGCGACAGGCCGTGCTCGGCCATGGCCGTGGACCACAGCTCCGCATCGAAGTGCTCCGACCACTCCTGGAACGTCCCGCCCCGCCGCCAGACGGTCTCGATCACGGGACCCAGTCGTCGGTCGCCCCGGCTCAACAGACCCTCGATCTGCGTGGCCGCCGCGTAGTGCCACTTCATCTGCGCCCCGCGCACCGGCCGGAAGGCGTCGCGGAGCAGCCCGATCTTGCGACCGAGCTCGGGGACGGTGTTCTGGCCGAACCACTGGAACGGCGTGAACGGCTTGGGAACGAACCCACCCACCGACACCGTCACGCCGGGCGACCGCTGGTGGGCGCTGCCCACCTCCAGGCAGTTCGCGGCCAGCTCGGCGATCCCGAGGGTGTCCTCGTCGGTCTCGGTCGGCAGGCCCGTCAGGAAGTAGAGCTTCACCCGGCGCCACCCCTGGGAGTACGCCGCCTCGACCGCCTCGTAGAGGTCCTCGTCCCGGATCAGCTTGTTGATCACCTGCCGCATCCGCCAGGTGCCCGCCTCCGGGGCGAACGTCAGCCCGCTGCGACGACCCTGCTGCAGTTCGGCGGCGATCCCGACGCCGAAGGCGTCCACGCGCAGCGACGGCAGCGACACCGACACCGGCCCGCACAGGTCGCCGGCGGCCTCGGAGCGTCCGGCCAGGTCGCCGACCACCTCGGTGATCCCCGAGAAGTCGGCGGTGGACAGCGAGGTCAGCGCGACCTCGTCGTAGCCGGTGCGCCGCAGCCCCTCCCGGACCATGGTGCGGACCTGCTCGGCCGGCCGCTCCCGCACGGGCCGGGTGATCATGCCCGCCTGGCAGAACCGGCACCCCCGGGTGCAGCCGCGGAAGACCTCGACGTTGAGACGGTCGTGGACGACCTCGGTGAGCGGGACCAGCTGCGACTTGGGGTAGGGCCACTCGCCCAGGTCCGAGATGGTGCGCTTCTCGACGACCTCGGGCACACCCGGCCAGCGGGGCTCGATGGCCCGGATCCGGGCACCCTCGTAGCTGACCTCGTAGGCGGCCGGGACGTACACACCCGGCACGGCGGCGAGCGCCTCGAGCACGCTGCGCCGGTCCTGTCGGCCGGCGGCCTTCCAGGCCAGCACCACGTCGGTGATCTCGCCCACCACCTCCTCGCCGTCGCCGAGGACGACGAGGTCGACGAAGTCGGCCACCGGCTCCGGGTTGTAGGTGCAGTGGCCACCGATGCACACCAGCGGATGCTCGGCCCGTCGCTCGGCGGCCCGGACGGGCACGCCGGCCAGGTCGATCAGGTTCACCAGGTTCGTGTAGGTCAGTTCGGCGGAGAGGTTGAAGCCGATCAGGTCGAACGCCCCGGCGGGCCGGTGGCCGTCCACGCTGAACAACGGGAGGCCGTGCGCCCGGAGCTCCGCCTCGAGGTCGACCCACGGCGCGTAGGCGCGCTCGGCCACGCCGTCGGGGTGCTCGGCGACGATCTCCGCGAGGATCTGCAGGCCCTGGTTGGGGAGCCCGATCTCGTAGGTGTCGGGGTAGGTGAAGAGCCACGAGACCGGTCCCCCGGGCGAGCTGGAGGACCAGTCGGGCGGCACGGCGCCGTCCTCGCAGCCGATGTAGCGAGCAGGCTGCTCCACCCTCGGCAGCAACGGCTCGAGGCGGTCCCACAGCGACCCGGGCGGACTGGACACAGCGGCCGTCGGGGCGGTCATGGTGGCCTGAGCCTACCGGAGGCGGGGGCTCGGGACGTTACCGGGCCCCCGGTCAGCTGAATCGGTGCATGTGCACCGACTGGACGAGCCCCACGGCCAGGAAGGACACGAGCAGGGACGATCCGCCGTAGGACACGAACGGGAGCGGGATCCCGGTCACCGGCATGATCCCGAGCGCCATCCCGATGTTCTCGAAGACGTGGAACAGGAACATGCACATGACGCCCACACACAGCAGGGTTCCGAGCGGATCGGCGGCCAGCTGCGCCGCCCGCCAGCACCGCCAGATGATCACCCCCAGCAGGATCACCAGCACGCTCGACCCGAGGAAGCCGAACTCCTCCCCCACGACCGTGAAGATGAAGTCGGTCTGCTGCTCCGGAACGTAGCCACCACGCGTCTGCGGGCCGTTGGCCAGTCCGTAGCCGGTCAGCCCACCGGAGCCGATCGCCTTCTGCGCCTGGTCGACGTTGTAGGACTGGCCGTTGGGCGACACGAACGAGGTGAGCCGCTCGGTCTGGTAGTCGTCGAGGGCCCCTGAGTTCAGGATGACCAGGATCGCCACGAACCCGAGGGCGACCAGGACGCCGAGGTGCTTCATCTGCACGCCCGCCACCACCAGCATGCCGATTCCCAGGACGATGAAGACCAGGGCCGAACCCAGGTCCGGCTGGAGCAGCGTCAGGCCGACGGGCACGGCCAGCAGACCGAGCGCCGCGGCGAGCCGGCGGAGGTCCACCCGGTCGACCGACCCCAGGTAGGCGGCGATCGCCACGATGGTGGCGAGCTTCGCGAACTCGGCGGGCTGCAGCGAGATCGGGCCGAAGCGGTACCACCCGCTGGTCCCGTTGATCACTGATCCGAGCGGGGTGAGCACCCCGATGAGCAGCACCACCCCGACCGCGTAGAGCGCCTGCCACCAGTCGGCGATGCGCCGGTAGTCGACCAGCGCCAGACCGGCGGCGCCGGCCGTACCGACGACGGCGAACATCGTCTGCCGCAGCACGAACCCGTTGCCGTCGGGGAAGCGTCGGGTGGCGCTGTACACGAGGAGCAGTCCGATGACGACGACCGCGCCGACGGCGCCGGCGAGCACCAGGTCGACGTGGCGACGGGGATCGCCCAGGTTCCGGGAGCGGAAGCCGCTCGGGGCGGCGGTCGACTCGAGCATCAGCCCGGACCCCCGGACCCCACGTCGTCCAGGCTCGCCTGTGCCGCCTGGGTCTCGGCCGCCCGACACTGGGCCGCGGCCGCGACCGGGCAGGCGGCCGGCAGCGAGCCGTCGCTGGCCGGAGCCAGGATCCGGAACGCCAGCGGAGCGGCGACGTCGCCGCCGAAGCCGGCCTCGGGGATCACGACCGAGACCACGTACTCGGGCGGCACGCCGGCGCCAACCGGACCCCATCCGGCGAACAGCGCCGAGTCGGCCTTGCCCGCCACCTGGGCCGTGCCCGTCTTGCCGCCCATCGGCCACGCCGTCGGCGACGCCTCCCAGGATCCGCTCGCCGTGCCGTCCGGGTCCTGGGTCACCCCGAGGAGCCCGGCGAGGAGCTTCAGGTAGAAGTCCGCGGGCAGCTCCACCCGGCCCACCTCCTCGGGGGTGACGGTCCGGACGACCTCGTAGTTCCCCGGTTCGCCCGGCGGTTCGGCCGGATCGACGGGCCGGGTGACCTTGGAGATGACCTGGGGCCGGTAGCGGACACCGCCCGTGGCGATGGTCGCGTAGAGCTCGGCGAGTTGCAGGGGCGTCACCAGGACGTCGCCCTGGCCGATCGAGGTGATCACGTTGTCGCCGGTGAACCAGTCGCCGGTGAGGAACACGTCGGGGTTGGCCTCGAACGCCGCCCGACGGTTCTCCGGCGTCGGCATCCGGCCGGGGCTCTCCCCCGGGAGCTCGATGCCCGTGGCCGTCCCGAGCCCGAACTCGGTCGCCGCGTCCTGGATCGGGGTGTCACCCAGTCGAGCCCGGTCGTTCCACAGGAGTTCGGCGAGCCGGTAGTAGTAGACGTCCGACGACACGGTCATGGACCGGGCGAAGTCGACCTCGCCCAGCTTCTTGCGGCCGGCGTTCTGGAACGTGCAGCCGGTGCCCTCGCAGTCCTGGAGGGTGTAGGTGCCGCCGTCGACGATCTCCTCGTTGCCCGGGCCGATCACGCCGGCGCGCCAACCCGCCAGCGCCGTGATCGGCTTGAAGGTCGAGCCCGGTGCGTAGGTGCCCTGGAGCGCCCAGTTGAACAACGGCCGGCCGTTGTTGGGGTCGTTCAGCTGCCCCCAGAGGTCCGAGGAGATGCCGTTGACGAGGATCGTCGGGTTGTAGGCGGGGTACGAGGCCATCGCCAGGACCTGTCCGGTCCCGGGCTCGATGATCACCACCGACCCCTGGGGTGCGTTGAGGGTCCCCTCACCGCTCTCCCGGCCGCGCAGCGAGCGGATCTTGGCCGCCAGGAGCCGTTCGGCGTGGGCCTGCAGGTCCAGGTCGATCGACAGCCAGACGTCGTCGCCCGGCACCGCCTCGGTCCGGTCGATCTCACCGAGCACCTCACCGCGGGCGTTGACCTCGATCGTCCGCCGTCCCGGAACGGCGCGCAGGGCGGACTCCTCGGCGGACTCGATCCCACCCTTCCCGTAGCTGTCGCCCGGTTGGTACTCCTTGAGGGGTTCACCCTCGGCCGGAGCGGCGGTCGCGGGCGCGGCCTGCTCGCCCTCGGCCGGTTCCTCGGACCCGCCCCGGACGCCGGCGAGTTCCTCCTCGTTGATCTCGCCGACGTAGCCGATCAGCTGCGCGGCCAACGAGCCGTAGGGGTAGGACCGCACCGTCCGCCGCTCGACGACGACCCCGGGGAACCGACCGGCCCGCTCGGCGAGGTACAACTCGACGTCCTCGGGCACCTCCTCGGCGACCGGTACGTACTCCTGGGGTGCGTACCGGGCATCGGCGTAACGACGCTCGACGGTGCCGAGCTTGGTGGGGACACCCAGGCCCGTGAGCGTGTCGGCGAGGTCGGCGAAGATCGCACGGCGCTCCGACTCGTCGAGCTTGCGCAGCGGCTCGCGGTCGAGGGCCACCACGATCGTCGTCCGTTTGTCGGCGATGACCCGACCCTCACGGTCGAGGATCCGGCCCCGGGGTCCCTCCTCGTGGACGACCCGCAGCCGGTTGGACTCCGATGCGGCCTCGAACCGCTGGCGGTCGATCCCCTGCAGGAACCAGAGGCGGACGAACAGGGCGGCGAACAGGCAGAGCGCCACGATTCCGATGGCGCTGAGTCGCACCTGGGTGGAGTTCGTGTCCATGCGGGCTCGGGTCGCTCGTTCGTGGGGATCGTGGATCGGCGCCGTCCGTCGACGTCAGCGGATCCGCACCGCCGAACGGTCGTCGCCCGCCCACCGGCACACCGCCAACGCCGGTACGCACAGCGCTGCGTTGACGAGCGAGACGATACCGACGATCGCGATCAGGTTCGGGTCAGCCAGGTTCTGCGAACCGAGCAGGTGCGCCAGCGCCGCGTAGAGGACCGTGCCGATGGCGCTCAGTCCGGCGGTCGCGGCCATCCACACCGGTGTCGACGGCCGGACGACCGTGTCACCTGCCACACCGGCGGCGTAGCCGACGAGCGTCGAGGCGAGCGTCGCCACCCCGAACCGGGTGTGCAGGAACAGGTCAGCGATGACGCCGACGACGAACCCCACCACGACCCCGCGGCCGGGGCCACCGGTGAGGCCGGCGGCCACCGTGAGGAGCAGCAGCAGGTCCGGGTGGACCCCGAACAGTGACAGGTCGCCGACCAGGGACACCTGCGCGGCCGTCACCACGGTCAGCACCAGCGCCCACCGGACGGCCGGCGACTCCAGACTCACGTCGGGGGCTCCCACTCCAGTACCTGCACGACGTCGAGCTTCGTCAGCTCGGCCGAGAGGGTCACCTCGAGCCGCTGCTCCCGGGTCGTCGGGCTCGGATCGATCCGGCTCACGACCCCGACCGGGATGTCGGGCGGCATGATCGACGTGCTCAGGCCGGATGTCAGGACCGCCTCGCCCGTCCTGACCGGGTCCTCCAGGTCGATGCCGCGGTCGACGACGAACGTGCCCCGGGCGCCGGCGCCGCGGCCGACGCCGAGGTCCTGCGTCGAGGCGAGGCGCACGCCGATCACGAACTCGGGATCCGTCGCCAGCTGGACGACCGAGGTGGACGAACCCACACGCTCCAGACGTCCGACCAGACCCGAACGGGTGACGACCGGCATGCCCTCGGCCAGACCACTCGAGCTGCCCTTGTCGATCTCGACCCGGTAGTCGGCGAAGTTCGAGTACGCCCCTGAGGACACCCGCGCCACCTGGGTCGGGATCCCGTCGACGTAGCCGAGCTCGAGCTGCTCGTTGAGTCGACGGAGCTGTTCCCGAGCGCTCTGCTCGAGCACCCCCTCGGACTCCAGCTCCCCGATCCGGTCGCGGAGCTGCTGGTTCTCGGCGACCAGGTCGTCGTAGCCGGTGACACCGTTCCAGGCGTTGCGGAACGGCGCCGTCAGCGTGTCGACGACACCGCCGAAGGGCGACGCCGTGTCGGAGGCGACGGAGCGGGCGGAGCGGAACACGGGGAACCCACCGGCATCGAGCGCGATGAGCGTGACCGCGACGAGCGAGCAGACGACCAGGAGGTACCTGGAGCGACGTCGGGTGGCGACCGGCCGCACGGGGTCAGTCGCGGTTGGACGAGAAGAGGATCCCGCGCAGGGCGTCGAACTCCTCGAGCGCCTGCCCGGAACCGAGTGCGACCGCCTCGAGGGGCCGCGGCGCGATCCGGATCGGCATGCCGGTCTCGTTGGCCAGACGGTTGGCGAACCCCTTCAGCAGCGCCCCGCCGCCAGCGAGCACGATCCCGCGTTCCATCACGTCGGCGGCGAGCTCCGGTGGGGTCTTGTCGAGGGTCACCTTCACGGCGTCGATGATGGACGAGAGCGGCTCCTCGATCGCCTCGCGGATCTCGTAGGTCGACGTGACGATCGTCTTGGGCAGGCCCGTGACCAGATCGCGTCCACGGATCTCGGCCTGCAGCTCCTGCTCGAGCGGCCAGGCGGAGCCGAGTTCCATCTTGACGACCTCGGCGGTGCGCTCGCCGAGTGCGAGCGAGTACTCCTTCTTGATGTACTGGATGATGGCCTCGTCGAGCTCGTCACCGCCGACCCGGACGGACTGACTGGTGACCACCCCTCCGAGGGAGATCATCGCCACCTCGGTGGTGCCGCCACCGATGTCCACGATCATGTTGCCCGTGGGCTCCTGGACGGGCAGTCCGGCGCCGATCGCCGCCGCCATCGGCTCCTCGATGATGTGGGCGGGCTTGCGCGCCCCGGCGAACTCGGCAGCATCCTGCACCGCGCGCTGCTCCACCCCCGTGACCCCGGAGGGGACGCAGATGATCATCCGCGGCTTGGAGAACCGGCTGTTGTGGACCCGCTGGATGAAGTAGCGGAGCATCACCTCGCAGACCTCGAAGTCCGAGATGACCCCGTCCTTCAGCGGCCGGATCGCCCGGATGTGTGACGGCGTCTTGCCGATCATGCGCTTGGCCTCGGTGCCGACGGCGACCGCCCGGCCGTCCTGCTCGCGCACGGCGACCACCGACGGCTCGCAGAGCACGATCCCCTCGCCCCGCACGTAGACGAGCGTGTTCGCGGTCCCCAGGTCCACGGCCATGTCGCGACCGAGGAAGCCTGCGTTCATCCTCGATGTGGGGAGGCGGGCCATCACGATGCCTTCACGCTACCCGCCGTCGTCGGCGGGGATCTGTCGGATGCGGGCCGCCATCATGACATCTTCGCAACACAATCGTAAAGAAGGGGCCGCTGCCGTTTCGCCCCCACCGAGCACCCCGACCTAGCGTGCGCCCCGTGAACCGGACCTTCATCATGTGCAAGCCCGATGCCGTCGAGCGGGGCCTCGTCGGTGAGATCGTCAGCCGGATCGAGCGCAAGGGACTGCGCATCGTGGCGATGGAACTGCGGGACGTCCCCGTGGAACTCGCCGAGGCGCACTACGAGGAGCACGCCGAGAAGCCGTTCTACGGCGAGCTCGTGGCCTTCCTCACCCGTTCGCCCGTGGTCGCCATGGCGGTCGAGGGCCCGGCCGAGAACACCTTCCACGTCATGCGGACGCTGATGGGCGCCACGAAGGTCGACGATGCCCAGCCCGGCTCGATCCGCGGCGACCTGGCCACGACCACGAACGAGAACCTGGTGCACGGCTCCGACTCGACCGAGTCGGCCCGCCGGGAGCTCGACCTCTGGTTCCCCGGCCGGGGCCTGGCCGACTGACGTCGCTCAATCCCGGGCGAACGCCGCTCAGTCCCGGGCGAACGCCCGGCGGGCATCGTCGAGGAGCCGGAACGATCCGGCGACCACCACGAGGTCCTCGTCGAGCGCCACCGATCTGACCCGGTCGATCCCGCCGTCGACCGACGACGCGGTCTCCACCGCCGTCCCCGTGGCGCGCCACGCCCGGGCGAGTTCCTCCGGGTCGCCCGCCCGGACCCCCGAGCCGACCGGGACGCAGACCACCAGGTCCGGACGGATCGCGGATGCGGCCCGGACCAGCCGCTCGGGATCGCGGCCGCCGAGCGCGCCCACCACCAAGTAGCGGCTGCCCACCACGGCGAACTCGTCGTCCACGGTGAGGGCGAGGGCATGGAGCGCGTCCGGATTGTGCGCCCCGTCCAGGACGACCAGCGGATGGTGGCGCACCACCTCGCAGCGACCCGGAACCTCGACGGAGGCGAAGCCCTCTCGCACGGCGTCCGGGTCGAGCTCCCGGCCGAAGAACCCCTCGGCGGCCGCGACGGCCACGGCGGCGTTGGCGGCCTGGTGAGCTCCGTGGAGCGGCACGAACACCTCCGGGTAGACGCCGTGGACACCGTCGATGTCCACCACGTGCCCGCCGATGGCGACCTGATCGTCACCGACGCCGAAGTCGCGTCCGGCACACCAGAGCCGCTCGGGGCCCTCGGCCTCGAACACCCCCCAGAGCGCCGGGTCGACCTCGCCGAGCACCGCGGTGCCGTCGTGACGCAGGATCCCCGCCTTCTCACTCGCGATCGCCAGTTCCCAGCCCTCGGCGAAGTCCGTGTGGTCGCCGCCGATCGACGTCACCACCGACACGGCGGCGTCGACCACGTTGGTCGCGTCGTACCGGCCGAGCAGGCCGACCTCCACCACCGCCAGGTCGACGGGTGCCTCGGCGAAGTACCGCAGCGAGGCGGCGACGACGATCTCGAACCACGTCGGTCGCCTCGAGAGCAGCGGCTCCACCTGGCGGACCCCATCGAGGGCCTCGGCGAGTTCCTCGTCACTGATCGGCGCGCCGTTGCGTCGGATCCGTTCGGCGAGCCGCTCGAGGTGCGGGCTGGTGGCGGTGCCGACGGTCAGGCCGTGCGCCATGAACAGGGCGGTCAGCATCGTCGCCACCGACCCCTTGCCGTTCGTTCCGGTGACGTGGACGACGGGCTGGGCGGCCTGCGGGTCGCCGAGCACGTGCATCAGTTCCCGCATGGACACGAGGTCCAGGCCGTCGACCTTCCCGGCCGCGACCCCGAGCGAACCGGTCTCGTGGTCGAGGTGGCCGTCGAGCCAGTCGAGGAGCTCGACCAGACCGCTCACGGCGACGGGGTCAGGACGCCGCGCGGCGCGAGCGGCCGGCCTTCGGTGCGTCACGCAGCACCAGGGTCGGCTCGGCCCGCTCGACGACGACCTGCTCGTCGATCCGGACGGTCGCCACGTCGTCCCGGGACGGCAGCTCGTACATGACCCCGAGGAGGACCTCCTCGAGGATCGCCCGGAGGCCGCGGGCCCCGGTCCCCCGCGCCAGCGCCTGGTCGGCGACCGCCGCGAGCGCGTCGTCGGTGAACTCCAGTTCGACGTCCTCGAGCTCGAAGAACTTGCGGTACTGCTTCACCAGCGCGTTCCGGGGCTCCACCAGGATCTGGATGAGCGCCTCCCGGTCCAGACTGTCGACCACTCCGAGCACGGGGAGTCGGCCGACGAACTCGTGGATGAGACCGAACTTGAGCAGGTCCTCGGGCAGCACGCCGGCGAGCAGTTCGCTCTCACTGCGCTCGTCGACGCCGCGGATCTCGGCGCCGAAGCCGACACCCCGGCGACCGACCCGCTGCTCGATGATCCCGTCGAGCCCGGCGAACGCCCCGCCACAGATGAACAGGATGTTCGTCGTGTCGATCTGGATGAACTCCTGGTGCGGGTGCTTGCGGCCACCCTGTGGCGGCACCGAGGCGGTCGTGCCCTCGAGGATCTTCAGCAGCGCCTGCTGCACGCCC
>CAYMKW010000031.1:22291-27373 GCA_964391365.1 uncultured Microthrixaceae bacterium | reverse complement strand
GGCCCTGGGTGCCGGGGACCGAGAACGCGTCGTCGAGGAGCCATGCCAACCGACGGACCCAGTCGGGGAGCGGCCGAGAGTTCGGGACCTGACCCCGGCGCTGGACGTCCCGGATGTCGCGAGCGGCCTGCCGGAGTTCGCCGCCCAGTCCACGGCGGGCGACCGCACCCGGCACGTCGACCGGCCCACCCGTGCCGGGCACCTCACGACCCTCGATCGGACCGAGGTCGCGGGGCGTTCCGCTACCACCCGACCCGGCACTCGGGCCCGCCAAACCGGTCTCGCTCACCCGACCATGTTGCCCGATGCGCCACCTGATCGAGCCACCTCGCGGCGGGAGTCGGAGGATCCGCTCAGCGGATGAACCGCTCCCCGAACGCCTCGACCAGCTCGAGCGCCTGCGAGGTCTCCGGCGCGTTCACGCCCGATGCCATCCAGGCTGAGGTGAGGATCGTCGTCACACCCTCGGCGGCGAGCTGCTCGAGGAGGTCGGCCCCGGGTGCGGCGAGCGGCGACGCGATGATCTCGAACGGCCGGTCGGCGGTGCCGGCGTCCTCCCGGGCCTGCTGGAGGGTTCGGCAGTGGGCGACGAGCTCATCGACGGGATAGTGCACGCCGAGCCACCCGTCGCCGAGCCGGGCCGCCCGACGGAACGCTGCCGGCGAGTGACCGCCGACGTACACGGGGACCGGGCCCGGAGGCGCCGGGCGCATCTCCACTGGGTCGAAGTCGTAGAACTCCCCGTGGTGCTCGACCATGCCGCCCGCCCACAGCCCACGGAGGACGTCGAGCATCTCGTCCATCCGGGCGCCGCGACGGGCGAAGGGCTGCTCGAGCAACTCGAACTCCTCCGCCATCCATCCCGCTCCGATCCCGAGGCCGACACGGCCGTCCGAGAGGTGAGCGGCCGTACCCACGGCCTTGGCGACGACGAACGGGTTGCGGAGCGGGAGCACGTAGACGTTCGTCAGGAACCGGAGCGTGGAGGTGACCGACGACATCGCGCCGATGGCGACCCACGGGTCGGGCCAGTCCTCGTCGGGGCTGAACAGCGGGGTCCCGTCCGGGGTGTAGGGATACTTCGAACTGAGGTACGAGGGGTAGACGACGTGGTCCGACACCGCCACCGAGTCGAACCCGGCGGCCTCCGCCGCCGCAGCGACGGTCGGCCAGTCCCGGGGGGCGGCGCCGAGCAGCGCCTGACAGAACCTCACGACGCCGAGCCGGTCGAACCGAGGGCGCCGGCGGCGCGCAGTTCGGCGATCCGCGCCGCGTCGTAGCCGAGGACCTCGGCGAGCACCTCGTCGTTGTGCTGGCCGGCGGTCGGCGCCGGACCGGGGTCGGGCAGCTCGGCGTCCCGGAACTTCACCGGGTAGGGGATCATGTCGGCGCCGTGCGTCTCGTGCGGCATGAATCCGAGCCGGTCCTGGAACTGCGGATCGTCGGCCAGCGTGCGCGGGGTGTTCACCGGCGCGATCGTCGTGTTGACCTCGCCCGCCCACTCGATCCACTCCTGGGTGGTCCGGGTGGCGAAGATCGTCGCGAGCTCGCGCCGCATCTCGGTGTTGCCGCGGGCGTGGTCGCCGTACTTGCTGCCGGGCCACTTCTCGAACATGTCCATCCGGTCGACGCCCTCGCAGAAGTTCCGCCAGAACTCCTGCTCCGAGGCCATGAAGAGGACGTGCCCGTCGGCGGACTCGTACACCTGGTAACGAACGCCCTCCTCCATGCCGGCGGTTCCGGGTGCCCGGCGCTCGTAGTTGTCCGAGGCGTTGCCCGTCACCTCGGACTCGGGACGCTCGTAGGCCTTCCAGGTCTCGGACCGCAGCCAGTCCATGGCGGCCGAGGCGTCCGACTGGGCGACCTCGAGGAACGAACCGACGCCCGTCGCCCGGGCCTTCACCACCCCGGCCAGCACGCCGAAGGCGGCGAACAGCGGCCCGGCGTGGATGCCGACCGACGCGTGCTCGGGCAGGTAGGGGAACCCCTCGTCGTTGTGGGCGACGTTCACCAGCCCGGCCCAGGTGTCGTAGGCGATGCCGTGGCTCGGGAGGTTGGCGTAGGGGCCGGTCATCCCGTAGCCCGAGATCGTGCAGAACACGATCGCCGGATTGACCTCGAGGAGGTCCTCGTAGCCGAGCCCGCGGCGGGCCAGGGCTCCCGGCCGCATGGCCTCCACGACGGCGTCCGCACCGCGCACCAGGTCCCGGAAGATCTCCTGGGCCTCCTCGGTCCGCAGGTCGAGCGTGATCGAGCGCTTGCCCCGGTGGATGTGCCAGTGGAGCAACGAGGAACCCTCGATGATCGGCCAGGTCATCTGGCGGATGTAGTCGCCGGCCGGCGGCTCCACCTTGATGACGTCCGCACCGAGGTCGGCCAGGTGCGTGCCGACTGCTCCCGGTCCGAGGAGCGAGAACTCGATGACTCTGAGTCCGGCGAGCGGGGCGTCGGGGGCGGGCGACTGGTTCATGGTGCTCCTGGTGCGGGGCTCGGGGCGCAGGGCTCCCGATCTGACGGGTCGTCAGGAGTGTACGCACCACCGCCGGGAGCGACCCGACCGTCCCCGTCCCAGGCCCCGGCCCGGCCCGGCCCCGGGTCGATCGAACCCGACCTCAGCCGGAAGCGGTGGTGTTCCCGGCGATCGTCAGCCCGCTCCAGGAGCAGGAGTCCGCGCTCACCGTGAACCACCAGCCGGTGAACCACTGCCGGATCGTCACCGTGTGGTCGTAGCCGCCGGAGGAGGCCACCGCACCGCAGGCGGTGGCGAGCCCGGCGTTCCCGGCCCCGACCACCGTGTTGCGCTCGATGCGGACCTGCGACCCGATGGGCCAGTGCCGCAGCGAGATGGCGGAGGTCGTGGTGGCCGTGGGGGTCCGGGTGCAGTCGATGGTGTTGTCCGAGACCACGGTCCAGGGGCTGTCGCCCGCCACGAGGACGCCGCAGTTGCCGTCCGGCGAGGTGTTGCCCCGGATGACGTTGCGCTCCACCCGGACGCCGCGGACCCCGACCGGGAAGTTGCTCGAGTCCACGCCGTAGCCGACCTTCACCGGGGCGCCGTGGCGGTTCCCCTCGAAGACGTTGCCGGGACCGACCCGCCCGTTGACCGAGGTCGTCGAGGCGAACCCGTTGACGTAGATCAGGTGGTCGTAGTTGTTGTCCTCGACACCGGGCCGCGAGCTGCCGTTGTCGTGGATGCGGCACCCGCTCACCTGCCAGTCGCGAGCCTCCTGCCAGGTGCTGAGGACGCCTCGGACACCGTGGGTGACGCCCCGCTCGTCGACGCCGTTCGACAGGTCGCAGCGCACCCAGGTCCAGCCCCGTCCCCGTGCCATCGAGACCACGTGACTGGGATCGACGAGCGACCCGTCGCCCCGGACGGCCAGGCCATCGAAGGTCCAACCGTCGCAGTCCGAGCACCGCAGCGAGCCGACGAGCGTCGACGTCGCAGCGACACCGCCGGTCGGCGCAGCCGCACGCTCCGAGCGGACCGTGACGCCGGACCGGAGCGCCCCGTCGACCACGCAGTTGCCGATGGACCAGGTCCCGGTCGGGATCACCACGGTCGACCCCGCCGGCGCCCGGCGGAGCTCACCGCACAGGTCGATCACCGAACTGGGAGCCGGAGCGGCCGGCCGGGTGTCCACCGGCACCGCCATCGGCGGCACGGTCGTGCTCGGCACCGTCGTGCTCGGCACCGTCGTCGTGGTCGTCGTGCTCGTCGTGGTGCTCGTGGTCGTGGTGGTCACGATGGTGCTGGAGACGGTGCGGCGGGCCGTCGGGAGCCCGATCGACTTCGGGGGCCTCGGCGCCGGGAGGCAGGCCGCTGCGACCACGGCGAGCGACAGGGCGAGCCCGGTCACGGCAGCCGTCCGGTTGAAGCCTCCTCCGCTTGTCCCGTTCGCCCTGACCCGTTCCGCTCGCCGTCGCATCTCGCACCGTCCAGTTCCTCCGACCCGGGGCTCCGGGCCGGTCGACGCCCCTCTCATCGGCGGTGGACGTCGGGACCTTGACCGTCAGTTGAGGAACCGCCGGTGGGTCGTCCTGCCCACCGGCTCCGGGTGCGAGCGGATCGGTGCCCGCACCTACCATCACGACCGTGGTGACCAGGACCGTGCCGACGCCGTGGACGACGACGTGCTGAGCTCGACGGTGCGGGGCGCGGTCCAACGACACGGTGAGCGAGCGGTCGTGATCCGCGGTGACGACGCGCTCACCTACGCGACGCTGGACCGCGCCGCGGACCGTGCTGCGGGAGCACTGGCCGCCGCCGGGGTCGGGCCCGGGGACGTGGTGGCCTCGGTCCTGCCCTCGGGGGCGGAGTGGCTCATCGCCGCCGTGGCGATCGACCGCCTCGGAGCGGTCCATGCGGCGGTCAGCAACCACCTGGGCCCGTCGGAGCGTGCGGCGCTCGTCGCCTCGGTCCGTCCGTCGGTCGCACTCTGCGACCCCGCCACCGCCGACGGACTGCCCCTGCGCACCGACGTCGTGGGGATCGCCCCGGGCGGACGACTGGAGGAGCTGGGTTCCGGCTCGTACGGCCGCGACGCCGACGACGACGCTGAGCGGGTGGCCGCGATCTGCTTCACGTCCGGCACGACCGGGGTGGCCCGGGGTGCCACGTTCCGGGTCCGCCACCTGGCCGCCGTCTCGGCGATCGACCTGGGTGCCGGCGCCCAGGCCTGGGGCGGCGGGGAGGCCATGCTGGCCTCGACCCACTTCGCCCACGTCGGGATGGCACTCAAGCTCCCGTGGTACGTGCGGACCGGATCCACCCTCTGCGTGCTGGACCGTTGGCGGGCCGACGACGCGCTCGGCCTGATCGACGAACACCGCATGTCGACCGTCGGCGGGATCGCCCCCCAGATCGCGCTCATGCTGCGCTCACCGCGCATCGACGAGGTCGACCTCTCCTGCGTCCGCCGACTGATCGTCGGGGGCGCACCCAGTTCGCCGGACCTGGTCGACCGGGCCCGGCGCCGCTTCGGCGCCGACTACTCGATCCGGTACTCGTCGACCGAGTCCGGCGGGGTCGGACTGGCCACCGCCTACAAAACGCTCACCCAGCGACCCGGTTCGCGTGTC
>CAYMKW010000031.1:0-22281 GCA_964391365.1 uncultured Microthrixaceae bacterium | reverse complement strand
GACGACGACGAGGCACTGCACACCGTCGGACGGCCCCGGCCCGGCGTCGAGGCCCGCATCACCGACCCCGACGACGTCGAGGTCCCGGACGGAACCACCGGCGAGCTGCAGCTCCGGTCCGCAGCCGTCACCGACGGCTACTGGAACGACCCCGCGGCCACGGCCGCCGCCATCACCGGCGACGGATGGCTACGTACCGGGGATCTGGCCCACCGGACACCGACCGGGTGCATCGCCCTGGATGGCCGTCGCACCGACATGTACATCCGGGGCGGATACAACGTCTTCCCCACCGAGGTCGAGGCGGTGCTCGAACTGCACCCCGATGTGGCGGCCGTCGCCGTGGTGCCGAGGCCCGACGAGGTGCTCGGCGACGTCGGCGTCGCGTTCGTCGTCCCGGTGGCCGGCACGAGGGTCCCGGAACTCGAGGATCTGCGGCGCTTCGCCGGCGAGCACCTCGCCCGACACAAGCTCCCGGAGGACATCGTCGTCCTGGACGAACTTCCGCTGACACCGGCGTCCAAGCTCGATCGGGGCGCGCTGCGCGGCCGGATCCGCACGCCACGAGAGGGGGCCGGGTGAACGACGACGTCTTCCCCGACAGGAACATGGACCACCTCGACAAGATCCGCTGGATCATCGAGACGCAGGGGTGGGCCGCCGAGCCCGTCGCTCCCGTCGAGGCGCCCGAACCACAACCTGCCTACACCTACTCGGTCGGGTTCGAGGCGACGTTCGCCCAACCCGAGGTCGTCGTCCTGGGACTCCGGCCGGTCGCCGCCCGAGGGCTCCTCGGTGTCGTCGCCGACCAGCACCGGGCCGGGGTCGGGCTCCCGGTCGGCCAGCTGTTCGCCGGCCTGCTCGACGGTGACCTCCGCTGCTGCCTGCTCCGGGTCGACCCGGTGGAGTGTGCGGGGATGTTCCCGACGCTCGACCACCTGACCGGCGGCGACGGTTACCGGGTCCAGCAGTTCGTCTGGCCCGACCGGCACGGCATCCTCCCCTGGGAGGACGGTTACGACGAGCGGCTCCGTCTGGCCCAGCCGGTCGTCGGCCACTGGGACTGACGGCCGGGCCGGGCGGAGTTGTGGAGGTGATGGGATTCGAACCCACGGCCTCTTCGATGCGACCGAAGCGCTCTAGCCAGCTGAGCTACACCCCCGTTGCGGGAATGGTGAGTGTAGTGGCGAGCCGGTGCGGTGCAGAATCCCCGACCCGTCGATCACGAATGATGACGGGCGCCGGTTCAGCGACGGTTCAGTTCGCGACCCGTCGCGACGAGATCGGCGTCACTCGGGTGATGGCGAGACCGGGCTCGTCGATCGGGCGGATCGAGGCCGGGGTCGTCCGAACGACCGGGGCGAGCGAACGGGACGTCGCCGTGTTGGTCGCCCGGACGAGCAGGACGACGTAGCCGACCAGCAGAGCATCGACGAGCAGGTGCAGCCACAGGAACGCACCGCCGAAGGCAACGGTGCAGAGCAGCGTGAGCACGGCGGCCGCAGCCAGACCGCCCAGGATCTCCTGCCGCCGACGCCGGACTCCCGGCGACACCTGCGGACGCACCGGAGCCGGCCGGCGGTCGCGCAGGTCGACCACGTTGTGGTGGGCGGGGCCGAGCGGGTTGCGCTGGCCGCTGCCGACGTGGCGACCGATGGACGACAACTGGTTCCGGAAGGCCGTGACGCTGTCACCGTTCCGCAACGAACCGGACCGCTTGATGATCTCCGGCGCCAGGACGACAGCCCAGACTCCGGCGAGAGCCAGCAACACCAGGGTCGAGATGCTCATGTCCGTGGCGGTCCTTTCTGCCCCTCGGGATGCGACGCCGTACCGTAACGCCGACCATGAAGTATTACAAACCGATGACGAACTACACCAGTGGAGTTCCGGCCCGCATCCTAGGTCAACCCCGTGGCCACGCGGCGTACATCTCGCAGCGGCTCGAACGCCCCGGGTCCGCTCGAGGGGACCGGGTCGCCGGTCCTCAGACCTCGGGACCGTCCCCGACCGCCGGGTCCTCGCTCCGGCGATAGGTGCCGGTGCGACCTCCGGTCTTCTCCCACAGGGCGATCCCGGTGATCTCCATGGACCGATCCACCGACTTGCACATGTCGTAGATGGTCAGGCAGGCGACGCTCACCGCCGTGAGTGCCTCCATCTCCACCCCGGTGCGGTCGACCGTGTCGACCTGGGCCTCGACCTCGATGAAGGTGTCCTCGATCCGGAAGTTGACCAGTACGGAACCGACCAGCAGGGGGTGACAGAGCGGGACCAGGTCAGCAGTCCGCTTGGCGGCCTGGATCCCGGCGACCCTGGCGACCGAGAGGACGTCGCCCTTGTTGACCGCACCCCGCGCCACCAGCGAGGTGGTCTCGGTGTTCATCACGACCCGACCCCGGGCGAGCGCCCGCCGGTTCGTCGGTTCCTTCGGCGTGACGTCGACCATCCGGGCCCGGCCCAACGGGTCCAGATGGGTCAGTCCGCCGTCGTTCATGGCCGGGAGTCTAGGCAGGGACCAGGTCGCGGCGCCGGGTCGGACCCTCACCCACCGATCTGCGACATCGACCGGGGCGGCCGGACGAAGTCGACCCGGGTGATGCCGTGTCCAGCCCACTTGTCGCGCACGCAGCCCCGGATCGCCTCCTCGACCCGATCGTCGTCCGAGCCGGAGCGGAGGAGTTCCCGCAGGTCGGTTCCGGCGAGCGCGAAGAGGCAGTTGCGGAGCTCACCATCGGCCGTCAGCCGGATCCGGTCGCACTGATCGCAGAAGGCCCGGCTGACCGACGGGATGACGCCGAACTCCCCGCGGCCGTCCCGGTATCGGAACAGATCGGCCGGCTCGCTGGTCCGGGCGACCGGCTCGACCGGGAAGACCTCGTCGACCGTGGCCACGATCTCGGCGAGCGGCACCACGGCGTCGCGGTCCCACTCGCCCGAGGCGTCGAGCGGCATGAACTCGATGAAGCGGACGGTCACCCCCAGGTCACGCCCGAGCCGCGCCAGGTCGACCACCTCGTCGTCGTTCACGCCGCGGACGACCACGCAGTTCACCTTCACCGGCGTCAGTCCCGCCGCCAGGGCCGCCTCGATCCCGTCGACCACGTCGTCGAGCTGGTCGCGTCGGGTCAGCGCCAGGAAGCGTTCCGGGCGCAGCGAGTCGAGCGACACGTTGATCCTGCGGAGCCCGGCCCGGGCGAGTGGAACCGCCAGGTCGACCAGTCGCGTGCCGTTCGTGGTGAGCGACAGGTCGACGTCGAGCATCGCCAGGCGGGCGACGAGATCGTCCAGGTCGGCGCGCACCGTCGGCTCGCCCCCGGTGAGCCGGATCGAGTCCACACCCAGCCGTTCGACGCACAGCCGCGCCACTCGCTCGATCTCCTCGTAGGACAACAGCTCGGACCGCGGCGTCCACTCCAACCCGCCCTCGGGCATGCAGTAGGTGCACCGGAGGTTGCAGCGGTCGGTGACCGAGATCCGCAGGTCACGGTGGGTCCGACCGAATCCGTCGACCAGGGGCTGCACCCCGCCAATCTACGGGCGGCCCGGGCCCACCGCCTGCAGCGGCGGCTCAGACGGACGGAAGCAGCAGGACGTCCACCGGCTCGCCCGGTGAGGGACCGACCCCGTCGGGCAGGACCGCCAGCCCGTCCGCGGCCGCCAGGGCGGACAGCTGGTGCGACCCCTGCGCTCCGGCCGAGTGGGCCAACGGACGTCCGTCCGGACCGCGCTCGAGTCGCACCCGCACGTAGTGCACCTTGCCGTCGCGGCGTCGACCCAGGCCGGGGCCGGCGATCGCAGCGACAACCGGCCCGCTCCGGAGGCCGGCGCCGCCCAGCAGGTGCAGGGTCGGTCGGACGAGGAGCTCGAAGGACACCGCCGAGCTGACCGGGTTCCCCGGGAGGCCGAGAACGGGCACCCCGTCGACCAACCCGAAGGCGAACGGCTTCGCCGGCTTGACGGCGATCTGCATCCATCGGGCGCCCTCGGTACGTGCGAGGGCGGCCTTGACCGGATCGAAGTCACCCATCGACACCCCGCCGCTGGTGAGCACGACGTCAGCAGAACGGGCACCACGCGCCAGGAGCTCCTCGACCTCGGCCACGTCGTCGCCGGCCCGACCAAGGTCGACGGTCCGGAGTCCGGCGGCCCGGCAGTTGGCGAGCAGGAGCTGACGGTTGGCGTCGGGGATCCGGCCCGGCCCGAGCGGTGAACCCGGCTCGACCAGCTCGGCACCGGTGGAACCGACCGCCACGACCGGTCGGCGCACCACCAGCACGTCGCCGTGGCCGACCGACGCGAGCAGTCCCAGGTGCGCGGGACCCAACGTGGTACCGGCGGCGACCGTCAGGTCGCCCGCACCCACATCCTCGCCCGCCCGTCGGACGTGGGCGCCAGCGAGCGGCGCCTGCTCGAGCAGCACCGTGCCGGCGACCTCGTCGACCACGGCGTCCTCGACCATGGCGACGGCAACGGCCCCCGGAGGCATCGGGGCGCCCGTCGTGATCCGCACCGCCGTCCCCGGCCCGACGGGCACGTCGCCGGGGTCACCCGCGGCGACCGACCCGGCGATGCGCAACTCGACACGGCCGGGACCCGTGCCGCTGTCCGGGACCGCGAACCCGTCGACTGCACTGTTGTCGAAGGGCGGAACGGGCCACAGGGCCCGGACGTCCTCAGCGGCGACCGCCCGGAGTCCGGCGTCGAGCTCGACCCGTTCCGGCCCGAGCGGGTGCACGTGGGCCCGGATGTGATCGAGCGCCTCCTCGAGTGGGATCACCGGTCGAGGCTGCCACAGTGTCCGATGGCCGCGGGCCGTTCGACCCACTCCCGACGGACGTCGGCCCTCAGGCCAGGCCCTCCCGGGCGACGATCGACGACAGGAATGCCCGGAACTCGGGGCCCAGGTCCTCCCGCCGGAGTGCCAGCTCGACGGTGGCCCGCAGGTAGTCGAGCTTCTTGCCGATGTCGAAGCGACCCTCGCTGAACACGTACCCCAGCACCGGCTGGCGCACGAGCAGCCGGGCGATCGCATCGGTGAGCTGGATCTCACCCCCGACACCCGGCTCGACGTGTTCGAGCTCCTCGAAGATGGCCGGGGTGAAGAGGTAGCGACCCATCACGCCGAGGTTGGAGGGCGCCGCCTCGGGCGCCGGCTTCTCCACCACCTCGGTGATCCGACAGACCGAACCATCACGGTCCTCGACCGCAGCGCAGCCGTAGGCCGAGATGTCCTCGATCGGCACCTCCATCAACGCGACCACGCTGGCCGAGGTCTCGCCGTAGGTCTTGATCATGTCGGACAGGACGGTCGAGTGGTCGTCCATGATGTCGTCACCGAGCATGACGACGAACGGCTCGCTGCCCACGTGCTTGCGGGCCACCGACACTGCGTGGCCGAGCCCGAGCGGCTCACCCTGACGCACGAAGTGGATGTCGGCGAGTTCCGCGAGTTCCACGACGTCGGCCAGGTCGCCCGTCTTGCCCTTCGATCGCAGCTGGTGCTCGAGTTCGAAGTTGCGGTCGAAGTGGTCCTCGAGGGTCCGCTTGTTCCGCCCGGTGATGATGAGGATGTCGTCGATCCCCGCGGCCACCGCCTCCTCGACCACGTACTGGATGGCGGGCTTGTCGACGACGGGCAGCATCTCCTTGGGCTGCGCCTTGGTGGCCGGGAGGAACCGGGTGCCCAGACCCGCTGCCGGGATCACGGCCTTCTTCACCTCACCCATCGCTGCCCCACTCCTCGCACCGGACGCTGCGTCCGCTCCTCACCGCTCCGACCCGGCGTGACCGTCGCACCGTCGACGCCGGAACCCTGCCTCCGGTGCAGATCGTACCGGAGCAGGTCGGAGATTCAGCGCAGGTGATCCTCCCCACCGGCCCGCCCTGCTCTGTGGTGCGAGCGGGCAGGGGTGGGGATGGTTCGGGCTGGGACTTCGATGGGTTCGGTGGCCGGCGGTAGGGTGACCGCCCGCACACGTACGGAGGAGACCGTGCCCCTCTACGAGTTCAAGTGCCGCGACTGCGGCAACACCTTCGAGGAACAGCTCGGCTTCGACGACGAGCCTCCCGCGACCTGCCCCTCGTGCGGCAGCGCCGAGATCCGAAAGGTGTTCTCGCCGGTCGGGATCTCGTTCAAGGGGTCGGGCTTCTACAAGACCGACAGCCGCAAGGGCTCGAGTGGGTCCGGTGGATCGTCCTCGGGTTCCTCGAGCGGTTCGGGCGATTCGTCTGGGGGCGGCAGCGGTTCGTCCGGGACGTCATCCGGATCGGGCGACACGTCCTCAGCGGGCTCGGGCGGCTCCAGCGGATCGAGCGGGTCCGGCTCGAGTGACTCGAGCAGCTCCGGCTCCAGTGGGGGTTCCTCCGGAAGCACCTCGGGCTCGGCGACCCCGAGCACCTGATCCCGGGCTCCCCGAGCCTCCCGGGCCCCCTGGCCCACCGGTGCGGTGGGGGTCGACCGGGACGGGACACGTACCATGGCGTCGATGGCCCGCCGCAAGCGCCGCCCCGCGCTCCCCCCTCCCCCCTCGCCCCCCGTCGTCCCCGGGCTGGTCGGACCGCTGCGTACCGTGCCGGCCGGGATCGCCCGACCCGACTACGCGGCCACCGGCATCCCCTCGGATCGGGGCGCCCGCGCCGTCCGGACACCCGACGAGATCTCCGCCATGCGGATCGCCGGCCGGGTCGCCGCCGCCGCCCTGGTTGAGGTCGGGACCCACGTCCGCCCCGGCATCACCACCGACGAACTCGACCGGATCGGCCACGAGGCCATGGTCGACGCCGGCGCCTATCCGTCGACCCTGAACTACCGGGGCTACCCGAAGTCGCTCTGTTCATCGGTGAACGAGATCATCTGCCACGGCATCCCGGACTCCCGGAGGCTCCAGGACGGTGACATCGTCAACATCGACGTGACGGCGTTCATCGAGGGGGTCCACGGCGACACGTCGGCGACGTTCCTCGTCGGTGAGGTCGACGAACGGTCCGCAGCACTCGTCGCCACCACGCGGGCGGCCATGCACGCCGGGATCGATGTGGTGCGACCGGGCGCACGGGTGTACGAGATCGGCCGGGCGATCGAGGCCGTCGCCCTGCCCGAGGGCTACAGCGTCGTTCGTGAGTTCATCGGCCACGGGATCGGCGAGCAGTTCCACACGTCGCTGCAGATCCCCCACTACCACGACCCGCGCCACGACACCGTGCTCGAACCCGGCATGACCTTCACGATCGAGCCCATGATCAACGTCGGGAGCGCCGCCGTGGAGATGTGGGACGACGACTGGACGGTCGTCACCCGTGACCTGCAGCGTTCGGCGCAGTTCGAGCACACCGTGCTCGTCACCGACGACGGCCACGAGCTCCTGACCGTGCCGGCGGACGGACCGCCGGCGGAGGTCCTGTTCGCCGACGTCCGCAACGGCACGTCCCCGGCGGTCCCGACCGACTGAGGTCCGCCAACGGTCGGTGCAGCTCGACCGACTCCTCCGCTCGGCGGCCTCGGGCCCCCTCCCCCCGACGTCACTCGACGGTTCCCGAGGTGATCCGTGACCCCTCCGACGGTCCGACGGCCATCGCGGTCGGCCAGCAGTGCACGGCGACGGTCGCCCCGTCGACCGGCCGACACCGCGCGGACGACTCGTTGGCCGGACGCCCTGGCCGACCTCCGCAGCACCCGACTCCACCGGGCCGGCCGGCGGGCCCTGCGCACCCGCTCGCTCGCGATCGTCCTGGCGGTCGGGGCCGGGCTCCTGACCCACGGTCAGTGGATCCGCGGCCAGCAACTCCGGAACGACTGGGGATCCCGGCGGATCGTGCTGGTCGCGGCGCGGGACCTGAGCCCCGGTGATCCGCTCGACACGTCGTCGATCCGGACTGCCGAGGTGCCGACGTCCGCAGTGCCGGGTCGGGCCGTCGAACGGGTCGAACCCGGGCGACGGGCGGTCCGCTCGGTGACCGTCGGCGAGATCCTCGTCGAGGACGACGTCGCACCGGCCGCCTCGGGCCCGCTCGCCGCCCGACTCCCGGCCGGGCACACGGGCGTCGCGGTCGTCCTGGCCGACGACGCCCCGGCGATCGGTCCGGGCGACGTGGTCGACGTCGTCGCCGCCCCCGAGCCGTTCGTCGACGACGCGGGGTCCGGCGAGGCGACCGTCGTGGCCCGCTCGGCGGTCGTCATCGACATCCGTGACGACTCGGTCACCCTGGCCGTGGCCGACGACGAAGCCACCCGGGTGGCGCAACGAGCGCTCGTCGGACCGGTCGGACTGACCGTCCGTCGCCCCGTGACGGGCCCGTAGCGGGCGCACGTGCGGAGCGGGCCCGGGGGCGGGCTCCGATCAGGTCCCGGCCACCGACACGTCGTCGATCACCAGGGAACACGACCCGTCGCCGCCGGGGAGCCACTCCAGATCGCCACCCACCTCGGTCACGTCGAGCAGCAGTCGCTGGATCGTCGAGGCCACCGTGACCTCCCGCACCGGTGCCGACAACGCGCCACCCTCGATCAGGACGCCTTCCGCCCCCACGGAGAAGTCACCCGACGTCGGGTTCACACCCGAGTGCAGACCGCTGAAGCTCGTCACCCACAGGCCGTGGTCGATCGAGGACACGAGCTCCTCGAAGGATCGACGGCCCGGCTCGATCACGAGCAGCTGCGCACCCACCCCGGGGGTCGACCTGGTACCGCGGACCGCAGATCCGGTCGAGGCCGCTCCGCTCCGGCGACCCGAGTACGAATCGTGGAGGAACCGGTCCAGCTCGCCGCCGACGACGAGCGGATTGGGTCGGCACGCCAGGCCCTCGCCGTCGTGGCTGTCCGCCGCCAGGGACTCCGTCCGGGTCGGGTCGTCCCACAACGTGAGGAGCGGCGACGCGACCTGCTCGCCGAGCCGCCCGGCGAAGGGGCTCCGCCCCTTCACCACCTGGTCACCGCAGAGCATCACGCTCACCACGCCGAGCAGGGTTGCGGCCATCCGAGGGTCCAGCAGGATCGTCCGCCGGGACGATCCGGGCTTGGTCGCCCCCAGCATCCGGGTCGCCCGTTCGACGGCATCCGAGACGACCCGGTCCCAGTCGAGCAGCTCGGGGTCCCGTCCGGCATCGAAGGCCCAACCGATCTGCGTCTCGTCGCCGTCCCGGGCGAGCGGCTGGGTCGCGGCCGAACACGAGGCGCCGCGGTCGGCGACCTCGATGCCGGTGGTGGAGGCGATCGCCTGGACCGCCCAGCCGTCACCGAACGTCGTGGTCCGCGCCGAGGCGACCCGAGGATCGGAGGAGGTCACCCTGCGCTCGAGCTCCAGGGCCAGTTCGACCTTCCGGTCCGTGGGCATCCTGAGCACGGCCTCGGACCACCGGTCCACGACCTGCGGCTCGACACCGTCGGGGACGGCCAGGCCGTTCCACTCGTCGGGTTCGGCGAAGGTCGCGTTGTCCCGGGCCTCGGCGAGCGTGTCGTCCAGCACGTCCGCGTCGAGCGAACCGCAGTGGGCGAAGCCCTGACGGCCGTCACGGACGATCCTGATCCCGGCACCCGAGGCCCCGGCCACGGTCAGGGACTCCACGCCACCCCCGAACACCTTGACCGTCGTCCCGCTGCCCTGGGCGAGCACGACCTCGACCTGCTCGTCCGGGCGGGCCCGGTCGCGGAGGCCGCGGGCCACGTCGAGGAGTTCCTCCGGATCGAGCACCCGAGCGGTCGCGACCTCGTCGCTCACGTTCCCGAGACCACCACGTCGCCGATCGCGACCGTCACCCCGGCCGACTCCCAAGGGAACGTCGTCAGGTCGTCACCCACGTCCGCGACCTCGAGGAGCATCCTCGGGATCGTGGAGGCGATCGTCACCTCCCGCACCGGTTCGGCGAGCTCACCGCCGCGGATGATCCGTCCCTCGACCCCGACGGACAGGTCACCGGAGGTGGGGTTCACCCCGGAGTGCAGGCCGGCCACCTCACGGACCAGCAACCCGTCGCCCGTCCGCTCCACCACGTCGGCGAGCGCGCCCGATCCCGGCGCCAACCGGAGCGAACGCGGACCCACGCCCGGAGCGGAACGGTGGCTGGGCCGCTGGGCCGATCCGGTCGAGACGGACCCGCTGGAGCGAGCGGTGTAGGCGTTGTGGAGGAACCCGACCAGTCGTCCCTGCGCCACCAGGTCGACCCGCCGACAGGCCAGACCCTCGCCGTCGATGTCCGATGCCGTCGGGGCGAGGACGTCGAGCGGGTCGTCGTGGAGGGTGACCCCCGCAGCGGCGACCTGTTCCCCGATCCGGCCGGCGAACGGCGACCGACCCCGGAGCACGGCCTCACCCGACAGCAGTTCGGCGACGACCCCGAGGAACTGCGAGCACACGTAGGGGTCGAACACCACGGTCGTACGCCGGCTCGGCGCCCTGGTCGCGCCGAACATGGACACGCACCGGTCGACCGCCTCGTCGACGGCCGCCGCCACGTCCAGGTCCTGGATCGTGCGGCCGACCGAGTAGCCGAAGCCGGTCGTGACGTCGTCGTCCGCGGACGCCAGCGCCCAGGTGCCGATGTAGGCCGACGTCTCGGCGCCCGCCCGCCGGATCCCGGTGGTCGACGCGATCGCCGAGGCCACCACGGCGTCCGCGTAGTCGGCCGACTCGACCCCGACCATCCGGGGGTCGGCATCGAGCAGCCGCCGTTCGAGCTCCACGGCGATCGCCACCTTCTGCTCGGGGGTCACCGACCTCAGTCGCTCGTCGAAGAGCGGGAGCTCCGGGACCTCGACGCCGTCGGGATGGGCCAGACCGGCGTGCTCGTCCGGAGTGCCGAAGCCGGCGTTGTCACGGGCCTCTGCGACGCACTCGGCGAGCCCCGCATCGTCGAGCACCCCCACCCAGCTCAGGCCCTGTCGGTGGTCGCGCACGATCCGGACGCCCACCCCTGCGGACTCGGCGGCCACGAAGTGCTCGACCTCGCCCTGATGGGCCCGGGCCTCGGTCTCGCTCGACCAGGTGACGACCGCCTCGAGCTCCTCACCCGGTTGCGCCAGCGCCACGACGCGGTCGGCGATCGCCAGGAGTTCGTCCGGTTCCACCGGGGCAGCCTGCCACAGCAGCCCCGACCCGATGATCCGACGGACCGGACACCGCGCCCGGTAGAACGGTGGGGTCGGGCCGGGTCCAGCGGCACCGACAGGCCGGTCGACCGACCGACCGTCCCACCATCGAAAGGCCCACACCATGAAGCGATTCCTCACCATTGCGTTCGCGCTGACCCTCGTGGCCGGCGTTGCCGCCGGCTGCGGCAACGACTCGTCGGAGAGCGGCTCGGCCACGACGGCCGCAGGCTCCGAATCGGGCGGCACCGAGTCGGGCGGTACCGAGTCAGGCGGATCGGGCACCTCCGACACCGGCAACGAGAAGGTCGATGCCTACTGCAACCAGGTGAACGAGCTGGCCGCCACGGCCAGGACCGCGGTCGAGAACAAGGACTCGTCCCTCGCCGGCGAGCTGGAGCAGCAGGCCCAGCAACTGGCGTCCGACGCCGCCGGCCTTGCGTCCGAGGTCGTGAAGGACCCGTCGCTCGCCAGCGCGATCCAGCAGTGCAGCCAGGAGGCGAGCGAGGCGCTCCAGAACCTGGGGAGCGCCATGACCGGCGGGGCCGAGATGCCCGACATGGGCGACGCCGGCGACATGATGCCCGACGGCAACAACTGACGGACCGGCCGGCACGACCGGCCGACCTGACCGATGGGCCCCTGCTCCGGCAGGGGCCCGTCCGCGTCCATGGCCGGGACGCGGGCCGTCAGGTTCCGCGGACCCTCAGGCGGCCGTGCCGCCGATGGTCAGTCCGGACGTGACCCGCAGGGTCGGGACACCGTCACCGACGGGCACCCCCTGCCCGTCCTTGCCGCAGGTTCCGGGTGGGCCCATGGAGAAGTCGTCGCCCACGGCATCGATCGCGCCGAGCACGGCCGGGCCGTTGCCGATCAGGTTCCCCTCCCGCAACGGCTCGGTGATCCGACCGTCCTCGATCAGGTACGCCTCGGTCATCCCGAACACGAAGTCCCCGTTGGCCGTGTTCACCTGGCCGCCGCCCAGGTGGGCGACGTACACGCCGCTCGGCGTGTCCGCGACGATGTCGTCGGGAACCGACGTCCCTCCGAGCAGATAGGTGTTCGTCATCCGCACCATCGGGAGGTGCTGGTAGCTCTGTCGTCGACCGTTACCGCTCGACGGGCGCCCCTCGGCCCGGGCCCGCAACCCGTCCCACATGTAGTCGACGAGCACGCCGTCCTGGATCAGGACGTTCCGCTGAGCCGGACGACCCTCGTCGTCGATCGCGAAGCACCCCCACTCGCCGCCCATCGTGCCGTCGTCGACGAGCGTCACGAGCGGGCTCGCCACCTGCTCGCCGATGCGACCGGCGAACACCGAGGCACCCTTGGCCACCAGGTCGGCCTCGAGTCCGTGGCCGCAGGCCTCGTGGAACATCACTCCGCCGCCGCCCGGGCCGATGACGACGGTCATCTCGCCCGACGGTGCCGGGCGGGCGGACAGCTTCGTGATGGCTCGACCCGCGGCGGAGGACGCCAGCTCGGCGACGTCGAGTTCGTCGAACAACTCGAAGCCGACGGTACGGCCGACGGACTCGCGACCGGTCTGCATGCCGGCGTCACCGGAGGCCACGCACGAGACCGAGAACAACGTCTTGACCTGATCGTCGCCGGCGAGGACCCCGTCGCTGTTCGCGACCAGGATCCGTCGACGGGAGTCCGCGTACCGGGCCGACACCTGGGTGATCGAACCACCGACCGATCGGGCCGCGTCGTCGGCGGCGAGGAGCAGCTCGACCTTGCGACCCTTGCCCACGTCGGCAGGCTGCACCACGACGAGGTTCGGTGACGCGGCGGACACACGGTCCAGTGACCGCGGCGTCCCCGGTCCGCCCGCACCGCGCGACGCCGCGGCGGCGGCCTCCGTCGCTGCGAGCAGGCCGGCCTCGGACAGGTCCGAGGTGTGGGCGAACCCGGTGGACTCGCCGACGACGACTCGGATCCCGGCACCCCGATCACGCCCGGACGTGAGCTCCTCCACCCGGCCGTCGTCGAGCAGCGCCGACGACGAGCGCTTGTCCTCGGCGAAGACCTCGACGAAGTCGGCTCCCCGAGCCATCCCTGCGGTGAGCACCCGCTCGATGACGTCGTCGTCGATCATGGTCCGCCTCCTGCACCAGCCGACCGGTCGGTCCGGCGGGCCCGCCACGCCCGTTTCGTGGGGGCCGCGGCGAGTGCTTATGGTATCCCTCGTGCCGATCCACACCGGTCTGTCCGCGGTCGTCGAACTGACAGTGACCGACGATGACACCGCGATCGCCTTCCGATCGGGCGAGGTGCCCGTGCTCGCCACGCCGAGGATCCTGGCGCTGGTGGAGGAGGCGACCGTCCGGGCGCTCGACGATCAACTCGACGCCGGCACGAGCACCGTCGGGATGCGGGTCCAGCTGGAGCACATCTCCCCCACAGCCGTCGGTGGCCGGATCACCGCCGAGGCGACGCTGGAGAAGGTCGAGGGGCGACGACTGGTGTTCCACGTCTCGGCCAAGGACGAACGTGGACTGGTCGCAGCAGGCAAGGTGACCAGGGTCGTGGTCGACGTCGAGCGCTTTCTCGACAAGGCCCGCTGATCGCCACCCCGCCGCGTCGGTAGGCTCCCGACGCAGATGGACGATCCGACGCCCGAGGAGGCCGATGCCGCCGAGCGGGCCGAGGCACTCGCCGAGATCGGCGACGAACCCGTCCCACTCGACCTGCCGAGCAACGACTGGCGACGGATCGGCCTCCGACTGCTCGTGTCGACGGCGTTCCTGGCCGTCCTCTTCTGGCGACTGCCGGACGTCTCGCTCGGCGACCTGGTCCCCGTCATCACCTCCGCCGCCATCGGCTGGCTCGTCATCGCCGTCCTGGTCCACCTCGTGGCCTACGGACTGCAGACGCTGCGCTGGGCCCAGGTCTCGGACGCGCTCGGCATCCACCTGCCGTTCCGTCGGCTGACGAGCCACCTGCTCGCCGGCGAGTTCGTCTCCAACGCGCTCCCGACCTCGTTCGGGGGTGACGTCCTGCGCGTGCTGCGGCAGGGCGACGACGTGGGGGACCATGCCGATGCGTTCGCGTCCACCAGCCTGGAGCGGCTGACCGGCTGGCTGGTCCTGCCGCTCCTCTCGACGATCGGTCTGCTCGCCGGCACCGGACTGACCTCGCTCGGAACGGCGACGCTCGTCGCGGTGGTGGTCGACGTCGTCACCCTGGTCGCGCTCGGCTCGATCCTCTGGATCGCCGGACACCCCCGGGGCGCGGGGCGACTGGTCGGCCGAGCCGGCTGGCAGCGGTACCTGGGGGCGGTCCACCTCGGCATCGTCGCCGTGCGACACCACCCCGGCCGGGTGGCGCGGATCGTCGCCGCCGGACTGGCGTTCCAGTTCCTGCAGTGCGTCTCGGTCTGGGCCTGCGCCCGGGCGCTCGGCCTGCCCCAGGTGACCCTCCTGGCCGCCATGGCGTTCTTCCCACCCAGCGCCGTCGTGCAGAACTTTCCGCTGACCCTGGGCGGGCTCGGGGTCCGGGAGGCGGCGTTCGTGTTGTTCTTCGGGGCACTCGGTGTCGCCGACGAGGAGGCGATCGCGCTGGGCCTGCTGGTCTACCTGGTGTTCGTCGTCGCCAGCCTGGCCGGCGCCCCGGCGTTCGTGCTCGGCCGCCGTCGACGCCGGGCGAGCGGCCAGCAGGGAGTGAACGCCGATCACCCCGGGTGACGTCCGTCCCAACCGTGGGACGGCGCATCCGATGCCCCGGCGAGGAACGAACCGTCAGGGTGCAGACCATTCCGCCAGCGTCGCCAGCCTCCCGTCCCGATCCGGACCCCACGGCCCAGGACCACGACGACGGCCGGGGAGACCTGACGGTCGGGGGCGATGGGGGTACGGTGAGACTCGTTCAGGAGGCCACTCGCGAGATGCTGCTCGAGAAGCTGGACGGGCCCGAGGATCTGGCCCGTCTGGACCACCAACAACTGACCTGGCTCGCAGCAGAGATCCGCGACCGGATCGTGGACCGTGTCACGGCCTCCGGAGGGCATCTGGGGTCCAACCTCGGGGTGGTCGAGGTCACCCTCGCCGTGCACCGGACGTTCCACTCGCCCCGGGACATCATCCTGTGGGACACGGGCCATCAGGCGTACGTGCACAAGATGCTCACGGGCCGCTGCGAGGACTTCTCCACGCTCCGCCAGGAGGGCGGCCTGTCCGGATACCCGAGCCGGGCCGAGTCCGAGCACGACTGGATCGAGAACAGCCACGCATCGACGATCGTCTCGTACGCCCACGGCATGTCCACGGCGCTGCACCTACGGGGCGAGGACGACCGCACCGTCGTCGCCGTGATCGGCGATGGCGCACTGACCGGTGGCATGGCCTACGAGGGTCTCAACAACCTGGGCCACTCGGGCCGCAAGGCCATCATCGTCCTGAACGACAACGGTCGTTCGTACGCACCGACCGCCTCCCGGCTGGGCGAGAGCCTGTCGAGGTTCCGCGCCTCGTCGACCTACCAGCGGAACCGGGCCCGCATGGAACGGCTGCTCCACGACGTCCCCGTGGTGGGTGGCTACCTGGAGCGTGGCGTCGACGGCGCCAAGGCCGCCATCCGCGAGATCTTCGAGCCGCCCGCGTTCTTCGAGCAGCTGGGCGTCACCTACCTGGGCCCCTACGACGGCCACGACGTGGCGACGATGGAGCAGGCGTTCGCGGCGGCCAAGGAGCTCGAGGGTCCGGTCGTCGTGCACGTGCTGACCCAGAAGGGCCGAGGGTACGGGCCGGCCGAGGCCGACGAGGTCAAGAACATGCACGACACCTCCGAGCTCAAGGACGGGTCGTTCACCGCAGCGTTCTCCGATGCCCTGGTGCTCGAGGGCGCCCGGCGACCGGAGCTGGTCGCGATCACGGCCGCCATGCCCGACTCCACCGGTCTCCTCCCCTTCGCGGCGCAGTTCCCGGAACGCACCTTCGACGTGGGCATCGCCGAGCAGCACGCCGTCACATCGGCGGCCGGCATGGCCATGTGCGGGCTCCGGCCGGTCGTGGCCGTCTACTCGACGTTCCTGACCCGGGCGATCGACCAGGTGAACCTGGACGTCGGCCTGCACCAGCAGCCGGTGGTCTTCGCCCTCGACCGGGCGGGCATCACGGGCGACGACGGTGCGTCGCACCACGGGGTGCTCGACATGGTGCTGTTGTCGAAGGTGCCCGACATGACGGTGTTCGCGCCCTCGAACCACGCCGAGGTCGGCCAGATGCTGCAGGACGCGCTCGACCTCTGCACCGAGGGTCCGGCCGCCATCCGCTTCCCCAAGACCATGCCGCCCGCCCCGGACGACGTCGAGTTGTCCACGGCGGGTTCCGGTCTCTCCGCCCGGCAGCTGCGGCGGGGCGATGCCGTCTGCCTGGTCGGCGTGGGCAAGATGCTGAGCGCAGCTCGTGATGCCGCCGACAAGCTCGCCGCCGAGGGGATCGACGTGACGCTGTGGGACCCCCGCGTCGTCAAGCCGCTCGACCCGGACCTGCTCGAGGACGCCGCCCGCCACCGGCTGGTCGTGACCATCGAGGACGGCCTGCGGGACGGCGGAGTGGGCGCAGCGGTCGCCGATGCCCTCTCCAAGCTGGCACCGGTGGACGGGCCGCTCGTCCGGGTCCTCGGCGTGCCGTCGGTGTACCTGTCGCACGGCAAGCCCGACACGATCCTGTCCCGACTGGGCCTGGACGCCGACGGGATCGTGGACGAGGTGCTGGCCTGGAACCGGTCCTCCGCCGAGACCTCCTGACGCCTCGACCCCGAACCGGGGCCGCGGGCGAGGACCCGGCTCCTCAGGAGTAGAACGGCGATTCGCCGGCGGCGTGGTCCGTGGCGTCGACCACGTCGACGACCTCCGGGATCGCCTCCAGGATCATCCGCTTGATGCCCTCGGACAGGGTCACGGCGCTGACCGAACACCCTTGGCAACCGCCACCCATGAGCACCCGGACGACCCCGTCATCCGAGACGTCGACGAGCGAGGCGTAACCGCCGTGGGCGGCGAGTGACGGATTGATGTGCCCCTGGAGGAGCTGTTCCACCCGCTCCGCCACCGAACCGGTGAGCTCGTCGGCGACGCCCGGCGGCAGCGCTCCCATCGGGTCGGGTCGGTTCGGGTTGCGGATCACCATGCCGCCCTGGCCGGGGTCACGCGGGATGTCGAGCACGGCACCCCGGAGGCGGTCGACGGATTCCACCGGAACCGCGACGATCAGGCCCCCCGACTCGGACCGCACGTGCTCACCCTCGAGCGAGTCGAGTTCCTCGAAACCCAGGTCGTAGGCGAACTCCGCACCCGCCACGCCGGTCACCGCGATCCGCAGCGCGAGCGACTCCGGATCGTCCTCGCCCGAGCGGATCTCGAGGACCAGGTCGAGCGCCTCGGGGGTCACCGTCAGCACGGTCCCGGGGTCGCCGGAAGCCGATTCCTCGAGTTCGTCCGCGGGGTTCGTGGTGTCCGAGCTCATTTCCAACACCGTAGTAGGAGAAATTCGGACCGCCCACCCGCCCCGGGGCGTTCCGGCCGACCGGGGACCCGACCGGCGGCCCGTGGCACCGGTCCGTCCACGCCATCGGGCAGACTCACCCCCGTGGGAACCTTCCGTCGATCATTCGCCCTCGTCGCCGCCTCCTGGGCCGTGCTCCGCCACGACAAGGAACTGATCCTGCTGCCGGTGGTGGCCTCGATCGCATCCGCGATCGCCGTGGCCCCGTTCCTCGGTGGGGCGTTCCTGAGCAGTTCGGTCACCGGCGGCGGCGACGGTGAGGTCTCCGTGAGCATCATCGGGTGGGTGCTGCTGTTCCTGGCCTACGTGGTCGGCGCCTACGTGATGATCTTCTTCCAGTCCGCCCTGGTGCTCGCCGCCAACGACCGGATGACCGGCGGCAACCCCACCCTGGGCAGCGCACTGCAGATGGCCGGACGGAATGCCGGGCGGATCCTGCCCTGGGCGCTGATCAGCGCCACCGTCTCGGTCGTGCTCCAGGCCATCCAGGAGCGGGCCGGGTTCATCGGCCGGCTCGTCGTCGGTCTCGTCGGCCTGGCGTGGACCCTGGTGACCATGCTCGTCCTGCCGATCCTGGTCATCGAGCAGGTCGGCGTGGGCGACGCCCTCAAGCGGTCGGCCACTGCCTTCAAGCGCACCTGGGGCGAGAACGTCGTCGGCAACGGCGGCGTCGGACTGGTCGGGTTCCTGTTGTTCCTGGCGGGTCTGATCGTCGCCGGCCCGATCATCGCCGTGGGCGCCAGCCGGTCGAACGTGCCGCTCATCGTCGCGGGTGTGGCCCTCCTCGTGATCTGGGCCATCCTCGTGAGCGCCTTCTCCTCGGCGCTCAGCGCGGTCTTCCGCACAGCGCTCTACCGCTACGCGGTGCTCGGCGAGGAGCCCGGAGGATTCAGCCACCAGATGGTCGCCGAGGCGTTCCGGCCCAAGCGGGGGCGGACCGCAGCCGGCTGAGCAGAACCGGTCAGGTGGCCAGGCCGAGTTCCTCGGCGATCGCCGCCACCTCGAGCCAGGACTCCTCGGCCCGCTGCAACTCGACCTGAGCGTCTCCCAGCCGACTCCCCACGTCGGCCAGTGCCACGTGGTCGTCGCCGCAGCCGTCGAGCTCCTCGACGAGTCGATCGCAGGTGCGCTGGGCCGCAGCGAGCGCCCGCTCGGCATCGCGGAGCCGGTGACGAACCGAGGTGGGGTTCTCCCGGGTCGTCGATCGTTCCCGGGCGACCGACGACCGGGCGGGCGGCCGACCCGGCCCGGCCCGGCGGGCGGACCGGAGCGCCCGACGCTCCTCCTCCCACGCCGCGTACCCACCCGGCCGGCGACCGGCGCCACCCGCACCGTCGAGCACGATCACGTCCGTCACCGTCCGCTCCAGGAACGCCCGGTCGTGGCTCACCACCACCAACGCACCTGGCCAGTCGTCGAGGAAGTCCTCGAGCTGGCGGAGCGTGTCGAGGTCCAGATCGTTCGTCGGCTCGTCCAGCAGGAGGACGTTGGGCCGTTCGACGAGCACGCACAGCAGTTGGAGCCGTCGGCGCTCTCCACCGGACAGCGTGCCGACCTGGGCCCACTGGGCGTCGTCGTCGAACCAGAAGGCCTCGAGCAGCGCGGCGTCGCGCCAGTCGGCCACGCGGTCGGGTCCGGTGAGGGCCTCGCGCACCCGCAGGGCAGGGTCCAGGTCCCGGCCCCGCTGGTCGTAGACGCCGATCTGCACGGTCGAACCGAACGTCACCCGGCCCTCGCTGGGTGCCAACCGACCGCCGAGCACGTCGAGGAGCGTCGACTTGCCCGCACCGTTGGGCCCGACGATCCCCAGCCGCTCCCGTGGGTCCAGCAGCAGTTCGACGTCGTGGAACAGGGGCGGACCTCCCTCGAACGCGTGGCCGACGCCGTGCAGTTCCACGACCCGGTCGCCCAGCCGCGGCGTGTCGGCGTGGAGGGGCAGCTCACCGGCCCGGGCCGCAGCCTGGGGGCGGGCGTCGACCACCGCCCGGGCCGCATCGAGGCGGGCCTTCGGTTTGGAGGTCCGGGCCGGCGCTCCACGCCGGAGCCATTCGAGCTCGCGACGCGCCAGGTTGCGACGGCGACCCTCGGCACGCGCGGCGGCCTCCTCACGTTCGGCCCGGGCATCGAGGTAGGAGCCGTAGCCGCCCCGGTGGACGTGGCTCGCACCCCGGTCCAGCTCCAGCACCCGGGTCGTCACCCGATCCAGGAAGTGGCGGTCGTGGGTCACCAGGATCAGGCCGCCCCGGTGCTCGGCCAACCGGTCCTCGAGCCAGGCGATCGCGTCGACGTCGAGGTGGTTGGTCGGCTCGTCGAGCACCAGCAGGTCGGCCGGCTGGACGAGCGCCCGCGCCAGGGCGATCCGCTTGGCCTGACCCCCGGAGAGCTGCGCCACCGGCCGGTCCAGGTCGGGGGTCGAACCCAGACGGTCCGCAACCGCCTCGGCCTCCCAGGTCTCGACGCCGTCGATGGCGGCGAGCTCGGCCCGCGGTGTCGGATGCGTGAGCGCCGGATCCTGGTCGAGGACGGCCAGGCGGACGTCCCGGCCGCGCCGGACGACGCCGGCGTCGCCGTCCTCCCGGCCACAGAGCATCCGGAGCAGCGTGGACTTCCCGCAGCCGTTGAGGCCCACGATCCCCCACCGCTCACCGTCGGCGATGCTGAACGAGACGTCCTCGAACAGGGGACGTCCGGGGCGACTGGCCGAGAGTCCCTCGGCATCGAGGAGGATCACCGGGCGCCGAGGGTCAACGTCGCAGCCCGGAGGCGGCCAGCCGGTTGGCCAGCCAGTCGCGGTACACCCGGTCGGCTGATGGCTGGCCGAACGCCACGTGGGCGACGAACCCCCGGAGGTCGTCGCTCGAGTTGAGTGCGTAGGTCTGCGAGACCCCGCGACCGTCCGCCGGCACCGCCGAGGACGTCAGCGACCTGAGCGGCAGTGCCGGCGTCCGGGTCGTGGGGCCGACCACGGGCAGGTCCATCAACGCCGCGAGCCGGTCGGAGAACTCGTTGCCCACGACCTCGTCGCCGACCCCGTACTGGAGGTACACCGGCGGCCCGTTCCGACGGAGACGGTCCACGAGGTTGCCGTGGTCACCGACGTCGAGGAGCATCGTCGCCGCCGCCTGGAGCGCAGCGGCGTCGCCCGGTTCCGCCTCTGCGGGCACGACACCACTGAAGAGTGGCCAGAGCAGCGACGTGAAGAGGATCTCGGCGATGCCCGTCCCGGCGACCTGCAGGAAGCCACCGATCAGTTCCGGTTCGTAGGCCAGCAGGCTGGCGCCGAGGACGCCACCCATGGACGTGCCGACGTAGGCGATCCGGGACGGGTCCAGATCGGGCCGGCCGTCCCCGTCCTCACCGACGAGCCGCCAGGGAGCGGCGTCGAGACCCGCCAGCGACGTCCGGATCGCCGCGATCAGGGCCACGTGGTCGGCCGTCGACTGACCGGCGATCGAGGACAACCGGCCGAAGCCCGCCGGGTTCGTGATGTCGAGCAGGTAGCCGCCCTCGTCCTGTCGGTCCCCGTGGTTGGGCACGTCGATGCCGATGGTCGCGACGCCCCGGGCCGCGTTGTCGTCGGCGACGAGGAAGAGGGTCTCCTTGGAGATGGTCAGTCCGTGCCCGTACACAACCACCGGTGCGCCATCCGGACCGGCCGGGCGGGCGGGCAGCACGAGGAGGAACCGCTCCCAGGCGGGCCGGGGAGGGACCGACGCGTCGACCCGGCCGGTCGGACCCCGGAAGTCGCTCACCTGCACCTGTCCGGTCACCAACGCGGATGCGTCGGTGAAGATGCCGGGCGGCCAGACCTGCACGCCCCGGACCGGGTGGGGCATCGCCCTGGTCGCCGCCACCATGGCATCCATGGTGGCGTTGGCATTCGGCTCCGACCGGACCGTGAACCGCGTGGCCGACGCGTACTCGGACCAGCGGTCGCCCTCGATCCGACGCAGGTCGTCGCGGACGGTTGCCAGGAACCCGACCGGACGGTCCATCCCGACGGGCCGGACGACATCGCCGGCCACCGCCGGCACATCCGTCGTGATGCGGGCCACGTAGGTCGCCCCGGGCGTCCACCGCGTCTGCGGCCACGCCGTGACCACGGGGCTCGCCCCGCCGCGCAGGATGCCGTCCGCGCCGTGGCGGATCCGCACGGGAACCCGCCTGCCGGTCGACCGCTCGAACACGGCCACGACGTCACCGCCGTCGGTCGGGAGGTCGAGGACCCGGACGGCACGGTCGAGTTCGAACGTGACCGGACCGAGCGCGGAGAAGCCGTCCGCCCCCTCGAACACCTGCTCGATCGTCAGTCCGGATCCGAACTGCTGTGCCAGTCGCTCGGGCACGACCCCGTCGGGCACGGCGACACGTCGGCCGGTGGCCGTCGACGGATCGGCGACGGTGAACTCGTCCGACGGGTACGGCAGCGCGCAGGACCGCACGGCGGCCCGGGCGCAGTCGGTCCGTGCCGAGAGGTCAGGGAGCGGCTGCGGCGGTGGGGCTGCGCAGGCTGCTGCGAGCAGTGCAGCGACCAGCGCAACCAGCGCGACCCGTCGGCCGGATCGGCCGGTCACCGACCAGCGGGAGGTGGGGGTGGGGCGACCGAACCCGGGGGAGGCGGCGGTGTGACCTGACCCGGCGGCGGCGGAGCGGCGGCCGGGGGTGCGGCCGGCTCCGCAGCCTGCTCGG
>CAYMKW010000030.1:21658-28740 GCA_964391365.1 uncultured Microthrixaceae bacterium | reverse complement strand
ATGCGGCATCGGGCAAGCACGTGGTCAGGGTCAAGTCGACCGGTCTGGTCGCTGATCAGCGCCAGACGTTCCGCTCGGGCGGAACGCAGCCCGATCCGGTGCCGGTCCAGTTCGATCGGTGCCGCATCGAGCACCCGGTCGAGTTCGAGCACGCCGACGGCGTCGTGGAGCTCGAAGCAGCGGGCGAGCACTACCAGCCACTTCTGGACCTCTGCCTCTGCGTCCTTGGTGAGGTCGACGAGATCGCCGACCTTCCGGTTACGTTCGAGCTCGTCGGCCAGGTCGGCGAGCTGGCGCAACGCGTACCCCTCGACCTCGTGGATGGTCTGGGCCGACGCCTGCACCTTCGACCACGTCACCTCGGACACCCGTCCGACCGAGGCACGGACAGTCATCGCCTCCCTGACCGCCAGGTCGACGCCATCGAGCCGGGACAACACCTGGTTCGTCGCGGAACGGAGCACGGCGTCGAGCTTCTGGTCGATCACGGCGAGGTAGTCCATGATCGCGTCCATCTGCTGCTGCATGGCCAACTGGGCCATGAGCCCCGCGGCCCCAGCGAGCATCGCCGGGTTGGTCAGCATCGTCCCTGGCTTCTGGACGATCTGGATCCACTGCTTGATGTCCCCGCGCTTGCCGATCATCGCGTGACTGACACCAGGGGTCGAGGTCGGGGTCATGCCGAACCGCTGCACCGCCTGTGCCGACTCCTCGGTCAGCTTGACCCATCTCCCGGCGTTCGCAGCGACCTCGGAGCCGACCTGTGCCGCAGCGCTCCCGGCCCGCAGGCCTGCCAGCATCGGCACGGAACCAGATGCGGACAGCCCGACTGCAGCCAGGAAGCGCTCAACTGCCGCCGGTTCTCCCATGACCGCCAGCCCGTCGCCGTCGCTGACCAGTTCCACCTCGTCATTCGGCTCAGCGTTCTCCACCCTCACCCCTCCCGGCTCACGAACGGAGCGGCACATCCCGTTCCGACTCGACGCCGTTCCACCCTACGGGCGTCGCCCGGTGGCGATCCACGGAGAGTTGGGTACTTCCGAGTCCTCGATGTCGCGGCTGATCCGTCCAGCGGATTCCGCCCGTTCCCCTGCACACTGGCGGCATGCCCCGAGTCGTCGACACCACACATCTCCGCCCCGCCCTCGCGGCCCTCATCGGCTCCTGCGATGTGGACGGCGGCCCCACCGACGAGCAGTTCGCGCTCGCCGGAGCCCTGGCGACGGGGTACTTCCACACCCCGGTGGACCCCCGGTCGCTCGAGCCGCTCGGGCCCGACGAGGCCCGCGAACAGCTCGAGGACGAGGAGCTGCGGACTCGGGTGCTCCACCTCATGGTCGTCGCCGAGTTCTGCCGGCACCCGCTCACCCGGGCACAGGTGCTGCGCACCGAGGACTACGCCCGGGCGTTCGGGATCAGCGACGAGGGCCAGCGTCTGGCACGTGACGTCATGGCCGCGGGCAATGCCGTCGCCGAGGCCGACTACCTCCGGATCTTCGGCGACCACCAGCTCGAACTCGAGGAGCCCGTGCTCGCCCACCACGGTGACCTGGCAGCGAGCGCGGTTCACGACGAGGTGTTCGAGCGATTGTCGCACCTCGGTGACTGCCCGCCGGGTTCGCTCGGTCGGGCCTTCGCCGAGTTCTACGACGCCAACGGGCTCGAGCTGCCCGGTCCCGAGAATCCCTTCGCCGGAGTGTTCGTGGCGCACGACATGTCGCACGTCATCGCCGGGTACGAGGCGACCGGGCTCGAGGAGGTGGCGCTGGGCGCGATGCAGCTCGGTATCGCCGACACCGACGTGCACTGGGTCCAGTTCCTCGGGAACATCGCGGTGCACGAGGCGCGCTTCCTCCACCACACCGACGCACCGCCGGTGCTGGCTGCACCCGGCGCCATGGATGTGGTGGCGCATGCACTCGACCGCGGTTCGGTGACGGCGGAGGACTTCACGGTCGTCGACCACCTGTCGATGGCCGACCTCCCGCTCGAGGAGGTTCGCGAGCGGTTCGGTGTTCCGCCGCGGGAGCGGTGACGCGGAATCCGAGATCGCTCGTCCCGGCCACAGCGACTGCAGCGACGGAACCTGACCAGATGGCGCGAATCGGCCGACAGGGGCGGCACACTGGAGTGCCACTCGAGCGAGGAGCGTCGTGATGCGAAGTGTGCGAGGACGGACGATGGGTGCAGCGGTCGTCGTTGTGGCCCTCGCAGTGTTCGCTGCTGCCTGTGGAGACACCGGTGGTGAGGATCAGGTCCGCGAGGCCTCTGGTGTCACAGACCGTGCTGCCGACGTCTTCCGCAGTCTGGCGGCCACCGATCCTGTCGCCGGGGTCCAGGTCGCAACCTGTCCGGGCACCGCTGCGCGTTCGATCTGCATGTACGTCGTCAACTCGATGTTCGCGTTGACCGGACCCAACACGTGGAGCCAGAACAGCGAGGTGTCGCTGACCTACTCGAACTTCGCAGCCGAGTCGGGGATCATGACCGGCGCCTGGTCGCCTCCGGAGAAGATGCCGAACAACCCGGATGCCTCGGTGTGGTGGCGCATGGAATCGCAGGGGATGTTCACCGGTTCGGTCGGCACCGTGTACTACCTGGCGCCCAAGCCCTACCCCACGGGTGAGCGCGTCGGCTTCTACGGCAGCGTCCCGTACTCCGGTTCCAACAGCTTCGAGTGCCGGAACGGCACCTACCTCCTCTGCCGTGTGGCGTCCATCAGCGGCACCGACAAGGACGCCATCGTGCTCTACGAGGTCACCAATGCACCGGTCGTGATCCGTGTCACCAACCGGCTCGGCACCGAGATCACCCGGGCCGGCGAGCCCGCCACGACGGCGATGATCGGCGTGCCCGCAGCGGGCAACCCGTCCACCGTGGCGCCGAACGCCACCGGGCTCGCCGGCGGGTACCGCTCGATCAGTCAGGACAGCCGGTACACCGCCACCTACGTCGTCGACGACGCCGAGCCGAACCTGGGCGGCGCCCGGGCCACTGCGAACGTGGTCATCGACCCCAAGACCGGTGCGGACAAGGGGTCGAAGTGCGAGGTCTCCAACCCGCGCAGCACCGGGACGCAGCTGCAGTGCAAGATCACGGTGTCCGGTGGAGAGACGGGTGTCGTCTTCGCTGATGTGACGCTCCTCCGCTGAGCATGCTCGTAGCTGCGCCCCGGCGGCGACCGGCGCCGGTTGCCGCCGCGGCGACCATCGTCGTCGGTCTCCTGGCACTGCTGCTCGCCGGCTGCGGTCGTCCCGCTGCGGGCGAGCTGGTGGTCCCGGTCCTGTGGGCCGCCGGCAGCGGCGACGCTTCGACCGGGGGTGTCGAACGTGCCCGCGTCCTGGTCGGCGACGGCGATGGCGGCTACACGGTCGACCTCGCCGACTCCCGGGCGGAGGGTGCCGGTCCGGCGTGGCTCGCGGCATCGGCGTCGGCGGCGACGGTGGCGACGTTGGTCAGCGGTGTCGACCCGAGCAGTATCAGGATCCGCTTCACGGTCACAGGCCGAATCGATGGGCCATCTGGTGGCGCCGCGCTCGCCGTCGGAGTCCTGGCCGCCATCCGCGGCCAGACCCTGCGCGAGGGGGTCACCATGACGGGGACCATCTCCCCCGATGCAGCGGTCGGACGCGTCAGCGGCGTGCCGGCGAAGGTGCGTGCGGCTGCGGACGAGGGCTTCGACCTGGTGCTCGTACCGGTCGGCAACGCCGGGGATCGTGACCCGGGGACGGGCCTGGACGTCGTGGCACTCGGTGCGTCGCTCGGCGTGGAGGTCCGTCCCGTGGCCGACCTCGGTGAGGCGGTGGCCGCATTCACCGGCGGACCCATCACCGCCGGACCCGACTCGGCTCCGCCGCTGACCCCGGCCGTCGACGCGGTGGCGGCGTCGACTGCGGCTGCGATGGTGACCCGACTCGACGCCGCCCTGGCGAGCTCGGCCGTCCCGCCGGCCGCTCGGGCGGTGCCCACCGCCCGGCTGGCCGCGGCGCAGCAGGCGCTCGCCGACGGTGCGCTCGCCAGCGCCTACGGCACGGCGGCCGACGGGTGGCTGCGACTCGTGCGTGACAGCGCAGCGGAGTCGACGGTCGCTGCGGCGAACGCCGGAGGCCTCGACCCTGAGCGGATGCGCCTGGAGGCCGAGGCCGCAGCCGTCGTGGCAGCGGCGGAAGCAGCACTCGCACGCGCCGGTGACCCCGCGACGCGATCGGTCGTGGCTCGATTGAACCTCCCGGCTGCCCTCGGGTGGCTCACCTACGCACGAGCGGTCGCCGAGTCGGTGGACTCATCGCTCCCGACGGTGATCGCGGCCGACCAGATGGGTGAACTGGCCGGGACACTGGCGGAGCTGCGAGCCAATGTCGACGTGATGTGGCCCGACGCGCTCGCGGCGGTCGACGAACTCGTCGACGGTGACGCCTCGTTGCCGGCGGACCCCGGAGCCTTCCTCGACGGCTACACGATGCTCATCGAGTCGGCGGCTCGTGCCAACGAGGGATACGCAGTCGACGTCCTCGGTTCGCTCGGAGCCGACCCGGTCACGACGCAGGTCGCGGCGGGCGCGACCGTCGCATTGTCGACCCTCGTGGCGGGCGGGTCGAGTCCGGAGGTCCGTGCTGCGGCTGCGCTGTCGTGGTGGTTCATCACCACCGAGCAGGTGGCCGGACGGCAGTCCTACGGACTCGACCGGTTCGGTCTCGGCACCGACGTCGGTGTGCCGGCCGACCAGCCGGCGCTCGACAAGGCCGTCCGCAACGCATCCGAGACGGTCACCGCGGCCGCCGGGAACCTCGCCGGCCGGGGTGTCGACACGAGCTACCCGGTGTGGGTGTCCGCCTGGGCGGTCGCCTCGGCGGAGGCTGACGTGGCTGCAGGCGCCGCCGACGGGGAGGTGCTCGCCCTCGGGGAACTGTGGTCTGCGGTGGTGACTGCGAACGTGCTCACGGCCGCCACGTCGCCTCCTGACGACGGACCGGCGTGAACCGACGATCCACTCGGTACCGTATCTCCGGACATGGGGCAACGGAGCGACGGGCCCCCGGCGTGAGGAGTCGAGGTCGGATGCAGCGGTTCAGTCGGTTGGTTGTGCGCACGGTGGCCGTGGCGTTGGCGTTGGCGCTGGTCGCCGGGTGCACCGCGGACGAGGACCGTCGAGCGGATGCCGGTGACCCGGCCGAGGTGTCCGGCGGGTGGTCGGCGGAGCAGCTGCCGGCGCTCGTCGGCACCGCCGGGACGGGGCCGGTGGTGCCGCTGCTCGAGGGAGTGGAGCTGAACGGCTCGCTGGGTCTGGCCACGTCGACGGTGCCGGTGCTCGTGATGCCCGAGCCGCCCGCAGGGGCGACGTCGTTCGAGTGGACCGTCACCGACCTGTCGGGTTCCCAGTCGGCGTTCACCGCCGCGACACCGGACCCGCGCGCTCGTGTCGCCGACGGAGCGCTCGTCGACGGTGGTGCGTACGTGTGGTCCGTCGTGGCCAGCGGACCCGGCGGGATCCGCGCGACCGCCGGGCCGTTCGTGTTCAACGTCGACACCCAGCGGGAGGGTCGCCAGCCCTCGTTGAACGCTGGCGGAGTCACCGTGGCGGCCGTGTCCGGTGAGCCGGTGGCCAGCTGGCAGTCGGCACCGCTCGCAACGGGCTCTGGCTCCGTCGCCTGGGGGCTGTCGTACCGGCCGACGAGCGGGACGACCGACGGGCTCCCGGTATCGTGGCGGCTGCAGGTCCCCGGCCCGACCTGGGACCGACTCGAGGTGCAGCCCGGCGGCGTGGTGGGACTCCGCAACCGGTTGGGCACCACGGTCACGTTCCGGGAGCAGTCGGAGGGGTCCTACGAGGCGGTGTGGGGTCAGGGTCAGGCCTGGCCGTCGGGTCAGTTCTCCACGCTGGTCCGCAACCCGGACGGCACGTGGTCGGTGACGGACCTCAACCGGGTGGTCACGACGTTCGCCGCCACCGACGACGCCAACCCTGTCGCGCAGCCGTCGTCGGTGTGGGCCGCAGACAGCGCCCAGATGGAACTCGACTACGCCGACGGTCGCCTGTCCGCGCTCGTCGACCAGATCTCCGGTCGCAGGATCTCGTTCACCTACGGGGGCGGTGACTGCCCCGCCGGTGGTGGAGACGGGTTCGTCGACGCACCGGCCGGCCTCCTCTGCGGGGTGCAGGGCTGGGATGGCAGCACCACTGCGCTGCGGTACGTGACCGTCGGCGACGGCGTGCAACTCGGTCGCGTCACCGCGTTCGCCGGGTCGGGCGAGACCGCTCGGGTCAGCGACTTCGCCTACGACGCCTCGGGTCGCCTGGTCGCAGCCCGCAGCCCGCTCGCCGCCGCAGCGGTCGTGTCCGGAGCTGTCGACGGCCTGGGCGACCAGGACGAGCGGGCGCTCACGCAGCTCACCTACGACGATCAGGGCCGTGTCGCGTCGGTCACCGCTCCGGCTCCGTTGGTCACGCGCGGTGTGCCGGCGGATCCCGAGCAGGCCCAGCGCGCTGCGTGGACCGTCGAGTACGAGTCGTCTGGTGTGACGTCGCTGTCGAGGGTCGGCGTGACGACCCCGGCCGGCTTCGAGCAGCGCGTGGTCGCCGATCCGGCGACGATGCTGGTGGCCACCTCCACCGATGCGTCGGGTGCGACCGAGACCACGACGTGGGACGTGGCGTCGTCGGCCCCCACCACGTTCACCGCAGACAACGGCCTGTTGTCCCGAACCACCTACGGGCCGTCCGGCATGGCGGAGGAACAACGCGGCCCCATCCGGCCGGAGCTCATCGACACGGCGGCTGCGCCGCTGGCCACCTCCCGCTACGACGAGACGTTCGCGACCAACCCGGACGGTGCTCCGTTCGAAGGGCTGGCGGTCACGTACTGGGCGAACGAGCAGCACTCTGGCGCACCCGCCTCGGCCGACACGGGCCCGAGCTTCGACGGCACCGTGCCCGCAGCGTTGTCGTTCAACTGGCCGGCGAGTCCCACGGGCGGCAACGGCTGGTCGGCGCGTCTCTCCGGCAAGGTGGCCATCGCTGCGGACGGCGCCTACAGGTTCACCGCCGGGACCACCGCCCGGATGTGGGTGAACGGGCTCCGTTG
>CAYMKW010000030.1:18815-21558 GCA_964391365.1 uncultured Microthrixaceae bacterium | reverse complement strand
GAGGCCAACGAGTGGTCCCGACCGACCGGGTACGCGGATCCGTCGGGTGCGGTGAGCGCCATCGAGTACTGGGGCGACGAGGAGGAGGCCACGCCGGCCTGTGAGGGCGCCGAGGGTGCCAGCCAGGCGGGGCTCCCCAGCCTCGTGACCCAGCCCGGCGGAGCGTTGCCCCAGTCGTTGACCTACGACGCCGCTGGTCGGGTCGTGGCCACGTCGGTGTCGGGCGGTCCGACCACCTGCGTCACCTACGACCCGTCGGGGCGACCGTTGGTCGTGAACTACCCCTCGATCGACGGGGCGCCGGCGGTGGAGGTCGTCTACGACTACGCATCGGGGAACAACCCGATGGTGGCCACGGTCACCTCGACGGTCGGTGACGCCACGAGCGTGACCCGAGGGGTGGTGGACCTGCTCGGTCGCCCGGTGCAGTCCACCGACGTCTGGGGCACCCAGACCACGACGACGTACGACCCCGTCACCGGCGGTGTGGCCACCTCCACCTCGCGCACCGCCGCGGGCCAGAGTGCCACGAGCGCCAACACCTACAACCCGGACGGTTCGCTCGCATCGATGACGGCCGACGGCGCCCCGCTCGCGACGTTCGCCTACGACGATGCCGGTCGCATGACGACGGTGGCGCTCGGTGACGGCACCGTCGGCGCCACGACCTACGACGCGCTCGGGAATCTCGACTCCCTGACGTGGACGTCGCCCGACGGCAGCGTTCGCTCGACCCGTGAGGTGTTCGCCTCGTCGGGTCGCCTGCTCGAACGGACCCTCACCGGCCCCGACGGCACGGCGACGTACGCCTACGGCTACGACCTGAACGGACGACTGACGTCCGCCGCGCTCGACACTGCGCTCCCCGTGTCGGCGCGAACGTGGAGCTACGAGTTCGGCGGCAAGGAGGGTGCGGCGGCGAACCGCACTGCGCAGGTCGTCGACGGCCGACGCATCTCCTACACCTACGACGACCAGCACCGACTCACCGCGACCGACGACCCGACGCTCGCCGGCGAGATCACCTACGACAGCCGCGGCAACACGACGCGCCTGGGGCCGCTCACCCTGACCTACACCTCGGCCGGGAGTCTGGCCTCGGCGAGCGACGGCTCGACGACGGTCACCAACCTCACCGACGGCGTCAGCGTCACCGGGCAGCAGGTCACCACGGCGACCGGGACCAGCGAGACCCGGTTCAGTTCCGGTGGACTGCAGCTCAGCGCCGAGGGCCGGGTCGTGGGCCGGAGCATCTCGGTGGCGCCCGGGGTGACCGTGACGACCAGTGTCGGCGGTCCGACCACGTGGGCGCTGCCCGACCTGCGCGGGAACTCCACCTGGACGCTCACCGCCGGAACCGGTGGGCCGACGACCTTGTACGACGCCTTCGGACAACTGTTGACCGCGACGCCAGTTGTCGAACCTGCGCCCGCGGCCGGAGCTGCTCCTGTCCAGGGCGACTCCGCCGGCTCCGCGGCCGTGGCACCGCCTGCGCCGACCGACTCCCGGCCCGTGTTCGGTTGGCACGGGTCCAGCGGCGTCAACACGCTGCCCCTGAGCGTGGCGCTGATGGAGATGGGGTCCCGCACCTACGTCCCCGCGCTCGGTCGGTTCGCCCAGTCCGACCCGGTCGTCAACGGCGGGGCGAATCCCTACGCGTACGTCAACGGCGACCCGATCAACGGCCACGACACCACCGGAACGACCGACAAGTGGTGGGCGCCGCTCGTCGGGGCCGCGGTCGCCATCGCGGTCGGTGTGATCATCGGGGTGGCGACCGCCGGGGTCGGCACCGGAGTGGGTGCGGCGATCGGCTGGGGGATCGTCGCCGCGGCTGCTGGTGGAGCGCTGGGAGAGGTCACCACCGAGTTGATCAACACCGGCACCGTGGACGTCAAGGCGGTCGGAGCGGCTGCGGCCATCGACGCTGCACTCGCAGCGATCACGTTCGGTATCGGTCGCTACTTCAAGGGGCGTCAGCTCGCCAGGGCGAACGCTGGTCGTTCGGGCCCGCTGGCGAACGGCGTCGAAGCGCAGGTGGCCGGAGACGTGGCGGTCGTGAACGACGGGGCCGGCCTGATCGCCGGCGGTGGTCGCCGGGCGTCCACCAACAGCAGCGTGCTCGCTCTGGAGGACCCGCAGTTCATCATTGATGGAGACCCGTTCGATATCGCTCTGGTGCACCCAACCCTGGGTCGCATCGGCATCGTGGTGCCGGTCGAGACGATCGCGGAGTTCCAGGGCTCGTTCGAGGGGGAAGTCTTCCAGTTGCTGAAACCACTCGCTCGACGGTGAGCAGGTCGACATCGCCGAACAGGCAGGCTTGACCGATGAGCGTGGTCCGCACTGTCGCCCTGTTCCTCGTGGCGGCGCTCGCCGAGATCGGTGGCGCGTGGCTGATCTGGCAGGGCGTCCGCGAGCAGCGCGGGGTCGCCTGGGTCGGCGCCGGCATCGTGGCGCTCTCGACCTACGGGTTCGTGGCGACGCTCCAGGAGGACGCGAACTTCGGACGGATTCTGGCGGCGTACGGCGGGATCTTCGTCGCCGGATCGCTCGCCTGGGGGGTCGTCGTCGACGGGTTCCGGCCTGATCGCTTCGACTACCTCGGTGCGGCGATCTGTCTGGTCGGTGTGGCCGTGATCATGTTCTCGCCCCGCCTCGGCTGAACGGCTGACGCGATCGCCCGCTCGGGTTCGGCGTGTCAGGGTGTGGTGGTGCAACAACCAGACGGCGCAGTCGAACC
>CAYMKW010000030.1:0-18805 GCA_964391365.1 uncultured Microthrixaceae bacterium | reverse complement strand
TCGTTCCCCGGTGCGAACGGTGGTCCGGTGGCTGCTCGGGATCGCGTTGATCGTTGCCGGTGTCGGCCACCTCGGCGCCCAGCGGGTCGAGTTCCGGGCACAGGTGCCGTCGTGGTTCCCGGTGGACGCCGACACGGTGGTCGTGGTCTCGGGCGTGGTCGAGATCATCCTCGGCGTGGCGCTCGTCGTGTTCGGTGCCGCCGCTCCGTGGGTCGGGGTGGTGGTCGCAGGGTTCTTCGTCGTGATCTTCCCCGGGAACATCGCCCAGTTCACCGAGGGGAGGGACGCGTTCGGCCTGGACACCGATGCGGCCAGGGCCGTCCGGCTGCTGTTCCAACCGGTGCTCGTGGTGATCGCACTGTGGTCCACCGGCGGCTGGTCGTGGCTCCGGGCTGCCGTGCGGCGGGGGAGCGGGTCGTCCGGGACCTGACGAGTGCGCAACGGTCGGATGGGCTGATCAGATATGATCACCTCCATGGCCGAGTTGAGCCCGACGCTGCAGGCAGTCCTCGCCTCGGCCGCGCGCCTGCAGGAGGTGGTCCCCGACGCAGTCCTGGTCGGCGGTTCCGCTGCCGCTCTCCACGCCGGCCACCGGGACTCCTTCGATCACGACCACGTGCTGGCGGACCTCGTCGAGCGCTACCAGGACGTGCTCGAGGCGGTCGAGGCCACCGACGGCTGGGCCACCTCGGTGCGTGCATCGAAACCGCCCTTCACGATCATGGGAAGCCTGGGCGGCGTGGAGGCCGGACTCCGCCAGATGCGTCGCTCGCGTCCGCTCGAGACCGAGCAGGTGGACGTCGGCGACGGCCAGTCGGTCGTGGCGCCGACCGCCGACGAGGCGCTCCGGGTCAAGGCCTACCTGGTCGTGCAGCGCAACGCGGTTCGCGACCACCTCGACGTGGTGGCGCTCGCCGATCACCTCGGGGTCGACCGGGCGGTGCGGGTGCTCGAGCGCATCGACGACTACTACGTCGACCGCTCCGGCGAGCCGACATCTGTGCTCACCTCGCTCGTCGTCGCCCTCGCCGACCCGCGGCCACGCGACCCCGACGTCATCGACGAGCTGCCGCGGTACAAGGGGCTCGACGTTCGCTGGCACAAGTGGGCCGACGTCGTCGGTGCCTGTCGGGAGCTCGCCCTGCGGCTCGGTGGAGCGGCGTGATGGCCGTCCGGTTCCGCAACGTCGACGCGTCGCCCGACGACGACGTGCGCACCTGGCCCTACGAGGCGCTCGTGACCGTCGTCGACCGCGGACTCGTGGCGGACTGGCAACTGGTGTTCGCCGAGATCCGCCGCTCGCCCTGGGGTCGAGTGGCCCGCCGGATCGAGCGCCACCTCACCTACCGGGAACCGGATGGTGCCGGCGTGCTCTTCGCACTCGCCATCGAACGGGCGCGGGCTGACTCCGAGCGGGCCGACCGGGAGCAGGTCGCCGCGCGCGTCCGAGCTGCAGTCGACCGATCCGGCCTCACGAAGGCGGAGTTCGCCGCGCTCGTCGGCACCAGCGCACCCCGGCTCAGCACCTACCTCAACGGCAGGGTCATCCCGTCGGCGGCGATGATGCTCCGCATCGAGCGGACCGCCGACGACGCTGCTGCATCAAAGCATCAATATTGATGATGCTATGATGCTGCCATGAGGACGACGGTCACACTCGACCCCGACACGGCGCAGCTCGTGCAGCAGCGGATGCGCGAGCAGCGGGTGTCGTTCAAGGAGGCGCTGAACGGCCTGCTCCGGGAGCGGAGCCGGCTCGACGGTCCCTCGGCGGCCTTCCGCACGCCGACGGCGTCGCTCGGCCCACCCCGGGTCGAACTCGATCGGGCTCTGCGACTCGCAGCGACGCTGGAGGACGACGATCTGGTGGTGCGGGCCCGGAGGGAGTCGTGAAGGTCGTCGACGCGAACGTCCTCCTGTACGCGGTCAACGAGGACGCCCGTCACCACGAACGGTCCCGCGCCTGGTTGGACTCGGCACTGTCGGGTGGGGACACCGTCGGATTCTCGTGGGTCGTGCTGCTCGCGTTCATCCGACTCGTGACGCGCTCCGACCTGTTCGAACGACCGCTCAGCGCGGAGTCGGCGCTCGACTGCGTGGACGCCTGGTTGGCGTGTCGCTCGGCGGTCGTCCTCGAACCGACTGCGGCCCACCTCCGTCTGGTTCGCGACCTGCTCGAGTCGGTCGGTCGAGCCGGAGACGTCGTGAACGACGTCCACCTCGCAGCGTTGGCGATCGAGCACCGGGGTGTCGTCGTCAGCTTCGATCGCAACTTCGAGCGGTTCGACGGTCTCGCCTGGCAACTCCCCGGCTGATCCGGGTCGCCGCGGAGGAGCCGGTCAGTCGGCTGCGGCGCGGGCCCGGGCGGCTCGGGCCGAGGGCAACTCGCCGACGAGTGCGTGCAGCGTGGCGAGCGGGACCTGCACTGCGTCAGCGGCGGCCCGTTCGAGGAGTCGGTTGGACTGCGGCGCCACCAGCTCGTGCCAGTCGTCGGGGACCGTGGCGAGGGTCGCCAGCACGAACGCCCGGCCGACGGTGTGCGCCGGGCCGTCGACCTGGGTGAGCCCGACGGTGCCGTCGAGCAGCGCCCGGGTGAGTCGTGACACGGACAGCTCGTCGGTCCAGGCGCGCATGGTGGCGCGCAGTTCGTCGTAGGTGGTGGGCAGCTCGCCGTCCTCGATGAGCGGCAGCAGCAGCGTCCCCGCCTGCAGTGCCGCCCGCTGATCAGGGTCGGCGAAGACCTCGTCGATGTCGACCCGGACGTCCAGCAGCGCGGCGTGGGTGGACTGCTGTCGGACGAACGCATCGGCGTCGGCCCGACCGAGCCGACCCGGTCCGAATCGCTCGGCAGCGACCAGGAACGACTCGGTCAGCGTCACCGACACCCAGGCTGTCTGGTGGGGGTCGGTGGCGTCGAACTCGGTGCCGTCCCGACCGACGCCGCGGATGCGACGGTGCATGGCGCGCACCCGTCGGGCGGACCGGTGCACCTCGTCGAGCGAACCCAGGTTCTGGGCCTGGACGAAGGCCCCCGTCCGGCCGACGCGACCCATGAAGTCGTCGTAGAACGCACCGGTGCTGTCCACGGCGGTCGGTACGGGGACCGACAGCGTCTGCAGCAGGGCCGCCCGCAGGCCGGCGATCGCCACCGACACGTGGCCCACGACATTCCAGGTGACCGAGTCCGGGCCGAACAGTCCCGGGTCGCCGGGGGTGGCGTCGGGGTCGAGCGCGTTGCGGAACAGTCCCGTGCGGGACAGGAACTCGTCGCGCACCAGCGGGATCCCCTGGGGGAGCAGTCGAACGGCCAGCTCGTTTGGGGTCGGCACCAACCGGCCGAGCCGGTCCCACCCGGCGAGGATCGACGAGGTCACCACCGGTCCGCTTCGTGGTGGTGGACGATCGGGTGCATTGGACCTACTCGTGAAGGGTCGTGCGGGTCGGGGCGATCCGCAGGATGGTCCGCTGCTGCGTCTTGGCGGTCGGATCGTCTGCGTCGGTCACCGGATGCTCCGTTCGCTGGGCCGCTCGCCGAGACTATCGGCGGCCCCCTCGGGATGTCGTTGCATCATGATGCGATGATGCAACGATGCGCACGACGGTTGATCTTCCCGACGACCTGCACGAGCTGGCTCGGCAGCTCGCCCACGACGAGCGTCGCTCGATGAGCGAGGTCATCGCCGATCTGATCCGGCGGGGGATCGCCGGATCGGCACCGGTCCCGACGGCGGGGCCACTGGGCCTGCCGGTCGTGTCCGTCGGCAGGATCGTGACGGCCGACGACGTCCGATCGCTGGACGACGAGTGACAGCGTTCCTAGCGGACGGGAACCTGCTGGTCGCACTGGTCGTGAGCGATCACGTGCACCACGGCCCTGCTGTGGAGTGGTTCGAACGAACCGAGCCGGAACTGGCGACCTGCCCCATCACCGAGGGAATCCTGATCCGGTTCCTGGTGGGCGAAGGGGTCGACGCTGCGGCGGCGACGGGACTGCTCGACACGGTCCGGGACCGGGACTGGCACCGGTTCTGGCCGGCGGACCTCCCGCTCGTGGCGGACCAGTTCACTGGAGTGGTCGGCCATCGGCAGGTCACCGACTCCTACCTGGTGGCGCTGGCGACCCACCACGGCGGTCGGTTGGTGACCTTGGACCGAGGCATCGCCGCCGTCCACGGTGATGCGGTCGAACTCGTCGCCACCTGATGCCGGTGCTGCCGGCAGCAGGCCGGCCGTCCAGGCGTGGGCCACTCAGCAGCAGGTCGGTCCGGCCGTCGGGGTGACCACCGGTGCTGCCACGTCGCTCGTCGGCGCGCAGCACGCTCCGCCCTCGCCGTCGGTGAGGACGGTGAGGGACATGGCGTCGGCGTCGGCGAGCTTCACGTACCACTCCCACTGCGCGCCGTCCGGGTCGCTCACCCAGGTCTCGGTCTTCTCGGCGTAACAGCAAACGGTGTCGTCGACGCCGGTGGTCTCCAGCCCCTCGTCGGAGAGCCGGGCCTCGGCGGCGACGACCTCTGCGGCGCTGGTGGTCTCCACGCCCAGGTGGTTGAGGGTCCCGCCCTCGGCGCCCTCGATGAGCACGAGCTTCATGGGCGGATCCGCGATCTCGAAGTTCGCGTAGCCCTCCCGCCGCTTGGCGACCGGCGTGGCGAACAGACGCTCGTAGAAGTCGACGGCGGCGTCGACGTCGGTGACGTTGATGGCGAGTTGCACTCGTGACATGGGTTCAGTCTCCTGCGTTCTGGTCGGAATCGGACGGGTCGGTGAGCAGTTCGTCGAGCAGGCCCCGGACGAGCTGGTCGATCTGGTCTCGGATGGGGCGGACTGCGTCGATGCCCTGACCGGCGGGGTCCGCGAGCGCCCAGTCGAGGTACCGGGTGCCCGGGTTGAAGGGGCACTCGTCGCCGCACCCCATGGTGATGACGACGTCGGATGCCTCCACGGCGGCGTCCTCGAGACGCTTGGGGTGGGCGCCCGAGGCGAGCAGGTCGATGCCCAGCTCGGCCATGACCTCGACGACCGCCGGGTTGATGGTGTCGGCAGGCGCCGTGCCGGCGGACCGGACGACGACCCGGTCGCCGGCGTGGTGGGCCAGCAGCGCGGCGGCCATCTGGGACCGGCCGGCGTTGTGGATGCAGACGAACAGGACCTCGGGGCGGTCATCGGACTGCTGGACGCTCATGGTGTCTCCTGGGTGCTCGACCCGCTCGCCGGCGAGTCGATGGGATGGGGGAACAGGAACAGGATCAGGCCCCAGCCGACGAACATGCCGATGACCTGGGCGACGATGAACGGCGGGACCGATGCCGGTGCGATCCCGGCGAAGGTGTCGGACAGCATCCGGGCGACCGTCACCGCCGGGTTGGCGAAGCTGGTGGAGGACGTGAACCAGTAGGCACCGCCGATCCAGAGTCCGACGGCGAAGGGCACCACCGCGGCCCGGCCCGTGCGGACACACCCGTGGATGACGAGCAGCAGGCCGACGGTGGCGACGACCTCGGACAGCCACAGCGCCGGTGACGAGCGGTCCTTGGTGGACAGCTCGATGGCGGGGAGCTCGAACATCAGGTTCGCCAGCACCGCGCCGGCGCAGCCGCCCAGTACCTGGGCGCAGACGTAGGCGATGGCGTCGCCGGTGGAGATGCTGCCGAAGAGCCGGTCGAGCACGGTGACGACCGGGTTGAAGTGGGCACCGGACACGGTGGCGAACACCAGGATGAGGCCGATCAGCGCGCCCATGGTCGCGAAGGCGTTCTCGAGCAGTTGCAGGCCGATGTCGTCGGGGGAGAGCTGCGTGGCCATGATCCCCGAGCCGATCACCGCAGCGACCAGGAACGCAGTGCCAAGCGCCTCGGCCACGACGCGGCGCGCCAGGTCGAGTCGCAGCGTTCCCGTGCCGGTCTCGGCGGCGAGCGCCAGGTCCTGCTCGGTCGGCAGTCCGCCGGAACCCGGCCCTGCGGCGGCGTTCACGCCGCGGCTCCGGTCACGGCGCTGATTCGGACACGCAGCTCGGCGACGACGGCGTCGAAGTCCCGGGCTCGGCCCGACGGAACCGGATCGGGGATCGACCAGTGCAGCGCAGCGGCGGCCGTGTCGGCGTCGAGTTCCTCGTGGGCCCGGTCGCAGACCGTGATGACCGTCGTTCGCTCGGGCACGCCGGTGAACGGACGGGGACGGGCGTCGCCCAGGTCGAGGCCGGCCCGCCGGGCCGCTGCGACGGCGCCGGGGTGGATCCGGTCGGCCGGCTGCGTTCCGGCCGAGGCAGCCCGACGCCCGGTGGCCGAGCGCCAGAGCGCGGCGGCCAACTGGCTGCGGGCCGAGTTGTGCGTACAGACGAACAGGGTGGGGCCGGGCCGGAGCGTGCGGTAGCCGACGAGTTCGTCGAGCGATCCCGGAACCAGGTGGACGTAGCGACGCCGGCCGTCACCGCTGGATCGGAACCGTTCGATCAGGCCCGCAGCTTCGAGCACGTCCAGGTGGTGGGCCAACAGGTTGGATCCCAGGTCGAGTCGTTGCTGCAGCTCGACGGGGGACCGGTCGCTGGTGCGCAGGACGTCGACAATCGAGATGCGGACCGGGTCACCGAGCGCGGCGTGTCGGGCGGCCCGGACCTCGGGTGGCAGCAGCGTGTCGGACACGCCGTGAGGCTGCCACTCCGTCGATGGATCAGTCAATACTCGTTGAGTGAACTGCTCGATCCACCGACGGTGGCGCGCAGCTTCAGGCCTCCGGCAAATCGTCCGGACGGGTGATGGTGACCTCGGTGATCCCGTCGGTGAAGTCCGCGGAGTTGTTGGTGATGAACCGGTCGGCGCCGGCGGCGACTGCGGTCGCCAGGTGGACGGCGTCGGCGGCCCGCAGTCGGTACTCGGCGCCGAGCGCCGCCGCGAGTCGTGCGGTGGACTCGTCCACGGGTCGCAGTTCGATGCGCGCCAGCAGCGCCGCGAGCGCCCGGAGTTCGTCCTCGGCTCCGTCCCGCAGGGGCTTGGTGAGCAACTCGGTGACGAGCAGCACCGATCCGACTCCGGCCGGTGCATCTGTCGCGGCCACGGGTCCGGTCGGGAGGAGTGCCCGGACCCTTCGGCCCAGGGGGTGGCCCGGCGCAGCGGCGTAGATGAGCACGTCGGCGTCGAAGGCGTCCACGGGTCGGCGGCTCAGCGTGGGTCGCGGTCGCCGGCCACCTCGGCAGCAAGCTCGCCGGCGCGGCTGGTGGAGATGGACGGGGTGTCTTCGAGGGGAACGGCGTGCGCCGATTCGATCAGCTCCCGCAGCCGTTCAGCCTGACCGAGGGCGTTGTCGGCCCGCCGCACTGCGAGCACGTCGGGCCGGACGAGCACGGCGACCGGTCGGCCGTGCCGCGTGATGGTCACCTCCTCGCCGGCGAGCACGAGGTCGAGGAGTTCCGGGAGTGTCGCCCGGGCGTTGCTGACGGAGATCGACGGCATTGAAGGGATTGTACATTCATGTACAGGGGCGTACAGAGCAGGTCCGGTGACCCACCGGGGCGGAGGTCAGGCCCGGAACGGGCCGGTGATCTCGTAGCTGATGCCCCGGCTGCCGGTGCCGCGCTGCGAGCTCATATTCATGCGGTTGCCGGCCGGGGTGAACGCCGGGCTGTGGATGACCTCGATGGTCTCGGTGGCGCACTTCAGCTTCCGCACCTTCTTGTCGCCCTTGGTGGTGAAGTACGCGCAGTCACGGTCGTACCAGGCGCCCTCGCCGCCGTTGAACGCCGTCGAGCCGGCCGGCCCTACGTTCGGAGACGTGACGGTGATCGACGACCACCTCGCTGGACTGCCCGAGCCGCAGCGGGAGACCTTGCAGGTGTTGTGCGACACGCTCCGGCGCGTCCTGCCGGCGGCCGAGGAGACCATCAGCTACCGGATGCCGTGCTTCGCGGTGCAGGGCCGCGCCGTGGCCGGCTTCGACGGGTTCGCCCACCACTGTTCGTACTTCCCGCACAGCGGCTCGGTGCTCGAGCAGGTGGATGGCATCCCGGACTGGGCGACCGCCGAGCGCGGCACGCTGCGGTTTCCGATCGGTCGCCGACTTCCCGTCGGGCTGGTGCGACGTCTGGTGCGGGTGCGCCTGGATCAGATCGCCGCCGTCACCGACGGCGAGCGCTTCGAGTTCTTCGACGACGGTTCGGTGCGGGCGCACGGCCGGATGCGTCGCGGGGAACTGCACGGGGACTGGGAGTGGTTCCGGCGTGACGGGAGTCTCCTGCGGACCGGAGCGTTCCGTGACGGCCGGCAGGCCGGGACGTGGACGACGCATCCGCGACCCACGTAGCTCCGGGCGAGGTCACGGATCCGGGTGGTCGGGGAGCATGGCTCGGGCTTCACGGACGGACCTTTCGGTCATGCCCAGGACTGCATGCACCGGTGCGGAATCGGGGTTCGGTGGGTTCACGGCGCCGCCGCGTCGCGGAGCGCCTCGATCCGCCGCCGGACCTGGTTGTCCCGGTCCAGGTTGGACACATCTGCCCGGGTGATGCGAACCAGCTCGGACTCGAGCCAGGAGTGGACGTCCTCATTCGCCAGTGGATCCGAGTCGACGAGCGTCATCAGGAGGTCAACGAGTTTGAGGTTGGCGAGCAGGGTCTCGTAGTTCGCAGGTCCCAGCGCCCGCCGGGCGTCATCGACCAGGTCGCCGGCCTCGTTGATCGCCTGCGCCAGGTTGCCGTCGGCGGCGAGCGCCATGCAGCGCATCCGCCGGCTGGTGAGCGTCGGGCCGGCGTCGGACCCCAGGACGGCGGTGCGGCCCGCGATGATCCGGTCGAGGATCGGGAGTGCCTCGGCCGATTCGCCCGAGGACATCAGGTGCTCGGCGAGCACCCCCAGCGCAGTGAGGGTCTCGGGGTGGTCCGAGCCGAGCGCCGCGGCGACCGCCGCGTAGTTCTGCTCCAGTTCCCAGCGGACCTCGGCGCGGGCCGGGTGCTGACACCGGCCTCGGATCGTCGCCAGGTTGTGGCGGGTCGACAGGACGACGGGGTGCCCCTCACCCAGCACCCGGATCCGGTCGGCGAGGAGCGACTCGAGCTCGACGACGGCCTGTTCCGGTCGACCGTCCAGGTCGAGCAGCTGGGCCCGGTGGCCGCGGGCATCGAAGGTCGACGGGTGGTCGTGACCCAGGAGGCGCAGTCGATCGGCGATGAGCTCGTCGGCCATCACGAGCGCGGCCCGGACCCGCCCCGAACGGCCCAGCGCCCGCAGCAGGTTGCCCCGGGCCACCAGGGTCAGGTGCGCATCCCGGCCGAACACCCGGGTCCGGTCCCGCACCGATTGGGTCAGCACGGCGACGGCCTCGTCGTAGCGGCGCGCCTCGGTCAGCGCCCGACCCAGCACCCCCTGGATGTTGAGCAGGTCGGGGTCGTCGGGGTTGCCGTCCAGGATCCGCATGCGGAGTGCCAGCTCCAGCTCGGTGATGGCCTCGAGCGGGCGGTCCTCCGCGAGCAGCGCCGCCGCCAGGCGCTCTCGGAGCCCCAGCACGTCGCGAAACGGCGCACCGGTGGACGCTGCCTGGTCCAGCTGCCTGCGGAGATCGTCGGACGTGTCCATGGTGTGCTCCTCGGTTCGATCGTGGTCGGTTCGATCGTGGTTCCCAACCGTTGGAGCATGTTGGTTCTCAGGTGTGACACCGGGGTCCGGCCGACGAGGTGCTCGCCGAGATCTCGGACGGCAGCCCCTTCGTGAACGGCAGCGACACGATCGCCAGCAGCGCAGCGAGCAGCAGCCCGGCCTTCAGCGCCCGGAGCTGAGCCTCGGAGTAGTTCTCGACGATCGCCGTCGTCGTCGATTGGTCGATCCCGGCTCCGGTGACCGCCGACTCGACGTCCGCCGCCTCCACGAAGTCGACCCCGCCCGAGGTGGCCGTCTCCAACTGTGTGGCGATCTCCGACGGGATCCGGTCGTCCTGTTGGACCTCGTCCACGAACGCCGTCGTCAGACCGCTCAGCACCACGGCCCCGACGAGCGCCACGCCGAGCGACGCTCCGAGCTGCTGGCCCGTGTACTGGAGGCCGCCCGCCTCGCCCCGGCCCGACTCGTCCACCGAGGACTGCACGACGTTGCCGAGCTGCGACGCGAGCAGGCCGATGCCCAGACCGAGCAGCCCCATGGACACGGCGAACATCGTTCCCTGCAGGTCCGGCTCGATGGTGGCGAGCAGGACCCCGATGGCGACGAGGATCACGACCAGGCCGGTCCGGACGATCGTCCGCACCGGGAACCTCGTCGACAGTCGGGCGCCGGCGGCCGACGCCAGGAACATGGTGATCGACACGGGCAGCATCCGGACGCCGGTCTGCAGGGCGTCGAAGCCCAGTACCAACTGCAGGTAGAGCGGGACGACGAAGAACACGCCCATCAGGATCAGGTTCTGCGAGAGGAGCCCGAGCAGACCCGCCCGGAGCGGCACCACGCGGAGCAGGTCCAGATGGAGGAGCGGGTCGGCACCCGTGCGTTCCCGTCGGCGCTGCCAGGTGACGAACGCCCAGAGGAACACGCCGCCGGCGACGATCAGCCACAGCGACAGCGAGAACCCGAGCGGTTCGACCGGCGACGCCTTCGGGAGCACCCACCCCCACGAGCTCGACGTGAGCACGCCCAGCACGAGCAGGCCCAGGCCGAGTGCCGAGCAGGCGGTCCCGACCAGGTCGATCGTCGGTGCCGGCCCGGGCCGTTCGGCGTCGTCGATCCACCGGCTGGCGACGAGCAGGAGCACCACCAGGACGACCTCGCCGACGAACACGACCCGCCACGACAGCTCGGTCGTGGCCCATCCGCCGAGGATCGGACCGACCGCGATGCCGGCCCCGGCCACCCCTCCGATCACCGCGTAGGCGGAGGCCCGACGTGCGCCGCGGAAGTTCCCGGCGATCAGCGCGGCGAGCGCCGGCAGGACGAGTGCGGCGCCGATCCCCTCGAGCACCGACCACCCGATCGCCAGCACCCCGACGGTCGGTGCCGCAGCCGTCACGGCCGAACCGCATCCGTAGATGACCAGTCCGACGACGAACGCCCGGCGGCGGCCGATCCGGTCGCCGATCTTGCCGCCGGTCAGCATGAACATCGCCATCACGAGCGAGTACAGGGTGATGACGCCCTGGATGGCCGTGACCGACGTGTCGAAGTCGTCGACGAGCTGGCTGATCGACACGTTCATGACGGACTGGTCGAGCACCATCACGAACTGGGCGGTGGCGAGGGCGACGAGGGCGAGGCGGCCGGCGCTCCCGGCGCTCGTCGTGTCCTCGACGGCAGTGGTCACGCCATCAGGCTAGGAGACGGTGGGCCCGGACCCTCCCGAGCGGAGCCGATGGGGAGAGAGCCCTGCCAGATCGGAAGTCGCCTCAGGGAACGACGAGCACCTTGCCGCACTCCTTGGAGCCGTCGAGCAACTCGAGTGCCTCGTCGAAGCGTTCCAGCGGCAGCCGGTCGGTGAGGACCGCCGACAGGTCCCGGCGGGCGAGCAGGTCGACGGCGTCGGCGAACCGGGCCGGATACTCCATGGACCCCCGCAGCGTGAACTCCTTCATGAGCAGCATCAGGTAGCTCGTCGGCACGGGCTCGTAGTGCAGCGCGACCACCGAGCACCGGCCGCCCACCCGGCCCCGGTCCAGGATGTCGCGCAGCACCTTCGGTGACCCCGATGCCTCGATGAACGCCGCGGTCGCCGGCGTCGGGCCGAACATGAACGGCGCGGTGCCGTGCAGGTCCGCCAGCGCCGCCCACACGTCGTCGGTCGTCGGGTCGAGCGCCGCCTGTGCGCCCAGGCCGACCGCCAGTTCGCGCCGGGTGGCCGACAGGTCGACGGCGACGACCTGCTCGCAGCCGGCGTCGACGAGCGTGGCGACCGAGGCCAGGCCGACCGGCCCGCAGCCGAACACGGCGACCGCCTCGCCGTCGCGCACCTGGGCCTGCTCGACGGCGTGCATGCCGACCGCCAACGGCTCCGCGAACGCCGCGACGTCGAGCGGCACCGAGTCGGGGACCGCGTGCAGGAACCCGGCGTCCGCGCTGCGGACCAGCAGCAGTGGGGTGAGGCCGCCCTCGGGTCCGCCGCCGCCGATCCGGCCGAGCTCCTCGCTGCCGGGCTGCACCACCACCCGGTCCCCGGGCGTCACCGCGGTGACGTTTTCGCCCACCGCCTCGACGACCCCGGCCATCTCGTGGCCCAGGCACATGGGTTCGGGTCCGGGCCCGGCCAGGCCGCCCATGCGGATGTAGCTCAGGTCGCTCCCGCAGATCCCGCAGGCGGCGATGCGCACCACGGCGTCGCCCGGCCCCGGTTCCGGTTCGGCGACCTCGTCGACTCGCACGTCGCCCGGTCCGTGCACCCGTACCTGCAGCATGGTCAGCCGTCCCTTCTCCTGCGCGGCGTGCTCACGACCCGCCCAGCTTGGTGATGGACCGACGCAACCACGCGGACTCCCAGAAGTTGCCGGTCGATTCCAACAGCGCGGCGGTCGCGTCGATCGCCGCCCCCCGCGCCCCGGCGTGCTCGGCGTCGACGGCGAGCACGACGTCGGTCAGCTGCAACGCCTCGACGGGACGGCCGGCGTCCAGGTGGGTGCGGGCCGCAACGACGAGCGCGTCGGCACCGGCGGCGGCCACCACGTCGGGTGCGGTGGCGAGCGGGTGGACGCCGTACAGCTCGGTGGTGGAGCGGTGGTGGAACCAGCCGGCGTAGTGCTCCCAGATCGCCCGCACGTTCCACTTCGTCTGGCCGTAGCCCTCGCCGACGTCGAGGTGTTCGGGGACGCGCACCTGCTCCATCAGCGTCCACACGTCGACGCCGGAGTTCATGCCGTCGACGGTGCGGTCGTGCACCCAGCGCATCGCCTCCTGCAGGTCGGCCACCTCCTGCAGGATCCGCTCGGCGCCGTCGATCGGCTCGAAGTGGCCGGTGACCAACCGGTCGGGACGCAGTTCGGTGATCACGTCGAGGGAGTCGATGTAGGTGAGTGCGTCGCGGTAGCGGTCGCCGCGGATCGTCACCAGGTTCGGGACGTGGCCGAACAGCGGGCCGGTCAGGTTGCCACTGAACAGGATCCCGCTGTCGGGGAGCCAGGCGACCATGGCGTCGAACGTCTCGCCGCCCGGTGTGGCGATCAGCTCGAGCCTGCGGCCGCCGACGGTCAGGTCGAGCCGGTCGTCGACCACGACGGTCGGTTCGGGTCGGGACTGGGCGACGGCACCGACGCCGAGCGTCCGGGCGTGCTCCATGGCGGAAAGGATCGCGTCCATGAACGCGAACGCCGAGTTGCGTGACCGGAACGACTCGAGTCGTTCGTTGTCGTCGCGCCAGATGGTGAAGTTCGCCTGTGCGACCACGTCCGGGTCCGGGCCGCCTTCTGGGCCGGTGGCGCGGAACGTGTCCACGCCGCCGACGTGGTCGTAGTGGCCCTGGGTCAACACGATCGCCCGGGTCGGTGACTCGTCGACCGCCGCGTAGGACCGCACGTGGAGCGGCCCCTCGAACCCCATGCCGGTGTTGATCACCACACGGCCGTCGTCGGTGCCGACCAGATAGCTGTTCGACCAGCCCGGCGACATCCAGACCCGCTCGCCGATGCCGACCGCCGGCTCGCCGGTGGCACCGGACATCGCGTCGGCGCCGGGTCGTTCGCGGTGGATGCCGCCCATCTAGACCACCTCCGGTCGGACCTGCGGGAACGCGTCGAAGTAGAAGGAGTAGCGGTCGTACAGCTCGGCGGGATCCAGGCCGAAGTCGCCGCGCAGGTCGTAGACGACCCGCCCGTCCTTGCCCCGCGGGTTGCCGGCCACGTAGTCGGCCAGGGCGGTGCGGCACTCGCCGGTGACCTCCATGCCGGACAGTTCGATGATCCGGGTCGCCATCGCCACGTCGTCGGCCATGAACTCGCCGAACTCGACGTCCACCCGCTGCGCCTCGGGGATCAGGTGGGCGTCGCGGACCGCCGCGCGCAGCAGTCGTTCGACGCGGTCCACCCAGTAGTCGGCGAGTTCGTCGGCGTCGATGTCCACCCGCCGGTTGCGGTCGCCGTAGGCGAGCATCGTGATGGCCGACTGCAGCACGGCCACCGGGTCGCGCAACGTGAACGCGATGGTCGCATCCGGGAAGGTGTCGACCAGCGGTCCGAGCTGCTCCAGGTGCTGTGGGCACTTCAGCACCCAGCGGTTCGGGCCCCGCAGGTACGACAGCACCTGCAGCTCACGGCGCAGGAACGCGTAGTGGGCGCGCTGGTCCAGGTCGTGCAGGTAGTGGTCCCGCCACCCCGGCACCCGGGCCATCCACTCGAGCGTGTAGGTGCACAGGTCCAGGTCCATCAGCTCGCACTCCTCCTCGATGGAGTCCGGCGGCCGGTCGTGCATCAGGGCCGTGAGCGGCGACACCTGCTGGGTGGCCTCGTGGTCGGCCAGGCAGCGCAGGTAGCGGGGGTCGATGCCGTCGGGACCGGGCCCGTCGCCGAGCACCGGGATCGGCTCGGCGACCTCCCACCACGGCATGGACCGGAACCGTTGGTCCCGGGCGAGCAGGTTGACCAGGTGGGTGGTGCCCGAGCGGGGGAGTCCGACGACGATCACCGGCGGCTCCAGGTCGACGTCGAGCGCCTCGGGGTGGCGGCGGGTGAAGTCCTCCAGGCGCAGCCGGGCGGCGAGCAGGCCGACGAGTCGTCGGCGGACGAGGAACCGGCCCAGTCCCGACAGGCCGGCGTCGGCCTCGACGGCGTCGACCTGGGCTCGGAGCCGGTCGAACAGGGTCGGGTCGTCGCCGAAGTCGTCCATGCCCGTGCGGCGCACGGCGGCGGCGATCAGACCATCGGGGTCGAGGTCGACCTCCATGGAGGTCGCCACGTCGTGGAGCTGCTGCTCGGCGGCGTCACGCCGCGGTTCGCGCAGGTCGGTGATGCGGACCTCTCGCACGTCTGCACCTCCACCTGCTCGGGGGCCACGGCCGGCCCCGTCCCGCGCCGTCCGACGCCCCGTCAATCCGGTCCCCCGACGGTCGCGTTCCGGCGTTGGGACAGTAGCGGTGGAGGAGTGGTGCGGGGAAAGTGTCAGACGGTCCCGTGTCCGACTCCGGACCGGTGCGGATCGAGCGACGTCGGTCCGTGCAGCACGCGACGCTGCGACGATCTACCCGAGGGAGACCCGACCATGACGACCAACCGACGCATCTGGACCGCAGTGTTGGGACTCACCGTCCTGCTGGCCGTGACGGCCTGTGGGGGTGGCGAGTCCGCCGAGGACGAGGCGAGCCGAACGCTCGACTCGCTCCGGGACCGGGCCGCCGAGCTCGACACGTCCCTGCCCGAACTGCCTGATCCGGCGGAGACCCGCATGGAGAACGAGTTCGAGGAGGTCCCGGGGGTGACCATGCAGTTCGTCAACACCTACGCCACCGGCGGCTCGGGTGAGGCTGTCGACGTCTACTGGGGTCGGAGCATCAGTACCGGGAAGAAGGTCACGACCGTCCCCTACGGCACGGTCAGCGACCCGGTGCCGCTCGAGATCGAGTCGAACCCGATGCTCGGCCGGTCCGATGGGGAGGACGAGCTCGTCGTGTCCTTCTACCCGGAGGGCGCCACCGAGGGTCAGCCCCTCGGTCAGAACAGCGAGGTGCTGAACGACGGGACGACCCGGTTCGTGAGTGTGATCGGCGCGACCGACCAGACCGGCTCCGACGGTGCCGCCGGCGCCTCGACCATGCTGGGCAAGCTCGACGGGATCGCCGAACCGCCGGCGGGCCAGGCGATGGTCGTCCTGAACGACATCGGGGTGCAGGCGATCGACGACGGCGACTTCCTGACGTTGTCCCCGCAGGGTCAGTGCGACGCCTGGGACCTGTTCAGCGACCTCGACCAGGTCGATGCCGACACCGGGAACCTGGGTACCGCCTATGCCGCACCGGCCGGTGCGACGGCCGTGGTGGCCTCGGACGCCAACACCGACTGCGCCACCGGCCTGCCGCCGGTCGACGTCGACATCGCCGATGGAGGCCTGTACGTCCTGTACGCCTACGGCACCACGGTCGCCGACCGGCAGGTGCTGGTGTTCGACGCCTCGGAGTGATCCGCAGGGTGCCCGTCCCGAGCGGGTCGGGCACCCTGACCCGGCAGTGCGTTCGAGTCCACCTTCAGTAGCGCCACTCGAGCCGTCGGCCCGTCGACGCGACGACCTCCACGGTGGCGATACCGATCAGGAACGACCGGAGGTGGGTGGCGATCTCCTCTCCGTGTCGCTCGGATCGTCCTGCCACCGACGGGTGAGCGCCTCGGGTATCCAGTCGGGCCAGCGCAGCGCTCCGACGGCCTCGCCCTCCACGAAGGCTGCGACGGTCCGGGGTGTCGAACCGGAGTTGTCGAACACCTCGGCGCTGTTCGCCATCTCGATCATCTGGGCCACGTGCTCCCAGAGTCGGACCCAGCGGGCACGAATCCGGTCCTCCGGAACGTCGTGTCCGCCGGTGTCGACCCGGGACCTGACGCGGGCAACGGCCAGGTCCTCCGGCACGGCGACGACGATCACGTGGACGTGGTGACCGGCGTCGACGGCGCGACGGACGAGGTCGACCTTCGACGGGTGTGACGCCACTGTCTCGGCGATGAACGACTCGCCAGCATCGATGAATGCATCCCGGATCGACGCTGCGGCCCGGCCGGCGTCGTGACCGTGTCCCATCGGGTCGTCCGGCCAACGCTCCGCGGCGATCAGGTCGGCGTTGACGAACGGGGTCCCGGGCCGAACGCGTGCGAGCACGAACTCGACGAAGGTCGACTTGCCGGCACCGTTCGGACCGACGACGAGGTCGATGCGGCTCACAGGGGGGTGGTGGATCCGTCGGGGTGCCGACGGACCATGCGGCCACGGTCGTCGAGGCCGACGGTGGTGATCCCGCTCGCTGCGAGCCGATCTGCGAACGAGGACTCGTTCGCCGCGACCGAGATCCGGGCATCGATCTCGGCGTTCGCCACCTGTCGCTCATCCTCGTCGAGGTGCTCGACGGCCATCTCGCCGGTGACGGCCCGTTGGATCCTCGCCCGCGCTGCGGTGCTCAGCCCTTCGAAGTACAGGCCGAACCGCGCCCAGTGCTCGATCTGCTTGGCCGCAGATCGGTGCTCGCGCCGCCCGTGGGCCTCGGCGGCCTCGATCAGGTCGGCGGGGAGTCTGGTCGTCCTGGTCTGCGCAGCCACGTCGTACCTCTGGATCGGAAAGCTCTGTGTCATTGTGCCACACCTTGTGTCGAAATGTACCAGCAGCTGGTCGATCCGGGCAGGCGGATGCCACGTGGCTGCAGCGTGCCACCGGCCTGGGACAGCTCCGTCGGTGCGTTCGAGTCGTTAGGGTCGGCCAAGATGAGCACCTACCTGATCACGGGGGTGACCGGACAGGTCGCCGAGTCCGTCGCTGTGTCCCTGGCCGCCGACCACGACGTGATCGGCGTCGCCCGGTTCGGGGACACCGCCGCCCGGGCCCGGCTGGAGGCCGCCGGCGTGACGTGCGTGCCCGCCGACCTGGTCGCCGCCGACTTCACCGGCGTGCCGACCGGCGTGGACGTGCTCGCCAACTTCGCCGTGGTCAAGACCCAGAAGTGGGACCTGGACCTGCGGGCCAACGCCGAGGGCATCGGCCTGCTCGCCGACCACGTTCGGCCCCAGCGGATCCTCCACTGCTCGTCGACCGGCGTGTACGACCCGGCGGGCAGTGTCGTGCTCGACGAGTCGGCACCGCTGGGTGACAACCACCGGCCGATCATGCCGACCTACTCGATCTCCAAGATCGCGGCCGAGGAGGTCGTCCGCACCGTGTGTCGGATGCTCGACATCCCCACGACGATCGCCCGGCTGAACGTCCCCTACGGGGTCGGCCCCGACGGCGAGGCGCGGGGCTGGCCGGCGTTCCACCTGGCGATGATGCAGGCCGGCATGCCGGTGCCGGTGCACCCGGACCGGCCGAACCTGTTCAACCCGATCGACCTGGCCGACATCGCCCGGACCGTCCCGGCGCTCGCCGATGCGGCGACCGTCCCGGCGACGATCGTCAACTGGGGCGGGGTCGAGCAGGTGTCGCTGGAGGAGTGGTGCGAGTTCCTGGCCGAACGGTGCGGATACACCGCCGCGTACGAGGAGACCGACGCAACGATCGGCGGTGTGACCGTCGACGTGTCGCGGATGGTCGACCTGTGCGGGCCGACACAGGTCGCATGGCGGGACGGGTTCGCCGCCGTGGCCGACGCCTGGTTGGCCGGGCCGGGGGCCACTGCGGGTTGAAACGACCGCAGCCAAAGTGAGTCGCGTGTAGGTTTCTCAATCAGTCAGCTGGCCGAGGTTCGGCTGGTGGATTCGCTGTCGTCCTCAGCGAAAGGCGTGCGCCTGTGCGATCTGGATCTCGGCTTCTGATGGTGAGCGGCGCAGTCCTGTTTGGTCTGGTGGCGCTGGCATGCGCTCCTCATCCTCCGCCAGCGAAGTCCACACTTACCGTGAGTCTGATCGGCGCCACCGGTGGATCTGGCGTGGTGGGGTCAGTCCGGATCCTGAAGGTCGCTCCGGGTTCGGGGGCCCTGACCGAGGTGAAGGTCTGTTCTGCTGGGGACACCGATTGCCGCTTCACGGCGGCACGGGGAACCGTCGTCAGGCTTGAACCGCGTGCAACCGGTCCGACGATCCGATTCCTCGAGTGGGACGGAGCATGCACGGGCGGGAACCCGGACGGGTGCTCCGTGACCATGACAGGGTCCAAGTCGGTGTCGGCGACTTGGGAGCCCTACGCCTTTCCGCTGACCGTCGGGATCGACGGCCCTGAACCGGCTCGATCAAGTG
>CAYMKW010000029.1:13867-30338 GCA_964391365.1 uncultured Microthrixaceae bacterium | reverse complement strand
CGTCCCGCCCGCGCATAACAGGACCGTAGCAAGCGAGGAGGGAACGCTGCGAGCATTCTTGGCGAGTCCAGCCGGATGCGCCCCCGAGCTGGGTGACGCTCCCGGGACCCTGGTTCGCCGCCCCTGTGGGGCAGTTGTGACAACTCCCACCTACACGTGTCGGAGGGGGGACTTGAACCCCCACGCCCCTAAGGGCACCAGCCCCTCAAGCTGGCGCGTCTGCCAATTCCGCCACTCCGACGTGGGCCCACCGTTCCGGCGGAGCAGTCCGAGACCATAGCGCACGGCCGGCCACCGCCCCATCCGGGCGGCGACGCACCCGACGACGGTTCCGGGTCCTACTCGAAGGTCGGCAGACCGGTCGGCGACATCACCGAAGCGGCCGCCTGGACGACGTACGGGTCCGGTGCATGTGCCACGTCGTGATCCTTGTGGTCGTAGTCGAGCGTGTGCAGGACGTGACGGATCGACTCGAGCCGGGCCCGCTTCTTTTCGTTGGAGTTCACCACCGTCCACGGCGTGGTCGGGTTGTCGCTGTGGACCAGCATGGCGTCACGAGCCCGCGTGTAGTCGTCCCACTTGCTCAGCGCCGCCTCGTCGATCGGACTCATCTTCCACTGTCGGAGGGGGTCCGTGCGGCGGTCCTCGAATCGCTTCTTCTGGTTCTTCCGGCTGACGGCGAACCAGAGCTTGAACAGGTGCGTGCCGGACTCGACGATGCTGCGTTCGAAGCCGGGGACCTGCCGGAAGAACTCGCCGTACTCCTGCGGGGTGCAGAACCCCATGACGATCTCGACGCCGCCGCGGTTGTACCAGGAACGGTCGAAGAAGACGATCTCCCCGGCTGTCGGGAGGTGTTGCACGTAGCGCTGGAAGTACCACTGGCCGCGCTCGGTGTCGTTCGGCTTGGAGAGGGCGACGACGCGGGCGCCACGTGGATTCAGGTTCTCGGTGAATCGACGGATCGAGCCGCCCTTCCCGGCGGCGTCCCGGCCCTCGAAGAGGATCACGATCCGCTGCCCGGAGTCCTTGACCCACTGCTGGACCTTGAGGAGCTCGATCTGCAGCAGTGTGAGCTCCTCGAGGTACCGGTCGTTCTTGATCTTGTCGGGGTACGGCGGAGCGCCCTCCATGTGCTCGATGCTCAGCTCACCCTCCGGAACCTCACTGGCGTGGGTCACGTCTCACCTCTCGTCCGCCCGATGGCGCCCGCTCGCCGCGGGCGCTGGATCGTCCGACCCTACCGGCTCAGCCGGGTGGCGCCCCCTGCGCGATCGACCACAGCTCGGCGATCCGGGCCGGCCCCAGCCGCGGACGGATCGCCGCGGGTGAGACCCCGGGAGCATCGAGCGGCAGCCTGACGCGCAGCACCCCCGGTCGGACCCGGAACCGCAGCGGCACATCGAGACGGACCGACTCCCCGTCCAGGCCGACGTTGAGCGGAGCGGACGCCTGCACGTCGATCCGTTCGACCTGCCAGGCGTGCACGTGCAGGGGTGAGAGCAGACCGAGCGCCGGTTCCACCAGGACGACGCCGAGCCGCCCGTCGCGGAGGCTCGGCCGCGAGCCGAACCCCAGCCTCGGACCCAGGTCGTAGGCGTTGTTCGACACCAGCAGGACGACGGCGTCACCGTGCTCCTCACCGCGGTCGTCGACGAAGGTGACGCCGAGCGGTTCGGCATCGGGGCCGACCAGGTCGGGCAGGACGGCCAGCGCGGTACCGACCTTGTGCTCCCGGTACTGCTCGGCGGCCACGACCTCGCCGTAGACGCCGACCGACACGTTGTTGAGGAACAGCCGACCGTTGACCTCGGCGACGTCGACCCGGAGCGAGTGTGCAGCCCGGAACGCATCGAGCGCACCGACGGGGTCGTCGCGGTCCAGACCGAGGTCGAGCGCGAAGTGGTTCCGGGTTCCCGCCGGCACACAGACGAACGGCAGGCCGAACTCGACGGCCACCTCGGCGACCTGCGCCAGGGTCCCGTCGCCACCTGCCGCCCCGAGACAGTCGGCACCGGACTCGGCCTCGGCCCGGGCGAGGGCCCGAAGGTCCGCACCACCTTCGAGCTCCACCACCCGGATACCCCGCCGCCGGGCCTCGGCGACCAGATCGACCCGGGCCGCCGTCCCGCCGCCGGACCGGGGATTGACGAACAGGACCGGCTGGCGGACGTGACGGGTGGAGCGGGGCAGTCGGGACTGACCCGAGCGGGGCACGTGGTGGAGCGCCGAGGCCGCGCCAGTCGCAGCAACACCCAGGAGTGCCGCACCGAGGAAGACGAACAGCACGCCGCGGTCGGACAGCCAGACCAACCACAGGGACAGGACGACCAGCCCAGCGGTGATCGTCAACCAACCGGCCCGTTCCGGGCCCCGGCGGCCCAGTGCCATCCAGAGACACCACGGGGCCGGCAGCAGGCACAGCACGGCGAAGAACACCTCTGGCAACCCGAGGACGAAGCCGAGGAGCGAGAGAAGTACACCGGTCGGGCCGGCGACCAGCGCGACCCACGCCTGCACACGCCGCCGGGACGAGATGACCCGAGGGGATCCCGCTGGGTGCGGAACCGGCACCCCCACGATGCTCAGACGTCGATGACGAGTGCGAACACCAGGGTGTTGATGGCGAACAGCAGTCCGACCACGACCGTGATCCGGTCCAGGTTCTTCTCCATCACCGTCGAACCCGCCGCCGAGGCACCCAGCCCACCACCGAACATGTCAGAGAGGCCGCCGCCGCGTCCGGAGTGCACCAGCACGAGCACGATCAGGCCGATACCCAGACCGAACTGCAGGACCCAGAGGATGAGGCGGATGATGTCCACGGCCGGAAACCGTATCAGTGCTGGCGGAACTGGACGATCGCAGCGAACTCGTCCGGTTCCAGGCTGGCACCGCCGACGAGCGCTCCGTCGATGTCCGCCTGGGACATGAGCTCGGCAATGTTGCCGGGCTTGACCGAACCGCCGTACTGGATCCGCACCTTGGCGGCCGCCTCGGAGGACCAGCCGTCGGCGACCACGGAACGGATGTGGGCGCACATCGCCTGGGCGTCCTCGGAGGTGGCGGTCCGACCGGTGCCGATCGCCCAGATCGGCTCGTAGGCGACGACCAGGCCGCCGACCTGGGCCGAGCCCAACCCGGCGAGTCCGGCACGGATCTGACCCTCGACCTTCGACTCCGCGTCGCCGGCCTCCCGTTCCTCCAGCGTCTCGCCACAGCAGACGATGGGAGTCATCCCGGCGGCCAGGACGGCCACGGCCTTCCGGTTGACCGACTCGTCCGTCTCGCCGAACAGCTGCCTGCGCTCGGAGTGTCCGACGATGACGTAGGCGACGTCGAGCTTGGCGAGCATGGTCGGCGACACCTCTCCGGTGAACGCCCCCTCGGTCTCCCAGTAGCAGTCCTGGGCGCCGAGGACGATGTCCATCCGGTCGCTCTCGATGAGCGTCTGGACCGACCGCAGATCGGTGAACGGCGGGTGCACGGTGACGACGACGTCCTCGACCTCGGCGTCGTTCAGGCGGTAGTGCAGCTTCTGCACCGCCTGGATCGCCTCGAAGTGGTTCTTGTGCATCTTCCAGTTGCCGCTGATGAGCGGGGTTCGTGCCTCGGTCACTTCGGTGCCTCCCGGAGTCAGTCGCGTGCGTTGGGGGCGTTGCGGAGCGCTTCGAGGCCCGGCAGGTCACCCTGTTCGATCAGTTCGAGCGAGGCACCGCCACCAGTGGAGATGTGGTCGATCCGGTCCGCCAGGCCGAACTGGGCGACCGCTGCGGCCGAATCGCCTCCGCCGATGACGGTCATCCCCCGGCACTCGGCCACCGCTTCGGCCACGGCACGCGTCCCCGCAGCGAACCTCGGGTCCTCGAACACCCCCATCGGCCCGTTCCACAGGACGGTCCGGGCCTCCAGGATCGCGTCGCCGAACTCGGCCGCAGAGCCCGGTCCGATGTCCAGGCCCATCCACCCCTCCGGGACGTCGCGGCCGACCGTGCGGACCTCGCCGCCGACGGCCGGATCGCCGATCGCCCCACCGGGGCCGAGGGCCACCACGTCGGATGGGAGGAGCAGTCGGTCGCCGTGACGCTCGAGCAGCTCGGCGCACGCCGCGACCTGGTCGGGTTCGCACAGCGACGAACCCACCGAGTGCCCCATCGCCGAGAAGAACGTGAAGCACATCCCCCCGCCCACGAGCACCCGGTCGGCCACCTCGAGCAGCGCCTCGAGCACGCCGAGCTTGTCGGACACCTTGGAGCCGCCCGTGATCGCCACGAACGGGCGACCGGGCTGGGCCCGGAGGCCGAGCAGCACGCCGACCTCGGCGGCCAGCAGCCGGCCTGCGGCGGACGGCAGGGTCCGCGGCGGGCCGACGATCGACGCGTGCGCCCGGTGCGAGGCGCCGAAGGCGTCGTTGACGTAGGCGTCCTGGCCCTCGACCAGCCGGGCCACGAACGCCGGATCGTCCGAGGTCTCACCCGGGTCGAAGCGCAGGTTGTCGAGCAGTTCGACACCAGGAACGAGTTCCGCCAGTCGGGCCCGGACCGGCTCCACGGAGTACGCCGGGTCCGGCGCACCCTTGGGTCGACCCAGGTGGGTGCAGGCGGTGACCGTCGCGCCCTGTCCCTGCAGCCAGGTGAGGGTCGGGACGGCCGCCCGGATCCGCAGGTCGTCGGTGATGACGCCGTCCCGGATCGGGACGTTGAAGTCCACCCGTACCAGGACGTTCGCCCCGTCGAGCGGCCCCAGGTCCTCGCGTTCGGGAACGCCGAACCTCACTGGTTGACCGCACCCACGATGAGCGACAGGTCGACGAGCCGGTTGGAGTACCCGGCCTCGTTGTCGTACCAGGACAGGACCTTCACCAGGTTGCCCATCGCCATGGTGAGACCGGAGTCGAAGATCGAGCTGTAGGGCGAGCCCACGATGTCGGAGCTGACCAGGGGCTCGTCGCTGTAGGCCAGGATCCCCTCGAGCGGACCGGAGGCCGCTGCGGCCTCGAAGGCCGCGTTCACATCGTCGACCGTGACGTCCCGGTCGAGCACCCCCACGAAGTCGGTGATCGACCCCGTCGGCACCGGGACCCGGAGGGACGTGCCGTCGAGTCGGCCCTGCATGGACTGGAGCACGAGTCCGGTCGCCCGGGCGGCGCCCGTCGACGTCGGCACGATGTTCACGGCGGCCGCCCGCGCCCGGCGGAGGTCCTTGTGGGGACCGTCGACCAGCATCTGGTCGCCGGTGTAGGCGTGGATCGTGTTCATCAGACCCTTCTGCACGCCGAACGCGTCGTCGAGGACCTTGATGAGGGGCACGAAGCAGTTGGTGGTGCAGGACGCGTTGGACACCACGATGTGCTGCGCCGGGTCGAAGGTGTCGTCGTTGACGCCGACCACGAAGGTGGCGTCCGCACCGTTCGACGGGGCCGAGACGATCACCCGCGGGGCACCGCCCGCCAGGTGGGCTGCGGCGGCGTCGCGGTCGGTGAAGATCCCGGTGGACTCGACGACCACGTCCACGCCGAGGTCACCCCAGGGGATCTCGGCCGGGTCACGGTGGGAGACGACCTTCAGCGTGTCACCGTCGACGGTGATCCCGTCCTCGGCGACCTCGATCGTGCCCGGGTACGCACCGACCACGGAGTCGCGTGCCAGGAGATGGGCCATGACGTCGAGCGAGCCCAGGTCGTTGACCGCCACGAAGTCGATGTCGGCGTTGCGGGCCTTGGCGGCCCGGAAGAAGTTCCGGCCGATCCGGCCGAACCCGTTGATCCCCACACGAACGGTCATGTCACTCCTCGACGGTGCAGATCCGGGCGCACCACGGCCCGGAGTTGTTCCATGCGAGCACGAACCCTACGGCGCTCGCCAATCCGCCGCTTCTGCCAGTCCGGCCAGCACCGGACCGAGGAGATCGGGTCGGTGGGCGCCACCACCGGGCTCGCACAACACGGCCGGGCACAGCTCCGCATCCACCGGCCGGTCGGGCTCACCGATGGTCTCCGGGTCGTAGACCACGACCGAGGGCCGGATCCCGTGTCGGTCGAGCGCCTCGAGGTGCTCCGCCACCCCGTAGCCGGCGGTCTCCGACGCCTGGGGGCGAAGGTTGCAGACGTAGACCAGACGAGCTGAGGTGGCGGCGAGGCCCTCGGTGATCCCGGGAACGGCGGTGGCTGCCAGGACACTCGTGTAGAGCGAACCGGGTCCGAGCACGATCTGATCGGCGGCGAGGATGGCCTCGAGTGCGGGCGGACAGACCGGCGCGTCCGGCGGGTCGACGGTGACCAGTTCCAGATCGGGCTGCCGGGCGACCGCCACCTGACCGCGGATCTCGGCGCCGGAACCGACGACCGCCCGGAGCTGCACCGGGAGGGTCGTCGTCGGCAGAACCCGCCCGACGGCGCCGAGGAGGCGGCCCACCTCGTCGAGTGCGGCGACCAGGTCGCCCTCGGAGTCCTCCAGTGCGGCGATGAGCAGGTTGCCGAAGGCGTGGCCGTCCAGTTCGCCCGCGTCGAAGCGGTGCTCCATCGCACGGAGCAGCGGCGAATCGCCACCTGCGAGCGCCACCAGGCACTTGCGCAGGTCACCGGGCGCGGGGCGATCGCCCGCCGCCCGCAACCGGCCGGTCGATCCCCCGTCGTCGGCCACCGAGACGACCGCGGTCACCGCACCGGCGTAGCCGCGCACGGCCCGCAGCGTGGCCGCCAGCCCGTGACCGCCACCGACGGCGACGACCCGGGGTCCGGCGTCGCGACCCGGAGCTCCGGGGACGTCGGTTCCGCTCACCGTTCCACGTCCCGATGGCGGATCCGGGTCGGAACGCCCCGCTCCTGCAACCACGTGGCGAACTCCTCGGCGATGGCCACCGAGCGATGCCGGCCGCCGGTGCAGCCGAAGGCGACGGTCAGCACCGCCTTGCCCTCGTCGAGGTACGCGGGGAGGAGCAGGTCGAGGAGCTCGCGGACCTTGACGACGAACTCCTCGGTGACCGGGAAGGAGTTCACGTACTCCTGGATCTCCGCGTCCCGCCCCGACAGCGGACGGAGCTCCTCGACCCAGTAGGGGTTCGGCAGGAACCGGCAGTCGAGCACCAGGTCGGCGTCCGGGGGGACGCCGTGCTTGAACCCGAACGAGGTGACGGTCACCTGGGTGGAGCCGTCGCCGTCGTCACCGGCGAACAGCTCGTGGACCCGGGTCCGCAGATCGTGGACGTTGAGGTCGGTCGTGTCGATCACGACGTCGGCGGATCCGCGCACCTCGCCCAGCAGGAGCCGTTCCTGTTCCACCGCTCCGTCCACCGAATCGCTCACGGCGAGCAGCGGGTGCCGTCGCTTCGACTCGCCGTAACGACGGACCAACGTCGGGGTCGACGCATCCAGGAAGACCGTCCGGATGACGGCCCCGCTGGCGCGCAGGCGGTCGAGCTCCGTTGCGACGGAGGCGGCGTCGGCACCCGTGCCGACCACCAGCGCGAGCGGGGCGGTGTCCTCCTGGAAGCGGGCCAGCTCGGCCACCTTGGGGATGAGCTCGGAGGGGAGGTTGTCGATCACGAACCAACCCAGATCCTCGAGCGTCTTACCGACCTGGGTTCGACCGGCTCCGGACATGCCGGCGATCACGACGAGATCGACCACGGGTCGAACGCTAGCGGCCAGGCTGCCCGGTCGAACCGTCGAGCAGGAATTCCGGACCGGGGTGCATCCGGCCACGCCCCGGCCGACGAAACACTGGTACACCTAGCAAGGAGGCGCATCCATGCGCAGTAAGACCCTGTCCACCATGTTCGCCCTGCTCCTCGGCCTCGGCCTGGTCGCTGCGGCCTGTTCGAGCGACGACGAGTCCGCCAAGGAGGCCAACAGCGAGACGACCTCGACGACGATGGCGTCCGAGGGGACCGAGACCACCATGGCGAGCACGGAGACCATCGTCGACATCGCCGCCGGCAACCCGGACTTCTCGACGCTCGTCGAGCTCGTGACCGCCGCCGGCCTGGGCGAGACGCTCTCCGGCGAGGGCCCGTTCACGGTGTTCGCCCCGACCAACTCGGCTTTCGCAGCCCTCGACCCGGCGACCGTTGAGGCCCTCAAGGCCGACCCGCAGGGCGCCCTCACCGAGGTCCTGAAGCTGCACGTCATCAGCGGCAAGGTCGACGCTGCGGCGGCGACCGCTGCGGCCGGCACCTGTGTCGAGACCCTGGGCGGCAAGGTCAAGATCGAGAAGGCAGGTGACAGCCTGACCGTCGGTGGTGCACCCATCGTCTCGACCGACCTCATGGCTTCGAACGGCGTCATCCACGTGATCGACGGTGTCATCACCGCTCCGTCCGAGGGCTGCTGATCCTCTCCCGTACTGCGGCCTGCTGCCCGCCGGGTCCGATCCTCCGGGGTCGGAACCGGCGGGCAGCGCCGCGTCTCAGCCCAGTTTCCGGAAGCGCAGGAGTGCCAGTCGGGGAACGGTCACGGCCGCCGGGAACGACCAGTAGCGCTCCAGGTAGGACCGGGGAGGCACCGGTTCCTCGAGGTGTTCGAGCAGCAGTCCGCATGCCGATGCCCCGTTGACGTAGCGGTGCAGTGGACGGTGGTGGAAGGTGAGGTCGACCCCGTCGTCGACCTCCTCCACCGTCGTGACCTCGGGCAGGTAGGGGCCGATCCGCCAGTACTGCTCGGGCGGGTCGACCAACTGGTCGTCGATCCACCCGCTGCCCGGGGTCTGCAGGATCGGATGGTTGATCACCACCACGAGCCGGCCGTCGGATTCCAGGACCCTCGCCGCCTCGGCCATCGCCGTGTCGAGGTCGGCGACGTGCTCGAGCACCAGACAGGCCACCACGGCGCGGCACGAACCGGAGCGCACGGGGAGATCCGACAGTCGGGCCTGGAGGAACGATCCACTGCCGAGCGCCGCAGCGTGCTCCACCTGGGCCCGGACGGCGTCGACGCCCACGGCCAGACCGACCCGGTCGGCGACGAGTCGGGTCACCTGCCCGTCGCCGCTCCCGAGGTCGAGCACGCGCCCCGACGACGGGAGCGATGCGTCGATCAGCGGCAGGATCTGTTCGGCGTACTCGGCGTCGGCACCACCGGTGAACTCGCGTTGCCACCAGTCGGCATGGCACTCCCACTCGGCGATCGACTCGTCATCCGATCGATCAACCACGTGCACCGCCGCCATCGGAACCGGGGGCGGAGCCGCCGTCGTGGAGCGCCCCGTACACCGCGTCCGCCACCGCGTCGGGCAACCAGGTGAGCGCCCGGAGGTCGTCCAGTGATGCCCGCTGCACCGCCCGCACACCGCCGAAGTGGCCCACCAGGCGGGCCCGCCGCTGCTCCCCCAGTCCGGGGATGCCCTCGAGCACCGAGCGGGTGGCCCGTTCGCCACGGAGCTTGCGGTGGTAGCCGATCGCGAACCGGTGCGACTCGTCCCGGACGCGCTGCAGCAGGAACAGGGCCTCGGAGCCCCGCCGGACCTCCACCGGCGCCGACCTTCCGGGGAGGAACACCTCCTCGAACTGCTTCGCCAGGGACGCGACGGGGATCTCGTCGGAGAGTCCCAACTCCTGCAGCACCCGGACGGCGACCGACAACTGGCCTCGACCTCCGTCCACGAGCAGGAGCTGCGGCGGGTAGGCGAACCGGCCGCGTTCGGCCGGCGGACGGGCGCGTTCCTCGAGGTAGTTCGTGAACCGCCGGGTCAGTACCTCCTCCATGGCCGCGAAGTCGTCGTTGCCATCGACGCCCCGCAACCTGAACCGTCGGTACTCCGACGGCCGGGGCAGCCCGTCCTCGAGCACCACCATCGAGCCGACGTAGTCGGTGCCCTGCAGGTGACTCATGTCGTAGCACTCGATCCGGAGCGGGGCCTCGGGCAGCTCCAGAGCCTCCTGGAGCTCGTTGAGGGCGCGGGCCCGGCTGTTGTGATCGCTCCCCCGCTTCAACCGGTGTCGGGTGAAGGCCTCCGCGGCGTTCCGCTCGACGGTCGCCGCCAGCTCTCGCTTGGGTCCCCGTCGTGGGACCCGGATCCGGACGCGGGTCCCACGGGCAGCGGAGAGGAACTCCTCGTAGAGCCCGACGTCCTCGGGGAGCTCCGGAACCAGCACCTGCCGGGGGTAGCCGACCGCAGGCTCGTCGCCGTAGACGTGCTCGAGGACCGCTCCGACGGTCTGGGCCGGCGTCAGGTCCATGACCTTGTCGAGCAGGAACCCGAGTCGGCCGACGACCCGGCCCCGACGCACGAAGAACACCTGCGCCGATGCCTCCAACGGGTCCTCGAAGATGCCCAGAACGTCCATGTCCTCGTCGCGCTCGGCGACCATCTGCTGGCGCTCGACCGCCCGTTCGACCGAGGCGAGCCGATCCCGGAGCCGGGCCGCCGCCTCGAAGTCGAGCGCCTCCGCCGCCGTGGCCATCTGACCACGCAGGTCCCGGACGACCGGCTCCGTGTCACCCTCGAGGAACGAGGTGAACTCGGCGACGAGCCCGGCGTACGTGGCGGCGTCGACCTCGCCAACGCAGGGACCCGAGCACTTCTCGATGTGGAACAGGAGGCACGGCCGGCCCTGCAGTTCGTGCCTCCTGAACTTCGCATCCGAGCAGGTGCGCAGCGGGAAGGTCCGGAGCAGTTCGTCCAGGGTCTCCCGGATCGCATAGGCGTGGGCGTACGGGCCGAAGTAGCGGGTGCCCTTCCGTCGGCGGCCCCGGACCACCATCGGACGTGGCCACTCGTCGGAGACGGTCAGCGCCAGGTACGGGTAGCTCTTGTCGTCGACCAGTCGGACGTTGAAGCGCGGTCGGTGCTGCTTGATCAACGAGTACTCGAGCATCAGGGCCTCGACCTCGTTGTTGACCTGGATCCACTCCACCGTCTCCGCGGTCGCCACCATCTGGGCGGTCCGCGTCGGCATGGCGGCGGGGTTCTGGAAGTAGTTGGCGAGCCGCTGACGCAGGGACCGGGCCTTGCCGACGTAGATCACCCGTCCCGCACCGTCGAGGAACTGGTAGCTCCCGGGTGCGTCCGGGATCGTCCCCGAGGGTGGACGCTCGAGCATCGACCGAACGCTAGCCCCGTCGTCGGGGGCACCCGACTAGCATGCATTCACCGGCCTGGCACCCGGCGACATCAACGTTCGAGACCGACACCCCCGTGGCGTGGCGACCAGGCTGCCCCCACCGGTCACGTCGAGCGTCCAGCGCCACCACGGGGTGGCGACACAGGAGGACCATCCATGCTCCGTCTGCAGCGACCCCTGCCCGAGCGCTACACCGCCGCCGATCCCGAGGAGCTCGCCGAACGGATCCGGGCGGCCAAGGAAACGCTCGGCGAGCGGCTCTTCATCCTGGGGCACCACTACCAGCGGGACGAGGTCATGCGGTGGGCCGATGCCCGAGGCGACTCGTTCCGCCTGTCGGTCCTGGCCAAGGAGCACCCCGAGGCCGAGTTCATCGTGTTCTGCGGCGTCCACTTCATGGCGGAGTCCGCCGACATCCTGACCGGCGACCACCAGCAGGTCGTCCTCCCGGACCTGAACGCCGGCTGCTCCATGGCCGACATGGCCGACATCGACTCGGTCGAGGAGGCGTGGGAGGTCATCGCCGAGCACACCGACATCGAGCGGGTGCTGCCGGTGACGTACATGAACTCAGCCGCCAACCTGAAGGCGTTCGTGGGCCGTCACGGGGGCGCCGTGTGCACGTCCACGAACGCCCGAGGCGTCCTCGAGTGGGCCCTGAACGACCCCGACGGGCCCCGGGCCCGACAGGTCCTGTTCTTACCCGACCAGCACCTCGGACGGAACACCGGCCACCAGATGGGCTACACGGAGGCCGACATGCGAGTCTGGAACCCGCACCTCGAGCGCGGTGGCCTGTCCGCGGACGACGTCCGCGACCCGACGTTCCTGTTGTGGCGCGGTCACTGCTCGGTCCACCAGCGGTTCCGGCCGGAGCACGTCCACGCCTTCCGTGAGCGCCATCCGGACGGCGTCGTGATCGTGCACCCGGAGTGCGCGCACGACGTGTGCGAACTCGCCGACCACGTCGGCTCCACCGATGCGATCATCCGGGCGGTCGAGGCCCTCCCCGCCGGTTCGGTCGCCGGGGTCGGGACCGAGATCCACCTGGTCCAGCGACTCGATGCCGAGTCCGACGTCACCGTCGAGTCGCTCGACCCGTTGATCTGCCCGTGTTCGACGATGTTCCGGATCGACGCCGCCCACCTGTGCTGGACACTGGAGTCGCTGGTCGACGGCGACGTCGTGAACCGGATCACCGTCGACGAGGACACCGCCCACTGGGCGAGGGTCGCACTCGAACGGATGCTGTCGATCACCTGAGACCGGGGCCGAACCGTTCGGGCGGGCGCAGAGCTGCCGGGTCAACCCTTCGGGCCGAGCAGCGGCGCGAGGAACTGACCGGTGGCGCTCTCCGGCACCTTGGCCACCAGCTCGGGTGGACCCTCGGCGATCACCAGTCCGCCGCCCGAGCCGCCCTCGGGCCCCAGGTCGATGATCCAGTCGGCCGTCTTGATCACATCCAGGTTGTGCTCGATCACGAGCACGGTGTTCCCCTGGTCGACCAGTCGGGACAGCACGGTCAGCAGCTTCCTGATGTCCTCGAAGTGCAGGCCCGTCGTCGGCTCGTCGAGCAGGTAGATGGTGTGGCCCGTCGAACGCTTGGCGAGCTCGGAGGCCAGCTTGACCCGCTGGGCCTCGCCTCCCGACAGCGTCGTGGCGGGCTGTCCGAGGCGAACGTATCCGAGCCCCACGTCGACGAGGGTCTGCATGTGGCGGGAGATCGTCGGCTGGTTCGAGAAGAACTCCAGCGCCTCCTCACAGGGCAGGTTGAGCACCTCCGAGATGTTGAGCCCCTTGAAGGTGATCTCCAGCGTGTCGCGGTTGTAGCGGGCGCCCTTGCAGACCTCGCACGGCACGTACACGTCCGGCAGGAAGTGCATCTCGATCTTGATCGTCCCGTCGCCGGCGCAGGCCTCACAGCGGCCGCCCTTGACGTTGAAGCTGAACCTCCCGGGCAGGTAGCCGCGGACCTTCGCCTCGGGGGTCTGGGCGAAGAGCTTCCGGATGTGGTCGAACACGCCGGTGTAGGTGGCCGGGTTGGATCGAGGCGTCCTGCCGATGGGCGACTGGTCGATGTCGATCACCTTGTCGAGCGCGTCGAGGCCGTCGATCCGCTTGTGCAGTCCGGGCGGGACCTTCGATCCGTAGATGTGCTGCATGAGCGACCGGAGCAGGATGTCGTTCACGAGGGTGGACTTGCCGGAACCCGACACCCCGGTGACCGCGACGAAGCACCCGAGGGGCAGGTCGACGTCGATCGACCGGAGGTTGTGCTCCCTGGCCCCCTTGATCGAGAGCCAGTCGCCGGACGGCTCGCGTCGGAGCTCGGGTACCGGAATCCTCCGCCGCCCGGAGAGGTACTGGCCGGTGATCGATGTTCGGCTCTTCAGGAGCGAGGCCACCGAACCGCTGTGCACCACCCTGCCGCCGTGCTCGCCGGCGCCGGGCCCGATGTCGACGACGTGGTCGGCCACCTTGATGGTGTCCTCGTCGTGCTCGACCACCAGCACCGTGTTGCCCAGGTCCCGCAGTCGCACCAGGGTCTCGATCAGTCGGTGGTTGTCCCGCTGGTGGAGCCCGATCGATGGCTCGTCGAGGACGTAGAGCACACCGACCAGACCGGAGCCGATCTGGGAGGCCAGCCGGATGCGCTGCGCCTCGCCACCTGACAGCGTCGCAGCCGACCGGGAGAGCGAGAGGTACTGCAGGCCCACGTCGCAGAGGAACCGCAGTCGGGTGTTGACCTCCTTGAGGACGCGCTCGGCGATCAACTGCTGTCGTTCGTCGAGGTGGAGATCCGCGAGCCGCTCGGCGGACTCACCGATCGACAGGGCGCAGAGCTGGTGGATGTTCAGTCCGTCGATCGTCACCGCGAGCGCGTACGGGTTCAGGCGGGCTCCGTCGCAGACCTGGCAGGGCACCTGCCGCATGTAGCCCTCGACGGCCTCCCGCGCGGAATCCGTCTCCGCCTCGCTGTGACGGCGCTGCAGGTACGGGATGACGCCCTCGAAACGAGCCGAGTAGTTCCGGGTCCGCCCGTACCGGTTGCGGAATCGGACATCGATCCGCTGGTCACCCCCCAGCCCGTGGAGGAGGAGCTTCCGCTGCTTGGCGGGCAGGCGCTCCCAGGGGAGATCGGCGTCGATGTCGTTCGCCTCGCAGACCGACTCGAGCAGCCGGTGGAAGTACTTGGCGTGTCCGGACGCCCAGGGGGCGATGGCACCGTCGGCGACGCTCGCCTCGGGATCCGGCACGACGAGCTCGGGGTCGACCTCGAACGTCGTTCCCAGACCGTCGCAGGTCGGGCAGGCACCGTACGGGCCGTTGAACGAGAAGTTGCGGGGCGCCAGTTCCTCGAAGCTCTTGCCGTCGGATGGGCGGGCGAGGTGTTCGGAGAAGGTGAGGAGCTCGGCCTCCGCATCGGAGTCCCCGGACGGGACGATCTCGATCTGGGCGAGGCCCTCGGCGAGTTCGAGCGCCGTCTCCATCGAGTCCGTCAGGCGACGCTCGATCCCCTCCCGCAGGACCAGTCGGTCGACGACCACCTCGATGGTGTGCTGTTCGTACCGGGCGAGGTCGACCTCCACGGGGAGTTCGAGCAACTCGCCGTCGACCCGGACCCGAGCGAACCCCCGGGCCGCAAGGTCGGCGAACAGCTGCTCGTAGGTTCCCTTCCGTCCGCGCACCACCGGCGCCAGCACCTGGAAGCGGGTGCCCTCCGGCAGTCGGAGGATCCGATCGACGATCTGCTGGGGGGTCTGGCGGACCAGACGCTCGCCGGTCTCGGGATCGTGCGGGACACCGATTCGGGCGAAAAGGAGCCGCAGGTAGTCGTAGACCTCGGTCACGGTCCCGACGGTCGATCGAGGGTTGCGCGAGGCCGACTTCTGGTCGATCGAGATCGCAGGGCTCAGCCCCTCGATGACGTCGACGTCGGGCTTGTCCATCTGACCGAGGAACTGCCGGGCGTACGCCGACAGCGACTCCACGTAGCGACGCTGTCCCTCGGCGTAGATCGTGTCGAAGGCCAAGGACGACTTGCCCGAGCCGGAGAGCCCGGTGAAGACGATGAGCCGGTCCCGGGGCAGGTCGAGCGACACGTCGCAGAGGTTGTGCTCCCTCGCCCCACGGATGGTGAGCAGGTCTCCGGGCTGCGACGTTCGTGAGCGGGCCATCAGGCCGAGCCTACCGCCCGAACAGGTGTTCCTCGGCGCACGAGAACCCTCGCCGGTGCGACCGCGGACCACTGCCATACTGGCGCCGTGTCCTCCTCCAGCGGTGCGCTGTTCCGAATCACCACGTTCGGCGAGTCCCACGGTGGCGGCGTCGGCGTGGTCCTGGACGGTTGCCCCCCTCGCCTGGAGCTCTCCGAGTCCGACGTCCAACCCGACCTGGACCGGCGACGTCCTGGGCAGAGTCGGCTGGTGACGCAGCGCGACGAATCGGACCGGGTCGAGATCCTCTCCGGCGTCGTCGACGGCCTGACCCTCGGGAGCCCGATCGCCATGCTCGTCCGCAATGCGGATGCGCGATCGGGCGCCTACGACCACCTGGCCGAGGTCTACCGGCCGTCCCACGCCGACTACACGACCGAGGCGAAGTACGGCATCCGGGCCGTTGCCGGAGGCGGGCGGTCATCGGCGCGGGAGACGATCGGTCGCGTGGCGGCCGGAGCCGTGGCCCGGAAGCTGCTCGCCGAGCGGTTCGGCGTCGAGGTGCTGGCCTGGGTCGACTCGGTCCACGACATCGAGGCGACGGTCGACGGAGCGGCGGTCACGCTCGAGGAGGTGGAGGCGGATCCGACGCGTTGCCCCGACCCCGTTGCGTCGGACGCGATCACCCGGGCGATCGACCGGGCGCGACGGGATGGCGATTCCCTCGGGGGGACGGTCCGGTGCGTCGCTCGCGGTGTCCCGGCGGGATGGGGTGAGCCGGTGTTCGACAAGCTCGAGGCGGATCTGGCCAAGGCCACCATGTCGCTGCCCGCCTCGAAGGGATTCGAGATCGGTTCCGGGTTCGGAGCTGTCCGGATGACGGGCAGGGAGCACAACGACCCGTTCGTTCCGGGCCCTGACGGGCGTCCCCGGACGGCGACGAACCACTCGGGTGGCGTCCAGGGCGGCATCTCGAACGGCGAGGACATCACGATGCGGGTGGCCTTCAAGCCCACGGCGACGATCTCGTCGGAGCAGGACACGGTCAGTCGGGACAACGAAGCAACGGTCCTCGCGGCGAAGGGGCGCCACGACCCCTGCGTGCTGCCGAGGGCGGTGCCTCTGGTCGAGGCTGCGGTGCTGCTCGTCCTCGCCGACCATGCGCTCCGTCAGGCCGCCATCTCACACTGAGCCGCGATCTCACACTGAGCCGGCGGCGCTTCCTGCCGGCGTGGCGGTTCGACGACCGGCCAGCG
>CAYMKW010000029.1:0-13857 GCA_964391365.1 uncultured Microthrixaceae bacterium | reverse complement strand
ATCCAATACCTGCCGCATTTCGCAGCGGCTGGCTGGCGGTTCGACCACCGGCCGGCCGGCACACGAGCAGTTCGGTGACCTGGCTGCAGTGGACGGTTCTGGCTGCGATGCTGAGCTCGTCGGGTTCCACGAGGCCGGAGTCGAGCAGTTCGCTCGCAAGAGCGAGCGCAACGGACGATCGACCGTGATCGATCGCGGCGCAGACCGCTTCAGCCGGGGGACGGAATCGGAGACCATCGACGGTGCGCTCGGCGCCGGTCACGGCCCGGTGGAGCCGAACCGAGCCGGTGGCACCGGAGTCCTCGAGTTGTCGGAACAACCGATGCCGGCGGCGCCGACCGGCGCGGTCGGCCCTGAATGGGATCTCGAGGTCGACCGGGACCGCCGACGCGGAACCTGCGAGACCTGCGAGCCCCAGCGCCGTCCACGAGGTCAACAGGGCTTGGGGGCCCGCCCACAGCAGCCAGGCGCGAAGCCGTTCGTGTCGGTCGGGTGGCCAGCCGGTCAGCCGGAACACCTGCGGCGCCTCGGTTCGGCGCCAGTTCCCGTACGTGAGGTGGTGGTGGCGGGCTCGACGATCGAGACCGGCGTCGAACGCCTGGGCAACGGTGAAGAGGCCCGCCTGCTCGGCGGCCACCAGGAGAAGTCGTCGCCGCCGGCCGACTCGCTTCCCCTTGTTGGGCATCGCCTCCGTGGGGACTGGCAGGTCGGGGTCGACCGGTTCGACCACCCCGAATCGACCCCGAGCACGAGACACCTCCACCCCACCGTTGCCAGACCGTCCCGTTTTTCGGGACAGGTTGGCGGGGGGTGGGGTGAGGTACGGCTTGCTCATGGGAGGAAGACCTTCCACTTCGCCCACGCCAGCTCCTTCACAGCTCGCCGAGCACCCGGTCACGGGTCGGCACCTGGGGCGGACATCCGCCGAGCGGCCGGTCAGATGCCGGCGTTGCGCAGCTCGCGCTTGAGTTCCTTGACTTCGTCGCGCAGTCTGGCGGCCTCTTCGAACCGTAGGTCGGCGGAGGCCTGGTGCATCTCGTCCTCGAGCACCTGGATGAGTCGGCCCAGGTCCTCCGGCGGAAGGTCCGCGAACTGCTCTGCCCGAGCCCGTTCGCCCGGCCGCTGCGTGCGTCGGCCGCGCCCCGGATGCGGCGCCTCGCCGCTCGACCCCCTCAGATCGGCGAGGATGTCGGTGACCGCCTTGTGGATCGTGGTGGGGTCGATCCCGTGCTCGGCGTTGTAGGCCTCCTGCACACCCCGACGGCGGTTCGTCTCCGAGATCGCCCGCTGCATCGAGTCGGTCAGGTTGTCCGCGTACATGACGACCTCACCGTTGACGTTCCGGGCCGCACGACCGATCATCTGGATCAACGACGTCTCCGACCGGAGGAACCCCTCCTTGTCAGCGTCGAGGATCGCCACCAGCGAGACCTCGGGTAGGTCGAGGCCCTCGCGGAGCAGGTTGATCCCGACGAGTACGTCGAACTCGCCCAGGCGAAGGTCGCGGATCAACTCGATTCGCTGCAGCGTGTCGACCTCGGAGTGCAGGTATCGGACCCGCACGCCCATCTCCAGCAGGTAGTCCGTCAGATCCTCGGCCATCTTCTTGGTGAGCGTGGTGACCAGGACCCGGTCGCCCCGAACCACCCTGCCGTTGATGCGCTCGAGCAGGTCGTCGATCTGCCCCTTCGTCGGCTGGATTCGCACCTCCGGGTCCACCAGACCCGTCGGCCGCACGATCTGTTCGACGACCCGACCGGAGTGCTCGAGCTCCCACGAACCGGGTGTGGCCGACAGGAGAATGGTCTGTCCGGTCCGTTGGACCCACTCCTCGAAGCGGAGCGGCCGGTTGTCGGCTGCAGACGGCAGCCGGAACCCGTGCTCGATCAGCGTCGACTTCCGGGATCGGTCCCCCTCGTACTGCCCGTGGAGCTGCGGGATCGTCACGTGCGACTCGTCGATGATGGTGAGGTAGTCACGGGGGAAGTAGTCGAGGAGCGTGTTCGGCGGTTCCCCCGGCCCGCGACCCTCCATGGGGGCCGAGTAGTTCTCCACCCCGTTGCACACCCCCACCTCTCGGAGCATCTCGAGGTCGTACTCGGTTCGCATCCGGAGCCGCTGGGCCTCGAGCAGCTTCCCTTCGCGCTCGAAGACCGCCAACCGCTCCTCGAGTTCCTGCTCGATCCGGACCAGGGCGAGCCGCAGACGCTCGTCGGAGACGACGTAGTGCGTCTTGGCGAAGATCTGTGTCTCCTCGAGTCGCTGCACCTTCTCGCCCGTCAACGGGTCCACGACCGAGATCGCCTCGACCTCGTCACCGAAGAACTCGATCCGCAGTGCCGACTCCTCGTACGCGGGCTGCACCTCGAGCACATCGCCCCGGACACGGAAGGTGCCACGGGTCAGGACCAGATCGTTGCGGTCGTACTGCAGGCCGACCAGCCGCTGGAGCAACCAGCGCTGGTCCACCTGCTCGCCGACCCGCACCGACAGGAAGCTCGACGCGTACTCCTCCGGCGAGCCGAGCCCGTAGATGCACGAGACCGAGGCCACCACGATGACGTCCCGTCGGGTCAGCAGCGCCGACGTGGCGGCGTGGCGGAGCCGCTCGATCTCGTCGTTCACCGACGAGTCCTTCTCGATGTAGGTGTCGCTCGACGGAACGTAGGCCTCGGGTTGGTAGTAGTCGTAGTACGAGACGAAGTACTCGACCCGGTTGTGCGGGAAGAACTCGCGGAACTCGTTGGCCAACTGAGCGGCGAGCGACTTGTTCGGTGCCAGCACGAGGGTCGGTCGCTGCACCTGCTCGATCGTCCAGGCGATCGTCGCCGACTTCCCGGAGCCGGTGATGCCGAGCAGCGTCTGGAAGCGTTCGCCGCAGTGCACCCCGTCGCTGAGCCGCTCGATCGCAGCCGGTTGGTCGCCGGCGGGCTGGAAGTCCGAGACGACCTCGAACGGCCGAACCATGACCGGTTCAGCTCGGCGGGCCGCCGACGCCTCGCTCACGGGAGCCCGGCGATCCACGCCCAGAGGCGGTCGACCTGCACCTCGAGGTCCGCCAGCGTGCCACCGTTGTCCACGACGAAGTCCGCCAGCTCCAACCGGTCGGAACGTTCGATCTGCGCGGCGATCCGTGCACGGGCGTCCGCCTCGGTGAATCCCCGGTGTTCGACGAGGCGAGCGATCGCCACCTCGGGGTCCAGGTCGACCACGACCGTGCCGAGCAGCCCCGGCCACCCGCTGCGGTCGAGGAGCGGGATGTCCAGGACGACGACGTCGTCGGTTCCCTCCGCATCGGCGACCCGGCGTTCGATCTCCTCGTGGACCCGGGGGTGGACGATCAGACCCAGGTCGGCGAGCGCCTGCTCGTCGCTGAAGACGATGTCCGCAACGGCCTGACGGTCGAGCGACCCGTCCTCGGCCACGATCCCGGGGCCGAAGCGATCGACCATCTCAGCGAACACCACGGTTCCGGGCGACTGGAGCTCACGGACGATCGCATCGGCGTCGATGATCCGGGCGCCGCGCCGGGCCAGTGCCGCCGAGACGCTCGACTTGCCCGAACCGATGCCGCCGGTGAGTCCGATCAGTCGCACGTCACGACCCTAGACGGCACCTCCGACAGACGGACCGGCCGGGATCGAGCCACAGGAGAAATTGTCAAGGCCGGGCCCGCTCCGTGCCGAGAACCCGGAGGCCACCGGTCGGCCCGGTGGCAGGACGGGAACTGCCATGGACCAGTCGACCTCGACGGAGACGGGTGTCGGGTCGACCGCGCTCGCAGAGCCCGGGTCCGACAGGCTCTGGAACCGCTTCCGGACGAGACTCCGACACGACATCCGGCAGGCGAAGGTGGACCCGTCGGCGCGCCCGACGGGCGACTTCGAGCTCGATGAGGTCGTCGCCCGGGACCGGATCGCGGCGTTCACACCCCTCATCACAGCTGCCCGGCTGGCCACCACCATCATCTCGGTGCTGCTCGTGAGCACGTCCGCCGACGCGCAGACACGCTCGCTCCAGCTGTGGACCGCCCTGCTGGTGGCCAATGCCGTCTTCCGGTCGTTCCGACCGCTCCGCTACGCCGACGACGTCCGGTCGCTCGCCGTGGTGCTCGCCGAGGTGACCGTCACGGTGATGGCGGTCGTGGCCACTGGTGGCTGGCGTTCGCCGCTGATCCTCATGCTGCTCACCGCCGTCATGATCGCCGGGTTGGCCCGCGGCTTCGGCTTCTCGATCCGGGTGGCGGTGGCCACCATCCTGGCGGTCACGCTGCCGAGCATCGCCCGTGCCGCCGACCCGCGGGACGTCGTCCTCGAGGCGCTGTCCTGGGGCGCGATCGTGGTCCTGGTGGCGATCACCGCCGGGTACGCCCGGCGGATCTCCGGCGAGGCCGACCGTGATCGCGAACTGGCGCTGGGGCGCCTCCACCGACTCTCCGATGCCAACGAGTTGCTCTACTCCCTCCATCAGGTCACCCAGACGCTGCCCGCGTCGTTGGACCTGGGCGAGGTGCTCGATTCGACCCTGGCCCGCCTGAAGTCGCTCGTGGCGTGCGACTCGATCGCCGTGCTCCTGTTCGACGACACCGACGCCCACTGGGACGTCGCCCGCCACCACGGGCTGCACCTGGCGAGCCGGCTGGGACCGACCGAACTGCCCGACGGACTCCGTCGGGCGATCGCCCTCAACGGGACCTCCTCCTCGGAGGACCTGTCCCGGGAGCCCGGCGGCGGCCTCTCGGGCCGGGCGGGCTCGGGCGTGTACTCCGTGCTCAGCGCCCGGGGATCGATCATCGGCCTGCTGGCCGTCGAGCACTCGACACCCGGCCAGTTCACCGACCGGGACGTCGAGGTCGTCTCAGGGTTCGTCGAGCCCGCCGCCCTGGCCATCGACAACGCCAGGTGGTTCACCCGCCTCCGGACCGTCGGAGCCGACGAGGAGCGCACGAGGATCGCCCGCGACCTCCACGACCGGATCGGGCAGTCGATCGCGTACCTGGCGTTCGAGCTCGACCGTCTCGTCGAGCGAGACGAGTCCGGCGAGTCGATCTCCCGCGAGCTGGGTCAGCTCCGCGAGGACGTCCGCGGGGTGATCCGAGAGGTGCGCGACACGCTGTACGACCTGCGCACCGACGTCTCGGACGTGAGCGGCGTCGCCGACGTGCTCGAGGAGTACGCCGCCCGCGTCGGCGAGCGGAGCGGGATCCAGGTCCACGTCGACGCCGATCGGTCGCACCGTCTGCCCATTCTCCAGGAACGCGAGCTCTGGCGCGTCGCCCAGGAGGCCCTCGCCAACGTCGAACGACACGCACACGCCACGGCGGTCCGCATCCTCTGGCGATGCGACGGCGAACGGGCCGTCATCGACGTCACCGACAACGGCATCGGCTTCGCCCAGGACCGGGCTGGACGGCTCGACTCCTACGGCGTTCTGGGCATGCGCGAACGCGCCGCCAGCATCGGTGCATCCCTCGAGATCCACTCGGCCCCGGGTCGCGGGACCCGCGTCCGCTGCATCCTCGACCCGACGGCGGTCGACAGCTCGTCGACCCCGACGTCCACCCGTCCCACGACCGGCGCTCCGCCGGTCGCCACCCACCACTGAGGTCACCGACATGTCGATCCGACTGATGCTCGCCGACGACCACCGCATGCTCCGGGAGGGCCTCCAACGGTCCATGACCGACGCCGGGTTCGACGTCGTCGCCCAGGCGGCCGACGGCGTCGAGGCCGTCCGACTCGCAACGGAGTCGGTCCCGGACGTGATCCTCATGGACGTGACCATGCCGAACTGCGATGGCGTCGAGGCCTGCCGTCAGATCAAGGCCACCGGCTCGTCCGCACGCGTCGTGATGCTCACGATGCACGCCGACCAGGACGTCCTGACCAACGCGATCCGGGCGGGAGCGATCGGCTACCTGACGAAGGACAGCTCGACCCGGGAGATCGCCGACGCCGTGCGCATGGCAGCGGAGGGCGACACGGTGCTCTCCCCTCAGTTGGCACGTTCCATGCTCGCCGAGGTCCGCCGCAGCGAGGAGCCGATCGCACCGGCCGAGGACCACGCCGTGTCGAAGCGGGAGGAGGAGGTGCTGCAGCTCATCGCCGACGGCTGTTCGACGGGTGAGGTCGCCGAGCGCCTGTACATCTCGCAGAAGACGGTGAAGAACCACCTGGCGTCGATCTACCAGAAGCTCGACGCCCGGGACCGCACCCAGGCCGTGCTCCGTGCCGTGCGCATGGGCATCGTCTCGCTCGGGTGAACCCGATCACCACATTGGTCCGAACGAACTACTCAAGGCCCGGTCCCCCACCGCCGATCACCACATCACCGGGAAACGTGGAACGGGACCCGGAGGACACACACTCACCACACACTCACCACCCAAGGGAGACCCCGACATGAACATCGACTTCTTCAAGGCCTGGATCGCAACCCACACCCGCACCGAGCGGGGCGCTTCGCTCGTGGAGTACGCCCTCCTCGTGGCGCTGATCGCCGTGGTCTGCATCGCCGCAGTCACGGTCCTCGGCAACAACCTCGACAGCCAGTTCGACAGCGTCGGCGCCTCGCTCTGACGCAGACGACAACCGATCGTCCTCCGGATCGGGGAGCGGGCCTCCGGGCTCGCTCCCCGATCCGCGTCCCGGCACTGATCCGCATGCACCGCTACGGTCACGCCGTGCATCTCGATCTGGACCCCGACGAACTCCTCTCCACGACACGCTCGGTGCGACGTCGGCTGGACCTCGAGCGACCCGTGGCGCGGGAACTGGTCGAGGAGTGCATCGAGCTCGCCCTCCAGGCACCGACGGGGTCGAACTCCCAGGGGTGGCACTGGGTCGTCGTCGAGGACCCCGACACGAAGGCCGAGCTGGCCCGGATGTACGCCACGCACTTCGACCCCTACATCGCCATGGGTGAGGGGCTGCAGCTGTACCCGGACGACGACACCCGGACGGAGCGATCGGGTGCGGTTTCGTCGTCCGCCAGATACCTGCGGGACCACTTCGCCGAGGTCCCGTTGCTCGTCGTCCCGTGCATCCAGGGCCGGCTGCCGGAATCCACCGACACATTCACCCAGGCCAGCTTCTGGGGATCGATCCTCCCCGCCGTGTGGAGCTTCATGCTGGCGCTCCGGTCCCGGGGGCTCGGGAGCGCCTGGACGACGCTGCACCTGCCCTCGGAGCGCGAGGCCGCGGAGCTGCTCGGGATCCCGTTCGATCAGGTGACCCAGGCCGGACTCTTCCCCGTCGCCCACACCATCGGCACCGACTTCCGCCCAGCGGCTCGCCTTCCCCTCTCCGACGTCGTGCACTGGGACCGCTGGTAGGCCGACCTACTCCACGAGTCGCAGCCCGGCCGGGTCGGGAGAGCCGTCGTCGACCGGTAGCTCGACCGCGAACCGGGTCCGGTGCGCAGGGAACACGTGCTCGGAGACGAGCACGACCCGACCGCTCGTGGACCGGGTCGTGCGCTCGGCCACGAGCACGGGCGCTCCGATCGGGATGCCGAGCAGCTCGGCGTCCTCCGGTTCGGCAGCGGCGGCACCGATGGTCTGCGTGGCGCCCCCGACGGCGACCGGGAGCTGCTCCAGGAACGATGACCGCGCCACATCGTCCCGGCTCAGCCCGGCACCCAGGTCCTCGGGACACCACACGGTCACAACGGCGAAGGGTCGACCGTCGGCGAGGTTGACGCGCCGGACCTCCAGGGCGGAGCGGCCACCGAGCAGGTCGCCGATGCGGGGCGGCGGGACCACGAAGCCGAACGACTCGATCCGTCGCTCGGACCGCAACCCCGCTGCGGCCAGCTGCCGATCGAGGGTCGCGAGTCGGGACAGGTCCTGTCGGAGCGGCTCCGCTGCGACCAGCCAACCGAACCCCTGACGGGAGTCGACCAAACCGTCGGCCCGCAGCGACTCGAGCGCCCGCCGCACGGTGACCCGGCTCACGCCGTAGCGGTCGGACAGCGCGGCCTCCGACGGGAGCAGGCCGGACGCGGCGAATTCGCCGTCCGACAGGCGCTGGCGGAGGTCCTCGGCGATCGACTGGTACCGGATCACCCTCACAACTTGTAGTGTACTTGTATTGCCGCCCTGCGAACGGAGAGACCGAACATGACCGTGTCCGCGACCACCCCCATCGAGCTCGTGGAGGGCGTCTACGCGCGCTTCGACGAGCGGATCGACGCCGCACGCGAGCGACTCGGCCGGCCGCTGACCCTCGCCGAGAAGATCCTGATCGCCCACCTCGACGACCCCACCGCCGAGTTCGAGCGCGGCGTCTCCTACGACGACCTCCGACCGGACCGGGTCGCCATGCAGGACGCCACCGCCCAGATGGCGCTCCTGCAGTTCATGACAGCGGGGCTGCCCGAGGTGGCGGTGCCCTCCACGGTCCACTGCGACCACCTCATCCAGGCCAAGGAGAACGGACGGGTCGACCTGCTCGCCGCCGAGGCCGGCAACGCCGAGGTCTACGACTTCCTGGAGTCGGTGTCGGCCCGATACGGGATCGGCTTCTGGAAGCCCGGTTCGGGGATCATCCACCAGGTCGTGCTCGAGCAGTACGCATTCCCCGGCGGGATGATGGTCGGCACCGACAGCCACACGCCGAACGCCGGCGGCCTGGGCATGGTTGCGATCGGCGTCGGCGGAGCGGACGCCGTCGACGTCATGACCGGGTTCCCGTTCAACACGCGCTGGCCCAAGCTCATCGGGGTCCAGCTCACCGGCGAGCTCAACGGCTGGTCCGCCCCCAAGGACGTGATCCTGAAGGTGGCGGAGATCCTCACCGTCAAGGGCGGGACCGGGGCCATCGTCGAGTACTTCGGCCCCGGCGCCGAACGCATCTCGTGCACCGGCAAGGCCACGATCTGCAACATGGGCGCCGAGATCGGGGCCACGACCTCGGTGTTCGGCTACGACGAGGCCATGGCCCGCTACCTGCGGGCCACCGACCGGAGCGGCATCGCTGCGGCCGCCGACGCCGTCGCCCACCACCTGCGCAGCGACGACGAGGTCCTCGCCGACCCGGAACGCTTCTACGACGAGCTGATCGTGATCGACCTGTCGACGCTCGCTCCCCACATCAACGGGCCCGCGACGCCCGACCTCGCCCGTCCCGTCAGTCGGCTCGGCGACGACGCCAGGTCCGCCGGCTGGCCGCTCGAGATCTCGGCCGCGCTGGTGGGATCGTGCACCAACTCGTCCTACGAGGACATCAGCCGTGCGGCATCGGTGCTCCGGCATGCCGCCGACCACGGACTCCGGGTGCGCACTCCCCTGCTCATCACCCCGGGCTCCGAGCAGGTCCGGGCGACGATCGAACGCGATGGCCTGCTCGAGGTGTTCGAGGCCGCCGGTGCGACCGTGCTGGCCAACGCCTGCGGACCGTGCATCGGACAGTGGTCCCGGCCCGAGTCGGCCAACGCCGCCGCCAACACGATCGTGACCTCGTACAACCGGAACTTCCCCAAGCGAAACGACGGATCGGCCAACACCCTGGCCTTCGTGACCTCACCGGAGACGGTCGTCGCCCTGGCCCTGGCCGGCACGCTCGACTTCGACCCGATGGCCGACTCGCTCACCAACGACGAGGGCCAGGAGGTCCGCCTCGAGGTTCCCGTCGGTGAGGAGCTCCCCGCAGACGGGTTCGACCCCGGCGAGTCCGGGTTCATCGCCCCGCCGGGCGATGGTGCCGCGGTCTCCGTCGTCGTCAGCCCGGACTCCGAACGCCTGCAACTGCTCGAACCGTTCGCACCGTGGGACGGCGAGGACCTGGAGGCGCTCCCGATCCTGTTGAAGGCTGCGGGCAAGTGCACCACCGACCACATCTCCATGGCCGGCCCCTGGCTGAAGTACCGCGGCCATCTCGAGAACATCTCGGGGAACCTCTTCCTCGGGGCGGTCAACGCCTACACCGGCACGCCGGGCGAGGGCGTCGACCAGCTGGACGGCCAGGTGAAGGCGTTCCCCGAGATCGCCCGCCACTACCACGAGGCGGGTCAGCGGTGGGTCGCCGTCGGCGACGAGAACTGGGGTGAGGGCTCGTCACGGGAGCACGCCGCCATGGAGCCCCGGTTCCGGGGCTGTGCCGCCATCATCGTGCGGAGCTTCGCCAGGATCCACGAGGCGAACCTCAAGAAGCAGGGAGTCCTGGCGCTGACCTTCGCCGACCGGGCGACCTACGACGCCGTCGGCCAGGACGACCGCATCAGCATCCGGGGCCTGGCCGAACTGGCGCCCGGCCGACCGGTCGAGTGCGTGTTGCACCGGTCGGACGGAACCGAGCTGGTCTTCGAGTGCAACCACACGATGAGCGAGGAGCACATCGAGTGGTTCCGCGCCGGATCGGCGCTCAACATCATCCGCGCCCGCACCGGATCCTGAACCGGTTCCGAGGTCAGTCGGACCCGGGTCGGCGGGCCGACTCGTGGTCGCCCGCAGCTCCCACGTCGGCCGGGATCCGACCGTCGGGGTAGGTGCGGGCGAGCTCCTCGTCACTGGGGATCCTGGGTAGACGCGCCTCGGCCGGCAGGAGCGACGTGATCTCGCTCATGATCCGCTCGGTGTCGGCATCCGGATCCGTGCCGTCGAGGTGGAACCCGGGGCCTGCCCGGAGCGTCACGTGCGGCGGGTTCCACACGTTGGTCACGTTCGGCAGCTTCGAGCTACGCGGCCAGACGGCCTCGGTCCCCCACAGCCCGACCGGCACGACCGGCACGTCGGCCGACGCCGCGAGTCGTGCCGCACCCCAGCGGCCACGGAGGACCGGATCGAAGAACGCCGGCCCCCGGGGGATCGTGCCCTGGGGCATCAGCGCGACGAGCTCCCCGGCAGCGAGCGCCGCCCGCGCCAGGCGGAGCGGCTCCTCGGAACCGGTACCCCGGTCCACCCGGATCCCGCCGAGCGCCGTGGCCAGATCCCCCACGACAGGAGCGTCGAACACCTCTCGCTTGCCCAGGAACCGGACCGGCCGGCCACGCTGGGCCAGGAGGTAGCCGAGTGCGAGCACATCGAAGTACGAACGGTGGTTCGCGACGAGCACAGCCGGACCGTGGCGTGGGATGTGCTCGACGCCGTCCACGTGGAACCTGACCCAGGGGAACGCCTGCGGCCGTGCCAGGAGCTGGAGCGCCTGCTGCGGCTCGACGCCCACGAACTTCGGGACTCCCGCAGGGAGGTCGAAGTGGATGACGGGCCAGCGCCTGAGCGTGGCGATGGCCAGCATCCGAGGGTCCGGGTTGACGGCCCGGGGATGGCCGACGATCGACAGCAGGGGGACGTCGTAGTAGCTGTCGGAGTAGGCGAAACTCGCGTCCAGGTCGACCCCGTTGGCCGCCGCCCAGGCTGCGACGGAGCGTGACTTGCCCTTGCCCCAGACGAACTCGCCGTCGATCGTCCCGTCGTAGCGGTCGTCACGACGGCGGTAGCGGGTGGCCACGACGTCGTCGAACCCGACGAGCTCGGCGAACGGCCCGATCATGTCGACGGGCGTCGTCGTGGCGAGCACCAGCTTCCGGCCCTCCGCGCGGTGCTCGTCGAGCATCTGCTGGGCATAGGGCAGCACCCGCTCGGCGAGGGGTTCGGCTGCCGCCTCCGCCGCCTCACGCACGAGTTCGACCGGCCAGCCCGACGCGGCCCGTGCGCCCTGACGGGCGAGGAACATGGACGGGAGTGTCTCGCCGACCAGGTCGAAGAACCGGAAGGCAGCGGTCTCGACGATGCTGGCCTCGCCGCGCACGAGCCCGACGCGACGGAGCGCCTCACCGAGGATCGGACCACTGGCGCCGAGCAGCAGCGTCCGGTCCAGGTCGAAGAAGGCGGCCGCAGCGGACCGTCTCGAGCCAGACGGAATCGGGTCCTCAGCAGCGATCACCCCGACACGCTAACGCAGGCCGATCGCCGAGCATCCACGGCCGCAGCCTCCACCGGGGCCACCAGGGCCACCCAAAACGGCCGAAGGACTGGCCGGGGGAGCCAGTCCTTCAGCGGGCGCTCGGACCGCAAGGGGCGATGGTCCGGCGCAAGCAAGCGGGTCATCAAAGGGGGGAGGTGACCTCTGCTTGCTGTATGTGAAGATCAATATACGGGAGTTGCCGCGATCGGTCAATCCAATACCGCCGATAGTTGATATCGTGCTCAGCGATGGACCGGAAGCAGTTGCGGACACTGGTCGCGGTGATCGAGGAACGCTCGTTCTCGGGAGCCGCAAGGACGCTCGGAACCGTGCAGTCGAACGTCTCGGCCCACGTCGCCCGGCTGGAACAGGAGTTGGGCCTGGAACTCGTCGACCGGGCGACGACCGGTCCCACCCCTGAGGGTGCTCTGGTGGTGGAACGGGCTCGGCGCATCGAGTCGGAGTTCGAGGCACTCGAGGCCGACGTCGCATCGATGCGGGACACGGTGTCCGGCGAGGTCCGCCTCGGGGCCATCGGGACCACCGCACGCTGGATCGTGCCGCCCCTCATGAACGCCCTCGATGTCGAACACCCCGGCGTACGCGTCGTCGTGCTGGACGCATCCACCTCCTCGCTCGTGCTGGCACTCACGTCCAACCAACTCGATGTGGCGCTCGTGAACCTGCCGGTGGACGATCCCGAGCTGCGGGTCGAGCCCCTCTTCGACGAGGACCGCCTGCTCATCGCCCCCGAGGGCCACCCCTTGTGTGACCACGACTCGGTCACCCTGGAGGAGCTCGCCGAGCACGAACTGCTGCTCGAGGCCCGGGGCACGGCGTTCCGGGACGTGCTCGACCGCCAGCTCGCCGAGCGGGGCATCAGCCTGCGTGCCCGGGCCGAGTTCGACGGGATGCGCCTGCTCACCTCGCTGGCCTTCGGCGGGTTCGGCGCAGGGATCGTCCCGGCGTCTGCCGTGCCCGACAACCTGAGTGGACCCTGGCGGGCGATCCCGGTGGACGGCCTCCCGGCCCGGCGGGTCGGCCTGGCCACCCGGCGGCGGGCCATGCTCACGGCGGCCCAACGGGTGGCCATCGAGACGATCCGAACCATCGTCGGCGGGGCGTCCACCACCCCCGTCAACATCCGGCCGGTCGTGGGCGACCCGGGCGGGGCGTAGACTGCGGCAGGAACAAGGAGGCGCCCGGCGTGGCCGACAGCATCACGATCACCGACAACCGCACGGGCGAGTCCGTCGAGGTCCCGATCATCGACGGCGGCGTCGACGGGACGGCGTGGGCGAAGTTCCTCCCCGGCGTGTGGTTCCACGACCCCTCGTTCGGTGCGACCTCCGCCGCGGCCTCGGCCATCACCGAACTCGACGGCGAGAAGGGCATCCTGCGCTACCGGGGCTACCCGATCGAGCAGCTGGCCGAGTCGTCGAGCTACCTCGAGGTGGCCTACCTGCTGATCCACGGTGAGCTCCCGACGCCGGAACTGTTCGAGGACTGGCGCTACGAGATCACCCATCACACGTTCATCCACGAGAACGTCCGCAAGCGGTTCATGGAGGGCTTCCACCACGACGCCCACCCCATGGGAATCCTGGTCTCGACCATCGCGGCGCTGTCGACCTTCTACCCGAACGCCAAGGACCTCTCCCCCGACGTCGTCATGAAGCAGGTCATCCGGCTGATCGCCAAGATGCCGACGCTCGCCGCCGGCGCCTACCGGCACTCGGTCGGCATGCCGTTCGTCTACCCGGACAACAGCCTGGACTTCGCAGCCAACTTCCTGTCGATGATGTGGAAGACCGCAGAGCCCCGCTACGAGGCCAACCCGGCGCTGGCGCGAGCGCTCGACGTGCTGTTCATCCTCCACGCCGACCACGAGCAGAACTGCTCGGCCACGGCGATGCGGACGGTCGGTTCGTCGCACGCCGATCCGTACATCGCC
>CAYMKW010000028.1:22991-30347 GCA_964391365.1 uncultured Microthrixaceae bacterium | reverse complement strand
GGTAACGGGCCCGGTCACCCAGCTGCTCCTCGATCCTCAGCAGCTGGTTGTACTTGGCCACCCGATCGGAGCGGGAGGGCGCGCCGGTCTTGATCTGGCCGCAGCCGGTGGCGACGGCCAGGTCGGCGATCGTCGTGTCCTCGGTCTCGCCGGATCGGTGGGACATGACCGCGGTGTACCCGGCGTCGTGGGCCATGGCGACGGCGTCGAGAGTCTCCGAGAGCGTGCCGATCTGGTTGACCTTTACCAGGATCGAGTTCCCGACGCCGAGCTCGATGCCGCGGCCCAGCCGCTCGGTGTTGGTGACGAAGAGGTCATCGCCCACGAGTTGGACGCGGTCGCCGACCTTCTCCGTGAGGAGCCCCCATCCGTCCCAGTCCTCCTCGGCCATGCCGTCCTCGATCGAGACGATCGGGTAGCGGTCACACAGGTCGGCGAGGTAGCCCGCGAACTCCGCCGAGGTCAGGCTGCGGCCCTCGCCGGCGAGCGTGTAGCGGCCGTCGGCGAAGAACTCGGTGGAGGCGACGTCGAGTGCGATGGCCACCTCGTCGCCGGGCGTGCGGCCGCTCCGTTCGATCGCCTCGACCAGCAGCTGGACCGCCTCCTCGTTGCTGGCCAGGTTCGGGGCGAACCCGCCCTCGTCGCCGATGGCGGTCGACAGTCCCCGCTCGTGCACCACCGACCTGAGCGTGTGGTAGCACTCCGTACCCCAGCGGAGCGCCTCCGAGAACGATGCGGCTCCGACGGGCATGAACATGAACTCCTGCAGGTCCACGTTGTTGTCGGCGTGCTCGCCACCGTTGATGACGTTCAGCATGGGCACGGGCAGCACGCAGGCGTTCGCGCCACCGACGTAGCGGTAGAGCGGCAGCTCCAGCTCCGCCGCCGCCGCCCGGGCAGTGGCCAGGGAGACGCCGAGCACGGCGTTGGCGCCCAGCCGGGCCTTGTTGTCGGTGCCGTCGAGGTCGACCATCAGCCGGTCGACGTCCCGCTGGTCGAGCGCGTCCAGGCCCAGCAGCGCATCGGCGAGTTCACCGTTCACGTGCTCGACGGCCTGCTGGACGCCCTTGCCGACGTAGCGGCCGGCGTCGCCGTCCCGGAGCTCCACGGCCTCGAAGGCGCCGGTCGACGCACCCGAGGGCACCGCGGCGCGTCCCACGGCCCCCGAGTCGAGCTCCACCTCCACCTCGACGGTCGGGTTGCCCCTGGAATCCAGGATCTCCCGACCCCACACGCCTTCGATCACGCTCACGGACCACTCCTCACCGACGGACGGACGGACGCACCCGCAGGCCGGCGGGGCGTCGACCACCGTACCGTGCCGCTCAGCCCGTCCCGGTGCTCGCCCCCGAGTCACCGGATCGGCCGGCGGTCGACTCGCCCGACCCGGCCGGGGTCGGCTCGATCGTCGGCGCCCCGGTGATCCTGGCGAGCCGGTCCCGGATGAGTTCGGCGAACGCCCGGGCGCCCTCCGGGTTCAGGTGCGATCCGTCGTAGGTGAACCACTCCGGATGCTCCTCGCCGACGGAGTACCAGTCGACCAGGACCGCCGTGGGGTGACGTTCGGCCGCTGCGTCCAGCCGTCCGTTGACCAGGTCCTCCCAGGGGCGATCGACCTTGGCGTTGACCAGCAGGACCGTCTGCTCCCCGGCGAGCTCGAAGAGCTCGTCGAGGTCCTCGTCGGTGAACGTGCCGTTCACCCCGGCGTTGACGACCAGCGGGCCGGGGATCTCGCCGGCCTCGGCGTAGGAGCCGACGACCTCGAGCACCCCGTCGAACTGCCGGGAGACGGCGGCGTCCACCCGGATCCCCGGCATGGCGTTCTGGAGCTCCTGCTTGGCACCGAGCACGACGGAGTCACCCACGAGCAGGGCGTTCGTCGGTGTCTGGCGGACCGCCGCACCCCGGCCGGCCGCCACCGACTGGTCGATCTGGCGGTTCAGCTCGGCGGAGGAGGCCGACAGGATGGTCGTCGTCGTCGCCACCGCGGGATCGTCGCCCGGGGGTCCGGCGAGCGCGACCTCATCGGCCAGGCCGGTCGCCTCCAGGGCGAGTTCGTCGCGGGCCGGGTCGCTCGCCGCCTGCTGCAGCCCCCAGGCGATCAGCACCGTGAGCGACAGCCCGATCCCCCCGATCACCGCGCCCTGTCGCAGCGCGAACGCGCGACGCTCGCCCTGACCCTGACGGAGGTCGTCCCACCAGCGCCCGAGCGCCCCGTGACGGATCGGCAGTTCGACGTAGCGGTAGGACGCCTCGGCGGCCGCCATGGTGAGCGCGATCCGCAGGACGAACAGCGGCCAGCCGTCGAACGGGACGTCGATCCCCGGCCGGGTGACCATGAAGATCGGCCAGTGCCAGAGGTAGATCGAGTACGACCGGAGCCCGAGCCACTGCAGAGGCGGAACACCGAGGACGCGTCCGAGCCAGGCGGACGGGTGGACGAGCACGGCGATCACGGCCACGCAGACCAGGTCGAGGAGGAAGAACCCGCCCCGGTAGATGAACGAGTCGAACGCATTGACGCGGGTGAGGAACCAGACGATCAGGGCCAGGCCGAGCACGCCGGTGACGTTCATGGCGGCCACCGCACCCGGGCCGGTCCGGCGGCGTTCGCGCCACGGCGCCCAGACCATGGCCAGCACGGCACCGAGCAGCAGACCGGAGGCCCGGGCGAAGGTGTTGTAGTAGGCGCCCGACGGGTCCTCGAACGGGGTGAACAGGATCGCCATGTAGACCGCCGAGGCGACCGAGCAGGCGATCAGGAACCAGCGGACGTTGCGGTGGGCGAAGCGGGCCACGGCCAGCACGAACAAGGGCGGGAACAGCAGGTAGAACTGCTCCTCGATCGCCAGGGACCACAGGTGCTGCAGCAGCGGCGGACGACCCGCCTGGGCGAAGTACGACTGGTCCAGGTGGATCTGCCACCAGTTGCTCACGTACAGGAGGGCGGCGATCACGTCCCCACCCATGCGGCCCGCGGCGTCGCGGTAGACGAGCAGCGATGCCACCGAGACGACGGCGAGCAGCAGGTAGAGCGCCGGCAGCAGACGCTTGGCCCGACGGGTCCAGAACCCGCGCATGGACACCGCGCCGTTCCGCTCGCGCTCCTCGAGCAGCAGCGTCGTGATCAGGAAGCCGCTGATGACGAAGAACACCTCGACGCCGAGGAATCCCCCCGGCATCCACGGGACGTCGGCGTGGTAGAGCACCACCGCCGCGACCGAGACGGCCCGCAACCCGTCCAGGCCCGGCTGGTAGCCGAGCCTGGGGGGCGCGCTGGCACGGAGCGTGGTCGTCACCGGGCCATTCTGACCTGTCGGACGATGCCGGAGGAGGTCACCGGACGTCGAGCGGGATGCGCCTCACCGTGGTGTCAGCTCACAGGAGTACGAACTCACCGAGCGGGCGAAGATGTTCGGCTCCACGACGCACTCGCTGAGCGGCACCGGGGCCTGGAACCGGCGGGTCAGCTCGCCGAAGAGCATCCGGAGCTCGAAGCGGGCCAGGTTCGCCCCGATGCAGAAGTGGGTGCCGAACCCGAACGCCACGTGCGGGTTCGGGCTGCGGGTCACATCGAAGGTGAAGGGGTCGTCGAAGACGTCCTCGTCGCGGTTGGCCGACGGGTACGCCAGCATGATCCGGTCACCCTCGGCCACCTCCTGGTCGCCGATTCGGGCGTCGCTGACCGCCGTGCGGAAGAAGTTGTTGAGGGGGGTCACCCAGCGGATCAGCTCCTCGACCCCGCTGGCGACGACCTCGGCGTCCCCGGCCATGCGGTCCCACTGGTCCGGATGGTCGGCCAGGATCCGCAACCCGTGGGCGATGACCGTACGCGTGGTCTCGGCACCGCCTGCGATGAACAGTCCCACCTCGTCGACGAGCCGCTCGTCGTCGTACCGCTCGCCACCGGGCAGCTCGGCGTTCGACCACACCGACACGAGGTCGTCCATCGGACAGCCGCGCCGCTCGGGCACGATCTCCGACAACAGGGTGGCGAACTCGATGATCGCCGTGAACGAGTCCTCCGCCGCCTGCGGGTCGCGCAGGAGCATGTCGTAGCGCATGAGCCGCTCCGACCAGGTCTTCACGTCGGCCCAGCGATCCTCCGGGAACCCGAGGAGCCGGGCCGTGAGCCGGCACGGGAGCTGAGCGGCCAACCCGTCGACCACGTCGAGTCGGCCGCTGGCCTCGATGGGTGCCAGCAGGTCGTCGATCGTCGAGCGGAGCCAGTCCTCGTGGAGCCGGACGGCCTTCGGAGTGAACCGGTTCGACACGAGCCGCCGCTGGGCGGCGTGCTCCGGGTCGTCGAGGGCGATGATGTTCCGTTCCTGCGGCGGCGCCCACGACCGGTAACCCCGACTCGAGACGAACGTGGCGCTGTTGCGTTCGACCTCGAGCACGTCGGCGTGCCGGGTCACGGCCCACAACGCGTTCGCCTCGTCGCGGTAGACGGGTTCGTTGGCCCGCATCCAGGTGAACGCCGGGTGGGGGTCGTCCTGGTAGAAGCCCGGGTCGAGGAGGTCGACCTCGAGGCGGTCGGTTCCGGTCGCTGCAGGAGTCACGGCGCCAGTCTGCCCCAGCCCGGGCCCGGTCACGGGCCGGACCCGACCGGCGGTCGATTACGCCTCCGTGTGGGTGACCGGCTCCTCGCCCATCCACTCCCGCAGGGTGTTCTTGAGCTTGATCTGCTGGATGAAGATGTCGTGCTCCGGCGACACCCCGCCGGCCGGCTGGGGCGACTTCCAGTAGAAGCTCAGCCACTCCTGGACGCCCGACTGGCCGGCGCGCTGCGCCAGGTCCAGGAAGAGCGCCAGGTCGAGCACGATCGGAGCGGCCAGGATCGAGTCCCGGCACATGAAGTCGACCTTGATCTGCATCGGGTAGCCCATCCACCCGAAGATGTCGATGGCGTCCCACCCCTCCTTGTTGTCGCCCCGGGGCGGGTAGTAGTTGATCCGCACGACGTGGTCGATGTTGCCGTAGAGCTCGGGGTAGACCTCGGGCTGCAGGATCGTGTCGAGCACGCCGAGCTTCGAGACCTCCTTCGTCTTGAAGTTCTCCGGGTCGTCGAGCACCTCGCCGTCGCGGTTGCCCAGGATGTTGGTGGAGTACCACCCGCGCATGCCGAGCATCCGGGCCTTGAACCCCGGCGCCAGGATCGTCTTCATCAGCGTCTGGCCGGTCTTGAAGTCCTTGCCCGTGACCGCCACGCCGTTGCGGGCGGCCAGTTCCTCCATGCACGGCAGGTCGATCGACAGGTTCGGTGCGCCGTTGGCGAACGGGACGCCCGAGACCAGGGCCGCGTAGGCGTAGATCTGGCTCGGCGAGATGTTCTCGTCGTCAGCGCGCAGTCCGGCCTCGAAGGCATCGACGGTGGCGTGCACCTCGGAGGGCTCCTGGTACGCCTCGGTGGAACCGCACCAGACCATGACGAGCCGGTCGCAGCCCTGCTCGACCCGGAACCGCTCGATGTCCTCGATCACCTGCTGGGCCAGGTCCCACTTGTCGGTGCCGGTCTTCACGCGCACCCCGTCGAGCCGCTTGACCCAGCGCTGGTCGAAGACGGCCGGCATGGCGACGATCCCCTCCAGTTCGGCCGACAGCGGCGCCAGGTCCGACTCGTCGAGGACGCCGCAGGTCCGGGCCGCCTCCAGGGCGTTCGCGGAGATCGGGTCCCAGCCGCCGAAGACCAGGTCGTCGAGCGTCGCCAGGGGAACGAAGTCGCGGATGAGCGGATTGCGCCCCTCCTCGCGACGACCCAGACGGATGTGGGCCATCTGCGCCAACGATCCGATGGGCTCGGCCAGACCCTGGCGGGTGGCGAGCACCCCGGCGTACGCGGTGGACGCCACGGCCCCCATGCCGGGGGTCAGGATCCCCAGGCGTCCGGCGGCGGGAGCGATGCTGAGCGGTTCGGGCATGCCGGGCACTCTAGGCCTCGGGCCGATGCGAGCCGGGGGCCGCTCGCTCGATGGCCCGCAGGTCCGCCTCCACACGGCGCGTCCGGCGACGGAGGGCGTCCTCGGGGTCGACCCCGCCCGCCCGGGCGACGTCCACGACCGCAGCGAGCACCTCGGCCACCCGGTCGGCATCGTCCGGGCGTTCGGCCAGGGCCCGGACCGAGGACGACAGGTCGCCGACCGGCGGGGCGAGCCCGGCGGCGTCGGCCTTCGATGCGATCGCCAGCGCCCGAGCGAGTGCGGGCAGGGCGACCGGGACCCCGTCGAACGTCGACGATCGACCCGGCTCGGACCGTTTGGCCCGCTCCCAGCGCCGCTGCGCCGCACGCGGGTCCTCCTCGACGACACCGGGAGGGGGCCGGCGACGCCGGAGCTTGGCATCGATCCCGGCGACGACATCGGTCAGGGTGAACCACCCGGCCTCGGCGGCGACGACGGCGTGGAACACCACCTGGTAGAGGACGTCACCGAGTTCGGCGCAGAGTTCGTCCGCTCCCGTTCCGCTGACCGGGTCGTAGTCGTCGATCGCCTCGAACAGTTCGTGGGACTCCTCGAGCAGGTGGCGCCGGAGGGACTCGTGCGTCTGGGCCGCCTTCCACGGATCGCTGCGGCGCAGCTCGGCCACCAGGTCGAGGAGGCGGACGACCTCACCGCCGAGCGGAACGGCCAGCGCCGGCACGAACAACGAGGTCAGGTGGTCGGCGTCCTCGACCCGGTCGAGGTCCGCCCAGGCGATCCGCTCGATCCGCTCGTCGGGAAGGCCGAGGTGGTGCAGGACCGTGACCTCCACCTCCGGGTCCTCGTCGACGGAGAGCTTCACGTCCGACAACACGAACGGGTGGTCGCACTGGGCGACCAGGAACGGTCCGGTCGACCCGACGGCCCGTTCGGCGAAACGGTGCCCGTCGACCAGTTGCACGCCCAGCTCGACGGGGTCGACGCCGAGCCGCACCCAGGCCAGGTCCACGAACGACAGCGCCGGGTGCAGCCGGACGCGGACCCGCGGGTCCGCCAGCAGGAGTTCGACGGTGCGCTCCGCCACCACCGGCGAGCCCGGCACGGCGTAGACGACCGAGCCACCGGCCGCCGCCAGCTCGACGAGCGACTCGACGACGGAGTCGTACACCTCGTCGAAGGTCGCCGCCCGCTCGTAGCGGTCGTCGAACGTGCGGGCCGCGCTCAGCACCGGGACCTCGGCGACGGCCGGGTGCCGGGCCGTCCGCAGACGGAGGGCCGCAGCCGACCCCAGCAGGCCGCCAGACGAGCCCATGGCCGATGCTTGCGTGTCGTGGGTGGTCGGCAGCGAGCCGTTGCGGTCGAATTCGACCAGAACGTCGCTCAAATCCCCATCCATGAGGTTGCGGGCGAGCCGGCCGATGCGCAACGCGGCGGCACA
>CAYMKW010000028.1:3867-22981 GCA_964391365.1 uncultured Microthrixaceae bacterium | reverse complement strand
GACGGCCGGGTGACGGGCCGTCCGCAGACGGAGGGTCGCAGCGGACCCGAGCAGGTCGAGGGTGCCGGCGGTCAGCAGGTCGGCTCCGCCGGGCCCGAGGCCGACGACGTCGACGACGGCCTGCTCGGCGCGGTCGCCGCCTGCTGGCACCGACCCGGCCACCGTGGTCAGGGGGTCGGCGTGGCCGTCGGGTCCTGGGTCACCGGCGGACCCGGCTCCGGTGCCGGGGGCTGGGTCGCCGGACGCTGCTGCGACGGAGGTGCCCCGGAGCCGTCGACGGGAACCTGCTCGACGGGCAGGTCGATCTCCGTGTCACCGATCGAGACCAACGGAGCCTCCGGCGGCGCCACCTCGAACGTGCCACTGGGCCCGACCACCGGTCGTCCGTAGCGCGGGTTCACGTCGACGGCATCGGGCAGGATCAGGTTGAGCCAGAACCCGGCCGCCTGTGACGGGGCCTGCGAGCCGCCGAAGCGCTCCACGATCGAGGCGAGCTGCTCCCGGGTCGCCTCGTCGTCGAACCCCAGCCGCTCCCGGCCGTCCACTCGGAAGAACACCGCGACAGGCCCGGTCTGGCTCTCGATGGTGACCGGCGCCGGCGTCGATCCGGGGGTGGCCCGCTCGATCGCCTCACGGAGGTCGCCGGGGAGCTGCGCGGTCGGCACGCACGCGTCCGCCGGATCGAAGACGAGCTGGGACTCCTCGATCTCGGCGACGACCTCCTCGACCTGACGGCCCGAACCGACGAGATCCACGACCGTCGCAGCCTGCTCCTCGGCGACGGCCAGGACGGCGACGCAGGTCCGGGCCCACAGGCTGGGGGCCCCGTCGTAGAGGCGGCGGAGGTCCTCCTCGTCCGAGGGGTCGATCGCGGTCAGCCGGTTTCCGAGTGCCGTGGTGGCCGCCACGAACCTGGCCAGCTCGTCGAGCGCCCGGTCGCCCAGCCCCGGCGGCACCTGCTGCTCCACGCTCCCGCGGGCCTCGGCCACCAGCGCGTCGTCGAGCGAGAGACCCCATCGCTCCAGCTCCGTCTCCGCGGCGGCCCGCTGGATCTCGAAGGTCAGCGCCGCCCTGGCCGAGTCGCCGGGAACGACGGACTCCGTGCCCGGGAGGCCGCCGCCGACGGCCTGCAGGAACGCCTCGTCCGCGGCGAGATCGTCGACGGTGGAGGTGGACACGGGTGTCCCGAGCACGACGGCCGCCCGGTCGTCGGCCGCGACACCGCAGGCGGCGGCGAACGTGGCCACCAGGACCAGACCGGCCAGGACTCGGGCAGTACGCATGGTCGCCGATGCTACTTCCGGTCGCCCGGCTCGACCGCAGCGGCATCGGGTCCGGCCGGGTCGCCGAGCAGTTCCTCGATGGCCGACAGCAGACCCGGGACGAGTGCGTCCCCCCGCTGCGCCGGCAGGAAGAGCTCCTCGGTCTCGGCCTTGTAGTGGGCCCCGCGGTGCGACCGCTCCAGTCGGACCAGACGGGAGGCCCGGAGCCGCACCGGAGACAGGCGTGCGACCAGGGGTGGCCCCGAGAGCGCCGAGCCCTTGGAGACGACGAGCTCCCGGATGCCGTTGCGCACGCAGGCCGCCCTCAGGTGGGCCACGCCCAGGAGGGTGCGGGCGGGCTCGGGCACCGGACCGAACCGGTCGACCCACTCCGCCGAGATCTGCTCGACCTCGGAGGGGTCCGTGACGGCCGCCAGGCGGCGGTAGGCCTCGAGGCGCAGGTCCTCGCGGGCGATGTAGTCGTCGGGCAGGAACGCCGGGACCGGTACCTCCACGACGACCTCGGCCGGCTCCTCCACGGGGTCGCCGTTCAGTTCCGCAATCGCCTCGGTCACCATCTGGCAGTAGAGGTCGTAGCCGACCGATGCGACGTGGCCCGACTGCCCCGTCCCGAGCAGGTTGCCCGCCCCGCGGATCTCCAGGTCCCGCATGGCGATCCGGAACCCGGACCCCAGCTCGGTCGTCTCGCCGATGGTCCGGAGCCGCTCGTCGGCCTCCTCGGACAGCGCCCGGTCCGGGGGGTGGAACAGGTAGGCATACGCCCGCTGGCCGGCCCGGCCGACCCGACCGCGGAGCTGGTGGAGCTGGCCCAGGCCGAGCAGGTCGGCCCGCTCGACGACGAGCGTGTTCACCGTCGGCATGTCGATGCCCGACTCGATGATCGTCGTGCACACGAGCACGTCCGCCCGGCCCTCCCAGAAGTCCACGACGACCCGCTCGAGCGAGGTCTCGTCCATCTGGCCGTGGGCGACGGTGATCCGGGCCTCGGGGACGAGCGCCCGCAGGCCGGCGGCGTGGTCCTCGATGTCCCGGACCCGGTTGTGGACGTAGAAGACCTGACCCTCCCGGAGCAGCTCCCGGCGGATCGCCTCGGCGACCGCACGCTCGTCGTAGGCGCCGACGTAGGTGAGGATCGGCTGGCGGGCCGCCGGGGGCGTCTCGAGCAGCGACAGGTCACGGATCCCCGTCAGGCTCATCTCGAGGGTCCGTGGGATGGGCGTGGCGCTCAGCGTGAGCACGTCGACGTTCGTGCGCAGCTGCTTGACGGCCTCCTTGGCCGCCACACCGAAGCGCTGCTCCTCGTCGACCACGAGCAGCCCCAGGTTGGCGTACCGGACGTCGCTCGAGAGCAGCCGGTGGGTTCCGACGACGACGTCGACGGCCCCCGAGGCCAGCCCCTCGAGCACCGTCCGCGCCTGGGCATCGGTCAGGAACCGGGATAGGACCTCGACGCGTACCGGGTGACCGGCGAACCGGTCCCTGAAGGTTGCGAAGTGCTGCTGGGCGAGGAGCGTCGTCGGGACCAGCACGGCGGCCTGCCGGCCATCGGCGACCGCCTTGAACACCGCCCGGACCGCCACCTCGGTCTTTCCGAACCCGACGTCGCCGCACACCAGCCGGTCCATGCGGACCGGGGACCCCACGCCGGCCTTGACCTCGTCGATCGCCCGGAGCTGGTCCGGCGTCTCCTGGAAGGGGAACGCCTGCTCGACCTCACGCTGCCACGGCGTGTCGGCGGCGAACGCGTGCCCGGCGGTGTGCAGCCGCTGCTGGTACAGCACCACCAGTTCCTGGGCGATCTCGGCGACGGCGGCACGCACCTTGGCCTTGGTCCGGGCGAAGTCCGCTCCGCCCATCCGGTTGAGCGTCGGCGTCTCGCCGCCCGAGTACATGCGCACGGCGTCGATCTGGTCCGAGGGCACGTAGAGCCGGTCGTCGCCCTTGTACTCGAGGAGCAGATAGTCCCGCTCCACGCCGCCGATCGCCCGTCGCACCATCCCGCCGAACCGTGCGACGCCGTGGTGGTGGTGCACGACGTGGCTGCCGAGCTCCAGCGACTCGAACACCTGCTGCGCATCACCCCGCGCCCGCACCGGGGGACGCCGGGTGCGGCGGCGACCCGTCAGGTCCGACTCGGCGAGCAACGCCACGTCGACACCCTCGACGACGCACCCACGGTCCAACGGGGCGACGACCGTCGCGATCCGACCGGCGGACCCCGGAACGACACCGGGGTCGTCGAGCGCGAACCCGGCACCGGAGAGGATCGACCGGACCCGCTCCAGGGTCCCGGGCGTCTCGGCACAGGCCACGACCCGGACGTCGCGAGCGAGCAGCCGTCGGATCTGGGTGACGAGTGCCTCTCCCTCGCCGGTCACCTGCGCCCACGCCGCCGTCGCGACCGCCGGGGTGTCGGGTCCCTCCGCCAGCGACGAGACGGTCCACACCGGAGCGTCGGTGTGTTCCAGCAGACGGTCGACGTCGGCGACCAGCCGGGGCACCTCGTCGTCGTCGGTCAGGCCCCACGTGCGCGACAGGCTGGCTGCCAGGTCCACCTCCTCGTCGCGGACCGCCGTCGCCCGCGCCCGGAACCGGGCCGGGTCGAGGACCACCACGCGGCCGTCGGCGCCGAGCAGGTCGACCAGCACGTGTTCGTCGTCGACCAGCCAGGGCAGCCACGCCTCCATGCCCTCGAAGATCTGCCCCTCGGCGAGCCGCTCCCACTGCTCCCGACCCCAGGGGGCCGAGGCGACCAGCGCAGCGGCCCGTTCCCGGACCTCGGGGGTGCACCGCAGCTCGCGGGCCGGGAACACCCGGGCGAACGGGAGCGGTTCGCCGGCGCGCTGGTCGGCGACCGAGAACCGGCAGAGCCGGTCGACCTCGTCACCCCACAGGTCGATGCGGATCGGCGAGTCCTCCGTGGACGGGAACACGTCGACGATCGAGCCGCGCACGGCCAGCTCGCCTCGATGCTCGACCTGGTACTCGCGGCGGTAGCCGGAGGCGACGAGCCAGCCGACCAGTTCGTCCACGTCGAGCCGGTCGCCGGGTCGCACGAGGACCGGCTCGGTGTCCTCGACGTGCGGTCCCAGCCGTTGCACCAACGACCGGGCCGAGGCGACCACGACACGCAGCGACTCGTCACCCGACCGCATCCGCCAGACGGCCCGGAGGCGACTCCCCATCGTCGCCACCGACGGGCTGATCCGCTCGAAGGGCAGCGTCTCCCAGGCCGGGACGACCTCGACCGCCTGCTCCCCCAGGAAGCAGGCCAGGTCGGCGCCCAGCCGGTCGGCGTCGTCGCCACCCGGAACGGCGAGCAGCGTCGGACGGCGATCGGAGCGGTCCACCAGACCGGCGATCACCGCGGCCTGCGCCGCCGCGGGGATGACCAGATCACCGGAGCGGCCGCCGACGATCGCCGTCGTCGCCGGCTCGGCCCCGAGCGCGACGAGGAGCGGGGCCAACGGCGGAGGCTCGGGACTCGGGTCTGGGTTGGCGGCTGTGGTCACGGCGGAGGGAACCTACCCGCGCCGGGTCGGGCCCCCGGCGGGGCCGCACGACTCACCGGACGTTGACCCGTTGCATCGCCGCATCGAAGCCGTCCGCCACCACCGACTCCACGACGTCGGCCGCGTTCGCGACCATCTCGTCGAGGACCGTCCGCTGGGCGGCCGGCACCCGGGACAGGACCCAGTCCGCACCTCGCCCCGGTCCACCGGGCGGCTTGCCGACCCCCAGGCGGAGCCGCAGGTAGGCGTCGGTCCGCAGGTGCGAGTGGATCGAACGCAGACCGTTGTGTCCGGCGTGGCCCCCGCCCGACTTGAGCTTCATGCGGCCGGGGTCCAGATCCAGTTCGTCGTGCACGATCAGCACGTCGCCCGGGGCCACCCCGCAGCGCCGCACCAGGGCGCCGACCGCCAGTCCGGAGTCGTTCATCCAGGTGGTGGGAACCGCCAGAACCACCGGGTGGCCGGCCAGACGCACCGTCGCAGTGGCCGCCGAGACCTTCCGATCCGCACGCAGACGCGCGCCACTGCGCTCGGCGAGCAGTTCGACGGTCTCGGCACCGACGTTGTGTCGGGTCCCGACGTAGTCGGCACCCGGGTTGCCCAGTCCGACGACGAGCAGGTCGCAGGACGGACCCGACAAGGTCAGTCGCCCGACTCGTCACCACCCGAGGCCTCGCCACCGGCGGGAGCCCCATCGCTCTCGTCGCCGGCGCTGCGGCTCGTCACGGCGGCACGGGTCAGCTCTGCGGTCACCACGGCCTGCTGGGCGGGGCTGCGGGTCTCGACACCCTCGGGCAGCTGCAGGTCCGACACCAGGATGGACGCGTCCTCGAGCGACATCCCCGAGATGTCGCACTCGATGGCGTCCGGGATCGAGTCCGGCCGGACGACGACCCGCAGCACGGACAGACGCTGCTCGGTCATGCCGCCGTTGGTCGTCACCTGCTTGGCCTCGCCGACCAGACGGATGGGCACCTCGACCTCGATCGGGGCGTCGGCGGCGACCTTCAGGAAGTCGATGTGGACGACATCTCGACGCACCGGATGCCGCTGGAGCTCACGGACGACGGTCAGATGGGACTCGCCGTCCACGGTCAGAGTGATGAGTGCGTTGATCCCGGCGGCGGTCGACAGGGCCCGTCGCAGGTCGGCACGGTCCACGGTGAGCGAGGTCGCCGCACCGCCGGAGCCGTAGACGACGCCGGGGACACGACCCTCCCGACGGACCCGACGGGACGGACGGGTCCCGAGCTCACGACCGGTCTCGGCGACGAGGGTGACCTCGGACATGGTGGAACTCCTGGAGTTGGCAGCACTTGCGCCCGAACGGGCAGCCTCGGACTGTACCGGCGGGGACGGACCCGGTGCCAACGCGGGGCGGGACGCGGGGCCGTCAGTGCTCTTGCTGCCGGCGGGGGCCGTCAGTGCTCTTGCTGCCGGCCCGGGCCGTCAGTGCTGGTTCTGGCCGTCGAAGATCTCGGAGACCGAGGTGTCCTCGAACACGGCGTCGATCGCATCGGCGATGATCCCGGCGGCCGACAGCACCTGGATCTTGTCGATCCGCTTCTCCTCCGGCAGCGGCAGCGTGTTGGTGATCACGACCCGCTCGAGCGCCGAGTTCTGCAGCCGCTCGATCGCCGGCCCCGAGAAGACGCCGTGCGTGGCGGCGCAGTACACCGCGGACGCCCCGTGCGCCGCCAGCTGATCGGCGGCGGCGCAGATGGTGCCGGCGGTGTCGATCATGTCGTCGATCAGCACGCAGGTCCGGCCCTCCACCTCGCCGACCACGTCCTTGGCCTCGACCTGGTTGGCCACACCCTTGACGCGACGCTTGTGGACGATGGCCAGGTCGGCGTGGAGCGCGTTGGCGTACCGCTCGGCGACCTTCACCCGGCCGGCGTCCGGCGAGACGACCACCAGATCGCCACCCAGGTTCGACGCCATCCAGTCGACCAGGACGGGCATGGCGGTCAGGTGGTCGACGGGACCGTCGAAGAACCCCTGGATCTGGCCGCTGTGCAGGTCGACGGACACGATGCGCTTGGCGCCGGCCACCTCGAACATGTTGGCGAGCAGCTTGGCGGTGATGGGCTCACGCCCCTCGGCCTTGCGGTCCTGTCGGCCGTAGCCGTAGAACGGCGCCACGACGGTGATCCGCTTGGCGGACGCCCGCTTGGCGGCGTCGACCATGATCAGCTGCTCCATGATGGCGTCGTTGACCGAGGTCGTGCCGGTGGACGCGTGGCTCTGGAAGATGAACAGGTCGGCACCACGGATGGACTCGCCGAACCGGCAGTGCAGCTCACCGTTGGCGAACTCGGCGATCTGCACCTCGCTCAGTCCCACACCGAGTCGCTCGGCGACCTCGGTGGCGAGTTCGGAGTTGACCCGACCGGTGACCAGGGTGAGCCGCTTCTTGGTGACCAGTTCCACGTGCGCGTGCCTCCCCGGAGACGATCGTCAGCTGTGCGAGTCGGAAGTGTAGAACGCACCGGTGGTGGTGTCGTCCGCCACCTCGGCGCCGGAGCCCAGCGAGGCGAACGGCCCGACGTGCGCCCGGTCCCCGATGCGCGCGGCACGGGCCGTCGTCTGCTCGACGGTGCAGTCGGCCCCGACCGTCGTGTCGACGAGGCGGGTGTTCGGACCCAACTCGGTGCCGTCACCCACCACCGTCGCACCCTGGAGGATCACCCCGGGGAACAACGTGACGTCACGGCCGACCTGCACGGTCGTGTCGACGTAGACCGCACCGGGGTCGACCATCGTGACCCCGTTGCGGAGCAGGTCGGTGTTGGTCCGGCGGCGGAGCTCGGCCTCGGCCCGCGACAGCTGCAGTCGGTCGTTGACACCCTGGGTCTCGGCAGGGTCGTCGGCGATCTCGGCGGTCACCGGGTGGCCGGCCGCCACCAGCACACCCACGACGTCGGTCAGGTAGTACTCGCCCTGGGCGTTGTCCGGCTCGATCCGGCGGAGGGCGGGGGCGAGCAGGCTCCGGCGGAAGCAGTAGATGGAGGTGTTGACCTCGTCGACCGCCAGTTCCTCCGGGGACGCGTCACCGTGCTCGACGATCCGGGCCACCCGGCCCGCGGCGTCCCGGACGACGCGTCCGTATCCCGTCGGGTCGTCGACGACGGCCGTGAGCACCGTGGCCGCCGCACCGGTCGCACGGTGGTGGTCGACGAGACCCCGGATCGTCGCCTGACGCAGCAGCGGCGTGTCACCGGGAAGGACCAGCACGTCCCCCTCGTCGGAGTCGGTGTCATCGGGCAGGCCCACCAGGCCGACCAGGGTCGCATCACCCGTCCCCCGCTGCACCCGCTGCTCGACGAAGTCGACAGCGAGGTCGTGCGCCTGTTCACGCATCGTCGTGGTGACCCGGTCGGCCTTGTGTCCGACCACGATCGCCGCCCGGTCGACGCCGCTGGTTCCCAGCGCGTCCAGCACGTAGGTCAACATGGGCCGCCCGCAGAGCCGGTGCAGCGGCTTCGGCCGTTCGGACCGCATGCGGCTGCCCTCGCCGGCGGCGAGCACGATGGCGGACAGGTGGGGGCCTGACGAGTCGTTCATGCTGGCGGGGCAGGATTCGAACCTGCATTCTCCTGATCCAAAGTCAGGCGTTCTGCCGTTGAACTACCCGCCACGGGGGCTCCCGTCACGGTAGTTGCTCCGACCGGACGGTCCGTCAGGCTGCGCCCGATCGGACCGGATCAGCGACGGCGGCCGAAGAGCGTCGGGATCGTCCGGAGTCCAATGAGCAGGTCCCGCCACAGCGACCAGTTCTCGATGTAGCGGTTGTCCAACCGGACCCGGCGCTCGATGCTGGTGTCGCCCCAGTAACCGTTGACCTGGGCCCAGCCGGTGATGCCGACCGGGACCCGGTGACGGTAGTGGTACTCGTCGATCTCGCCGGAGAACTGCTCCACGAAGTGGGGGCGCTCCGGCCGGGGGCCGACCAGCGACATCTCGCCACGGAGGACGTTGATGAGCTGTGGCAGTTCGTCGAGGTGGGACGGGCGCAGCACCCGGCCGGCCCAGGTGACCCGGTCGTCGTCGTCGACCGACCAGGTCGTGTTCGAGTCGTCGTTGACCCGCAGGGTGCGGAACTTGAGGATCTCGAAGGGGTGCCCGCCGATGCCGATCCGCTCCTGACGGAAGAAGACCGGTCCCCGGCTCGAGAGCTTCACCGACAGGGCGCAGGCCAGCATGATCGGCGAGGTCAGGAGGATCAGGATGCTGGAGGCGACCAGGTCGAAGGCCCGCTTGGCCGGCCACGACCGGGCGGCCGAACCGGGCTGGCGCAGCGGGATCAACGGCAGGCCGTCGACCTCGTGTCCGATGTCCTCGTGGCTGATCCCGAGTTCGAACAGGCGGGGCACGGCGTAGAACTGCACGTCGGGGTGCATGCACCGCCGGATGATGGCGACCAACTCGGACTCCGCCGCCGAGCCGAAGGCCAGGACCACGTGCCGGACCCGGGTCCGGGTCAGGACCTCGGGCAGGTCACGGGGCCGGCCGACGAGCGGCAGTGGGATGTCCGTGTCGTCGAATCCATCGACGAATCCGCAGGGCACCAGGCCGAACTGGGGGTTCTCGGAGAGGACCTCGGCCACCTCGAGTCCGATCGGACCCGACCCGACGATGAGGGTGTCCTCCAGGTCGTAGCCCCGCTGACGGGAGGTCACCGCCAGCCGGTAGGTGACCAGCCGGCCGAGCATGACCAGCGGGAACGTGATGGCGACGATCTGGACGATCGCCACCATGTCGATGAACCGCTGGGCGTTCGACAGGTCGCTGTACCGGGCGATGGAGAAGAGGAGGGTGGTGATGATCGGCGCCAGCGAGATCCGGGTGAGCGTGGACACCAGACCCTCGCCCGGGGTGATCAGCTGGCGGCCACGGCGGTGCGTCGGCCAGAGGAGCAGGGTGCCGACGACCACGAACAGCGCCACGACCCGGATCGAGACCAGATCCGTGCGGAAGGAGTTGATGAGGAGGAACGGCACGGCGAGCGCCACGGCGTCCACGACGTGGCCGAGCGCCCGCAGGTTCCACCCGACCGCCCGACGCTCCTGCTGGGGAAGCGCCCGCAGCGGCTGGTCGATGAGGACGTCGTCGATGCGGGAGCGATCCCGCAGGTCGATGACCGAGGCGGCCTCGACCCGACGTTGGCGCCGGCTCGGTGCCACCGTCGTGCTGCGCTCGTCTCCCTGCCTCAGCATCCCTGCCCCGCTTGCCCCAGCTCCGCCATGTGATCCCCCTGCGGTCCGGACTCCCCGCGTCCGAACATCTGACGCTCAGGGTAGGCAGTCGGTCACACCATCCACAAGGGGTTCGTTCGGGTACTTCCCCCATGGTTCCGACTCCCTTCCGCCATCCGACAGGCGGGCGCAACCGGAGCGACGTCCGGCCATCCGGGGTTCACCTCCTGCCGCTCCGGCGCCGAGCGGATCGTTGACCGGTACTCGCAACCGACCTCTCCGTTGGGGCACACTCCGGACCGTGACCGGGCCGCTGCGCACCGTACGAGTGAGCGCCCTGGGAGCGCTCGCCGGCGACTGGGACGACCTGGCGGGCGCCGGGGACCACCCGAGCCCGTTCCTGCGATCCTGGTGGCTGGACCACGCCGCCGAGGGCGAGCCCGCGATCGTCTGCTGCCTCGACGACGACGGTCTGCTGGGCGGGGCGGCGTTCGAGATCGACCGGATCGGACCGGTCGGGCCCGGCATCGAGCGGGTCCGTTGCCTCGGTCAGGGCGAGCTGGCGCCCGACCACCTGGACGTCGTGGCGCTCCCGGACCGACAGGACGAGGTCGTCGACGCCGTGCTCGCATGGATCCGGCGTCGCGGCTCACGGATCGTCGACCTGGACGGCCTGCGGGCCGACGGACTCCTCGCCCGACGCCTGTCGGGGCACGTCATCGAACGGACCGCCGCACCCTGGGCATCGCTGCGGGCCGACGACGGGGAACCGGACGGAGCCGCCTACCTGGCGAACCGTCCAGGTCAGGTCCGTAGCACGGTGTCCCGGACACGGAAGCGACTGCAGAAGGCCGGGTGCACGGTCGCGCGCGTCGATGTCGACGAGGTCGACCGGGCGCTCGACGACCTGGCCCGACTCCACGACGGGCGCTGGGGCGAGCACTCCGGCTTCCTGGGCGCCTGGGCCCGGTTCCGCACCGCCGCCGCGGTCGGCCTGGCCCGGGGCGAGATCTGGGCCACCGAGGCCCGCACCGATGACGGCACCGTCGTCGCGACCGAGTGGGACCTCCTCACCCCGAGGAGCGTGGCGTTCTACCAGGCCGGTCGATCGCTCGACCGGGACTGGCGTGGTGCCGGATCGGTCGTCCGGGCCGACGTTGTCGCCGCCGCCGCCGACACCGGACGGGTCGAGTACGACCTGCTCCGGGGTGAGGAGCCCTACAAGCAGGACTGGGCCACCGGCACCCGCGAACTCGTCCGGGTCCGGTTCGGTGTCGGGCCCGCCGGGCGGGCGGTGGCCGCCGGCGCGGCCCTCTGGCGGCGCACCGCTCCCGTGTTGGCCACGGCCAGGGAACGACTCGGTCGCCACGCCGACTGACGCCCGACGGGACCGTCGATCAGCCGCGCACCTTGGCGACCACGTCGAACACCTCACGGCGGGCCGAGGGCACGGCGAACAGGGCGACGAGCCCGCCCAGACCACCGGCGGCGACGATCGCGACCATCGACCACCAACCGCCCGACGTCGCCAGGCGCACGGGCAGCCCGGCGGCGAGCACCGCTGCGGCCACCAGGAGACCCGGGACCACGCAGGTCAGCGCCGTCAGGTCCCGGGCCCCGATGATCCGGTCCACCACGACCTGTCGGACGGTGATGAACACGATCTGGACGACGAGGTGGACGGTGGCCACCCAGACCACACCCTCCGGTGCGACGAACCACATCGCGACCAGCATCACCGGCACCATCACGGCGTTGATCCGCAGCAGCACCCCCGGCCGGTTGATGGCCATCAGCAGGTCGCCCGTGGCGAACCCCAGTCCGGTGACCGCACCCGCCAGGGCGATCACCTCCATGGTGCGGATCCCGACCTCGTTGGCGTCGCCGTAGAGGAGCGTGAAGGAGTCCCGGGCGACGAGCGCCAGCCCGATCCCGACGGGGAACGAGAACAGGGCGACCAGGCGGAGCGAGCGGTACATGCCCTGGCGCAACGCCTCGGGGCCCTCGGAGCGGATCCGGGAGAACATCGGGAACAGGACCGCCGAGAGCCCGTTGAGCTGGGCACCCATCACGAACTCCGGCAGACGGAACGCCTGGTAGTAGGTGGCGTACTGGGCGTTGTTCCGGTTCCCGACGATGAAGTAGTCGCCGTTCAGCGCCAGGACCCCGAGCACCCGGTTGCCGGCGACCTTCCAGGCGTAGCCGAAGAGTTCGCGCACGATCGTGAGGTTCCACCGGAGCGTCGGCCAGAAGCGCAGGAGCGTCCAGGTGAGCACCAGCGTGACGGTGTTGGAGGCCACGAACCCGGCGATCACGGACCACGCGCCCCACCCGGCGAACGCCAGCGCGATCGTCAGCCCGACCCGTGTGACGTCCCGGGTGATCTCGACCATCGACCGCCGACGGAAGTCCATGTTCCGCATGAACAACGACCAGGGGACGGTGTTGAGCGCCGAGAGCACGACGACCACGGCGAAGGCCCGGAACACCCCCACGTAGGCCTCGGCCTGGAAGTACGCGCCGATCAGCGGGGCGATCAGGACGGCGAGCACTCCGAGCACGCCACCGAGCAGGACGTTGGCGGTGAACGCCACCTGGACCCGGTCGCTCAGTCCCTCCTCCTGCTCGTAGACGAGCGCCGCCCCCATGCCCAGGTCCAGGGCGTTGTCGAAGTAGAAGACGAGCAACAGGAGCGTGACCATCACCGCGTAGTCCGCATCCGGGAGGACCCTCGCCATGACGGCCGCCAGCACGATCGCCAGCACGTACCTCGTGAAGATCCCGAGGTTCGCCCAGAGGAACCCCCGACTGGCGGTGGTCCCCAGCGACGCGCCGTCGTTGCCGCCCGATCGTTCCTCGAGGGTGGTCAGGTCGACGCCGTCGTCGCCCGGCGGTCCACCGCCGGTTCGATCGCCCGGCCCGCCCTGCTCGTCCGCCACGACTAGCGGCGGAGGACCACCACGCCGGCCGACCCGCCGCTGAAGGACTTGAGGGTGTCCCCGGCGGATCGGGCGTCGGTGAGGCTGGTCTGACCCTCGGCGACCACCATGAGCGTGGCGTCGGCGAGGGAGAGGAGCTGGGAGGTGGGGACCGGTCCCGGCACCTTCGGCCCGTTCACGATCACCACGTACCGGCCGGCCATCCCGTCGAGCACCGCGTTGAACGACGACCGCATCCGCAGCATGTTCCGGCTGCGGTCGACGCCGGCACCGAGGAACCGGACCATGCCCGGCGGCACGTCGAGCCCGTCGAGCGCCTTCGGCAACTGGGCGTCGGTCAGGGTGAGCAGCGCAGCGTTCGACTCGAGCTGGCCGCTCAGGCACTCGGCCAGCCCGGCCACGTCATCGGCGCCGACCAGGTCGGTCAGCACGCCGTGCTCGAGGTCGGCATCGACGAGCGCCACCGGCTGGCCGAAGCTCCGGGCGATCACGAGCGACAGCGCCAGCGCCAGCTGGGCCCGGTCCGGGCCGTCGTCGGCGCCGACCAGCACCAGCCGGTGGATCGGCTCGTTCAGGCTCAGCCGCTCGACGGCGGCGATGACGCTGGACACGGCGTCCTGCGCGTTGCTCCCCCGGCCGCTCAGCGCCGGCACCTTCACCAGGATCGGCAGGTCGATGGCCTCGGTGACGTCCTGGGCCGAGCTGACCACCGGCTGGCGGAGGTTCCGGTAGAGGAAGAACAGGTACGGGACCAGACCGCCGATGAGGGCGCCGAACACGGCGCCGAACCACAGCGGGACCGTGGTGGTCTGCTGCAGCGGGAACGCGTAGACCTCCTGGAAGATCGGGCCCGGGATCCGCTGCTCCACCGGGATCTCCCGCTGGTTGGCATCGAAGACGTCCCGGAGCGCCGGGACGACCTGGGCCGAGACCAGCTCCGACTTCTCCTGCGACGGGCTCGACGAGATCACCGCCATGAACGGCGACAGCGGGTCGCGGGAGACCGAGATCATCCCCTTGATCTCGTCGATCGACATGTCGAGCTCGCCCCGACGCTTGATCTCGGCCGCCAGACCGGGCGAGGTGATGATGCTCTCGAGCGCCCGAGCCAGGACCTCGTTGTCGTTCGGATTCGCCCCGGACAGGACGATCACCGACCGGGTGGTCTGGTAGATGGGCGGCTGCACCGAGATGAGGCCCACCACCAGCGCGGCCAGCACCACCGACGAGAGGACCACCACGAGCGCCTGGACCTTGGACAGCCGCAGCGAGCGTCGACGTTCGTCGGCCGCGGGCTCACCCACGCCTGCGACGACCATCTCGTTGGATCTGGCCATGGGTGTGCTCACCCGTCACGCTCCTCGTTCAGGCGCCCCAGCCCGACCCGGCGAGTGTAACGGTGGCCCCAACCGGTCGAAACCTCACCCGGGCCCCACCTGAGCGTCGACTTGCCAGCGGGTCCCCACCAACCTCTAGGGTGGGCGGGCCATGGGATCGCTGATCAAGAAGCGCCGCAAGCGGATGCGCAAGAAGAAGCACAAGAAGCTGCTCCGCAGGACGCGCCACCAGCGTCGAGCCCGCGGCAAGTGATCCCGGCGGCCTGACGACCCGAGGTCCCGCCGGAGCGTGATCCGACGCCGACCGGCGACTCGGGCCCCGAACGATCAGATCGTGAGTGCCGGCGTGGTGTGCACCACGATCCGACCCGGTCCGGGGAAGTCGCCCTCGACGAACCACGTCGAACCGCTGCCCGCCAACCGCGGCCGCAGTCCGGTCGCTGCGGCCAGCTCGTCCCGCGCATCGGCGAGTTCCGGGTAGGCGGCGAGCGCCGCCGGCTCCAGATCGTTGCCGGAAACGCCCGTCGGTCCGCCGAGTTCGTCCCAGGTCCGGTAGACCACCGGTGTCGAGCAGTGGAGCGCCGGGGTCAGAAGCGTGAGCGTCCGCTCGACGTGGGGCAGGTGCTCGAGCTGCTCGCCAATCCCCCGTACCCGGGCCCGACCACCCCGCAGGCAGAACGGCACATCGGCGCCGAGGTTGGCGGCGGCAACCGGATCCGCCGCCGCCGGGTCGTTCCCCGCCGCCCACCGCAGGACGGCCGCAGCGTCCGAGCTCCCGCCCCCCAGCCCGGCGCCGGCGGGAATCCGCTTCTCCAGGTCGATCTCGGCGGACCGGCCGCAGTGGGCAAGCGCCCGCAGCACCAGGTCGTCGGGGTCGGTCGGCCTGGGACCCTCCGGGCCGACCACCCGGAGCGACGAGGCCCCGGCGACGCTCCGGATCCGCAGGACGTCGACCAGGTCGAGGCTCACCATCTCGGCGTCGAGGAGGTGGAACCCGTCGTCACGGCGGCCGGTCACCCGCAGGCTCAGGGTCAACTTGGCGGGGGCGAGCACCTCGACGGTCACGGGCGTCGAGCCTACGACGCTCCCCCGGCCCCGATCGGTTCGTCGGCCGCACCGAGCGCCCGACCCAACCCGGCCCAGTCCTCGACGGAGAGCTGCTCGGGCCGATCGGTCGGGTCGACGCCGGCGGCAGCGAACGCCTCGGCCGACACGAGACCCCCCAGGGTCGACCGGAGCATCTTGCGGCGCTGGTGGTAGGCGCGTTCCACGAGCGAGAACACCAGTTCCCGATCGGCATCCGGCTGGGGCCGACGGGTGAGTCCGACCACCGCCGAATCGACCCGCGGCCGTGGGACGAACACCTCGGGGCCGACGCGGAGCAGCGTCCGGGCGGATGCGAACCAGCCGGCCTTGATGGTCGGCACGCCGATGGTCCGGCCGCCGGGCCGGGCGACCAGTCGGTCCGCCACCTCGGCCTGCACCATGACCACCAGGCGGTCCACCTGCGGCACCTCGGCGAGCACCCGCAGCAGGATCGGGACCGCGACGTTGTAGGGCAGGTTCGCCACGAGCGCCCACGGCCCGGGGCGATCACCCAGGAGCTCCGCCAGGTCGAGGCGGAGCGCGTCACCGCACACGACCTCGAGCTCCGCATCCGGGTCGGTCCGCGCCGCAACCGTGGACGGCAGCAACTCGGCCAGCCGGTCGTCCTGCTCGACTGCCAGCACCGGGTGGCCCGCCTCGAGGAGCGCGAGGGTCAGCGAACCGAGTCCCGGCCCGACCTCCAGGACGGGGGAACCAGCGGGGAGTTCGGCGATTCCGACGATGCGTCTGACCGTGCCCGGATCGGCCACGAAGTTCTGGCCGAGCGAACGACGGGCCGTGGCGCCGGCCTCGTCGAGGAGTCGCCGTACATCGCCGGCTCCGAGCAGGCTCACCCGGAGCCGTTCGACGACCCGGAGGACCCGCCCGAGGATCGCGACCCGCCGTTGGAGGAGCCCTTCTCCTCGTCGACGGTCGTCGGCGGCAGGGACGACACGGTCGGCGTCGGCCCGCGCTCGGAGTAGAGGCTGTAGCCCTTCCGGTACCAGTCGGGCTGGACCTCGATCGTCCTCGGCGGTCCGCCGAGGGGCGGCGGCGGCAGGGTGGACGTGGACGTCGTCACCGCCACCTGGTCCTCCTCGTCCCCTCCCAGCGACGAGGCGACGACCAGCACCAGCACGGCGACGACGGTGGCCGCGACGGCGACGACGTAACGCACCGGGACACCGAGGACGGTGCCGTCGGGGCGCGGACCGCCGGTCCGGGGGCCGTCGACCTCGCCGTGGGGACCGGAACCGGCCCGACCAGACCGACGCACCACCCGGGGCGCGGACGCGGCTCCCGGGTCGGACTCAGTCGGATCCATCGGTCGGCCCGTCGTCGGTTCGCCGATCGGAACCGTCCGCATCCAGTCCGTAGAACGCCATCGCCGTGGCCGTCGTCGCACGTGCGACCCGGTCCACGTCCACTCCGTGGAGATCGGCGATCTGCTGCCCGACGTGCACCACCCACGCAGGCTCGTTCCGCCGGCCCCGGTGCGGGACCGGTGCCAGGTACGGCGAATCCGTCTCCACCATGAGCCGCTCGAGCGGCGTCGCCGCCACCGCGTCCCGAAGCTCGGGGGCGCTCGGGAACGTGACGATGCCCGAGATCGACAACAGGGCCCCCCGCTCCAGGGCGGCGGCGGCCTCGTCGGGGCCACCGGTGAAACAGTGGAACACCGTCCGCGACGGCGTCCCGACCTGGTCGAGCACGTCGAAGGTGTCGTCCCAGGCCGACCGGGTGTGGATCACCAGCGGCAGGTCGAACTCGTGGGCCAACTCGATCTGCTCGACGAAGACCCGGCGCTGGGTGTCACGGGGCGAGTGGTCGTAGTGGTAGTCGAGTCCGCACTCCCCCACCGCCACCACGGCGCCGTCGGTCAGGCCGTCCCGGACCAGGTCCGCCAGTCCGGCGCAGCCGTCGACCGCGTCGTGCGGGTGCAGCCCCACCGTGGCCCGGACCCCGGGCAGCGAACGGGCTGCCGCCACCGCCTCACGAGAGGTCTCGAGCGAGGTGCCGACGTCGACGAGTGCGACGACACCGGCCTCCCGGGCCCGCTGGACCACCGTCTCGCGGTCGTCGCCGTCGGCGAGGTGCTCGTCACCGAGGTGACAGTGGTTGTCGACCCAGGCCGCGACCTGAACTCCGGGCTCGTCGACCACGGGATCAACCTAGCCCCCGGCACCGCCACCGACGGCTCGCTCAGACGTCGAGCATCACGATGCCGTGGGGTTCGGCCGACAACGACCGGATCCGTTCGGCGGCGTCCTCCGCATCGAAGGTGACCGTCCGCCCCTCGACCAGGGTGAGGACACAGGCCTCGGCCCAGTGCAGCCACGGGCCGGCCGACACGCCGGAGAGCAGCGACGGGGCGAGCACGACGACGACCACATCGTCACCGAGCGGGTCCAGGACCTGCGGGCGCACGACCGGCTGCTCACCGGGTCGGAACCAGCCCGCCGGGACGAAGCGGAGGAGGTCACCCGAGCGTCCCAGGGTGCGGCGCACGGCGACCGGCAGCAGCATCCGGGGCACCCTGCGGATCACGGACCCCAGGGAGCACTCGCCGCTCGACACCTGGACGAGCCCGCGGCGACGGAACGGGGCCAGCCGCCAGGAGATCGCGGGGCGGTCGACCTGGGCGTCGACGAACACGACGCGCTGCCCCGACGCGGCCAGGGACGCAGCGACCCCGACGGCGAGCCCGCGGGCCGCCCGATCCGGACGGGGTGTCGTCACCACGATCCGACGGACCCGGGTGAGGTCGGCACCCTCGACGCCGGGGAGGCCCTCGTCGACGGGCGAACGGTCGAGTGCCGCCGCCGGCACCTGGGCGAACTGGTCGGCGGACGCAGCGAAGCGACGACCCAGTCGGGCGACGTGCGCCCACACCGACAGCCCGAGCTCGGTGTCGAGGTCGTCGTCGTTGTTCACCCTGGGCCGACGCTGCTGGTAGAGCACGAAGGCGAGCGCCACGAGGGCTCCGGTCATGGCGCCGACGATGCCCGCCCAGACGACGGGTCGGGGCACCAGCTCGACGAACGCCTCGTCCGACACCGGGTAGTAGATCGCACCGGTGTAGAAGCGCTGCTCCCCCGGGAAGACCGGCCGGACCTCGTCGGCGACCTGGTCGACCGACGCCCTCCGACCCTCGGCGATGACCTCGTCGAGCGCCGCCACCAGGTAGGGAAGGACCTGCTCGGAGACCGCCTGGTCGCTGTCGGTGAAACGGATGTCCATGTACGCCGCGAAATCGGGCCGGAGCACGTCCACCCGGTCCTCGACCTGCGGGATGGTCAGGTCCACCCCGGACAGACGCTGCAGCGCCTGGGCGTACGCACCCGAGTTCACGATCGCATGGATGCCCTGGACCGCCTCCTCGGAGACGACGATCCGCCGGGACCCGGCCGAGTCCTCGAGGCCCGGCATGACGATGCCGGCGCTCGCCACGTACTGGGCGGGCAGCGACGATGCGACGGTCCCGAACACCACGGCACCCGCCAGTCCGCCGGCGATGATCAGCCGACGGAACCGCTGCGAGATGCGCAGGTCCCAGCGGGCCAGCGCCGGGGAGGTCCACGTCTCACGCTCGAACGGGTGGATCGTGGGAGGCCGACCCGGACGCGAGGCCAGCACCGGGAGGGGGCGATCATCGACCGCGCCGTCGTCGCCGGAGTCCGGACCCGACCCGGACGTCACCGACGCCGGACCCGACCCGGACGTCACCGACGCCGGACCCGACCCGGACGTCACCGACGC
>CAYMKW010000028.1:0-3767 GCA_964391365.1 uncultured Microthrixaceae bacterium | reverse complement strand
CCGGCGTCGACGTTCGGCCCCTGCGTACCCCCGCCACCGGGCGCCCTTCGAGGGCACCTGCAACGCAGCGGAGAGTCCGATCAGGCTCCAGGCGAGCTTGTTGTTCAACAACGGCAGCAGCATCATCCCCGAGAGGATGGGAACCATCATGACCGCCATCGTCATGGAGACCTCCCGGACCTGCGCCCAGCGCGGTCGGAGGAACCCGACGATGGTCACCACGAAGATGGCGACCCAGAACACCAGGCCCGCCACACCCAGGTCGCCCATGATGTCGAGGAAGGTGTTGTGTGACGACACCTCCGTGCGGACCTCGTCGAGTTCCTGGACCCCGGGGGTCGACGCCAGGTTCTGCGGGATCAGCACCTTGAGCTGGCCGAATCCGTATCCGAACAGTGGCTGGTCCTCGACCAGGCTCACGGCCGTCGTCCAGAAGTCGAGGCGACCGGCCCCTCGGTCGCCGAAGCCGCGGGCGGCGTTCGCCGGGTTCAGGAAGAACAGGGCGAGGAACGCACCCCCTCCGCAGAGCACGGCGATCACACCCGTTCGGATCCGGCGGCCCGAGGACAACCCCGGCTTGGTCACCATGGCGGCGACGAGCGCGAGCGCGGCCCCGAGTGCCCCGGAGCGGCTCCCCGCACCGGCAGCAGCGGCGAACACGTAGACGAGGACGAACGAGTAGAGGAGCTTCTCGCGCGGGGTCCGGGCGTTCCGCCGGTAGTAGATGGTCAGCGGGATCATCGACGCCTGGAGGAGCCCGAAGTAGTTGGGGTCACCGCCGAAGCCCTCGGACCGTCCGCCGAGGAACAGCGAGACCACGCCGTTCGCCGCCCCGAAGAGACCCCCGATCCAGAACGCCCGCAGGTACCGCATCACCTTCTCGTGGCTGTCCACGAGCAGGCCGGTCACGCTGAACAACGCCACGGCCAGTCCCAGCAGGCCCATCTGGAACAACCACTGACCCGCCTCGGCAGCCCAGGCGCCGCTGGCGACCGCGACGATCATCACCCCCATCGGGGGCAGCCAGTGGCGGACCGGGATGGCGGGCGGACGCCACTTCTCGACGACCAGCTTCCAGAGGACCACGCCCAGCGCCACCGCCGCCAGGATCCGGCCCGCCCGGACCGGCCCGAGCCCGATGCCGTCGAAGTGGATCAGGAACCCCACCATCTCGACGAACAGGAACCCCTTGCGAGCCGCGAAGATCCCGAGCGACGCCAGGAAGAGCAGGAAGAGCGCTGCGACCACGCCCCAGCGGGACAGGACCGCGAAGGCGAGCACGGGGAGACCGAGCAGGCCCAGGACCAGGGCCAGGACATCGGCGCGTCGAGACCCGGCGGGCTCCCCGCCGGGCGCGGGCGGCCCGGCCGGCGTCGCGCTCGGTCGCTCGATGGTCCGCACGTTCGCCCCGGTGCTCCTCGCAGGTCGACCGGGTCCGACCCGGCGACCTCTGAAGGCTACCGACGGCTCCCCCGGACGGCACGGCGAGTCCCTCGACCGCCGACGGAAGCTGCCAGACTCGACCCGTGCAGCGACCGGGGGACGACGAGGTCTGGACGACGCTCCGGGACCACGCCGGCCGTGTGGTCGACGAGTTGGGGCAGCACCGCGTGGCCGTGGTCCTCGGGACCGGCTGGGCGGGACTGGCGGACCTGCTGGGTCCCACGTCGGGTCGGCTGCCCGTCGCCTCGCTCCCCGGGTGCCCGCAGCCGACCGTGAGCGGCCACGCCGGGGAACTGCGCTCCGTCCGGATCGCTGGGACCGACACGCTGGTCGTGGCGGGCAGGTGCCACCTCTACGAGGGACACGACGCCGCCGACGTCGTGCACGCCGTCCGGGTCGCCGTGCTCGCCGGCGCCCGGACCGTGGTGCTGACCAACGCGGCCGGGTCGATCCGACCGGAGTTCGGGGTCGGTACCGCCGTACTCGTCGCCGACCAGTTGAACCTGACCGGCACCAGTCCGCTGATCGGCCCGATCGGCACCGGCAACGGCAACGGCAACGGCACCGGCAACGGCACCGGCAACGGCACCGGCAACGGCAACGGCGGGTCCGGTGACGACCGGTTCGTGGACCTCTGCGACCTCTACTCGTCGCGGATCCGCCGGGCCGTCCGGGCGCAGGTCGGACCGGTCCCCGAGGGGGTCTACGCCGGGCTGGTGGGCCCGCAGTTCGAGACCCCGGCGGAGATCCGGGCCCTGGCGGCGATGGGGGCCGACCTCGTCGGCATGTCGACGGTGCTCGAGGCCATCGCCGCGGCCCACCTCGGTGCCGAGGTCGCCGGCGTGTCGCTCGTGACCAATCCGGCCGCCGGTCTGACCGACCGGATCGACCACCGGGAGGTCCTGGACTCGGGTGCCCGGTCGCTCGAGCACCTGGTGCCCGTCGTGACCGCCTGCGTCGACGCCGCCTGAAGGCCCTCAGTCGAACTCGGCCAGCAACTGCTCGGTGGCCGAGCAGCCGAGGCGGTCGGCACCCGCCTCGACCATCGCCAGCGCGCCGGCCAGGTCGCGGATCCCGCCCGATGCCTTGACCCCGGCCCGGACGCCCACCGCCGAGCGGAGCGCCCGGACCGCCTCGACGGTGGCGCCGCCGGCCGGGTGGAAACCCGTGGACGTCTTGACCATGTCGGCACCACCGTCGAGCGCCGCCTCGGCTGCGCTCCGGACCACGCTCGGGGTCCAGAGCGCCGTCTCGAGGATCACCTTCACCACGGCGTCAGGGACGGCGGAGCGCACCTGGGCGACATCGGCCGCAACGGCGACCAGGTCACCGGAGCCGACCGCGGACAGGTCGGCGACCACGTCCACCTCCCTGGCTCCGAGCGCCACGACCGACGCCGCCTCGTGGGCCTTGGTCGAACTCAGCGAGGTCCCGTGCGGGAACCCGACCACCGCGGCGACCGGGATCCGCCCACCGACCGCCTCGACGGCGAAGCGGACCCAGACCGGAGCGACGCACAACGATGCGCACCCGGCCGACACGGCGACGCCGGCGGCGTGGGCGATCTGCTCGTCGGTGGCCGACGGGTTCAGGACCGTGTGATCGATGCGCGCGGCGAGCTCGTCGCGACCGACCGATGCGGCAGCTCCGCTCACGCGAGCAGGTCGCCGGCCAGGTCGCGCAGCGAGGTGACCGGGCGGGCACCCAGGTGGGAGATCACCTCGGCGGCGGCGATCGAACCGAGCCGGCCGCACACGTCCAGCGGCCGACCCGTGCTGAACCCGTGGAGGAACCCGGCGGCGTAGAGGTCACCGGCGCCTGTCGTGTCCACCACCGCGGCGACCGGTTCCGCCGGCACCTCGATCAGGTCGTCCTCGGTGACGACGACCGAGCCGGCGGCGCCGCGGGTCAGCGCGGCGACGCTCCCGTGGTGACGGAGCCGCTCGGCGGCGGCGTCGAAGTCGTCCACCTCGAACAACGAGGTGATCTCGGCCTCGTTGGCGAACACCAGGTCGACGTGGTCCTCGATCAGGGCCCGGAACGCACCCCGGTGCCGTTCGACGCAGAACCCGTCCGACAGCGTCACGGCCACCTTCGTGCCGTGCGCGTTGGCGTGGCGGGCTGCGGTCCGGAACGCCTCCTGGGCCTCGGGGGTGTCGAACAGGTAGCCCTCCAGGTACAGGACCTGGGCGGCGGCGATGACCGCTTCGTCCACGTCGTCGGGCCCGAAGTGGACCGACGCCCCCAGGTAGGTGTTCATCGTCCGCTCGGCGTCGGGGGTCACGACGATGAAGCAGCATCCGGTCGACGGGCCGTGCTGGGCG